>JBKQWF010000307.1:0-139722 GCA_052139695.1 Limisphaerales bacterium
CCGCCGGCAGCTTAACCGGCGCCTCCAAAACGCCAACTGGCCCAGAACCTCCTCTCCTGGCTCAACCAGATGCCGGAAGTCCAGGCCATCCCGAACCAAATTGAACCCAATTGAGGTAAATTGAGCCACTGTTACCCCCCCCCGGGGGGGGTGCGCCCAGGGCGCGCCCCGTCGCGATGCCTTCGCTCTCTCTTTTCGACTGGAAGCATCTTGTCGTGCCCCCCCTCTCTTTGTTCTCCTTGACGGAGGATTGACGCTTTCGCTTCAATCGATACAATGGAGCAACATGGCTACCACGACCGCACCTGAGAATATCATGTCCGTATTGCGCGAAGACCGCGTCTTTAAGCCTTCCGCGGCCTTTGCCCAGCGCGCTCATGTCAAATCGCTGGCTCAATACCAGCGGCTCTACCGTGAATCCATCCGCGACCCGGAAAAGTTCTGGGCGCGGCAGGCCGCCGACGAGTTGGTTTGGTTCAAGCGATGGAAAACGGTGCTGCAATGGAAACTGCCCAACGCCAAATGGTTTGCCGGCGGACGTTTGAACGTCTCTTTCAATTGCCTGGACCGCCATCTCGGCACGGCCACGGCCAATAAGGCCGCCCTGATTTGGGAAGGGGAACCTGCCGGTCCCGGCACGCCCGGCGAAGTCCGCACCTACACTTATAAGCAGCTGCATCACGAAGTTTGTCTTTTTGCCAATGTCCTCAAGCGCCAGGGCGCGCGGAAAGGCGACCGCGTCATCATTTACCTGCCTATGGTGCCGGAGGCGGCCATTGCCATGCTGGCCTGCGCCCGCATTGGCGCTGTCCATTCCGTGGTTTTCGGCGGTTTCAGCGCTCAATCCGTCGCCGACCGTATTTTTGACTGCCAGGCCAGGCTGGTCGTCACGGCGGATGGCGGTTTCCGCCGGGGAACCATCGTGCCCTTGAAAAAAAACGTCGATGAAGCGCTCACGCTTAAGGATGCCTCCGGCGAGCTGCTGGCCAAGTCGGTGGAGAAGGTCATCGTCCTGCGCCGCACCAGCCAGGAAATTCAGATTCAGGAAGGGCGCGACGTCTGGTGGCATCGTGAAGTGCAATACGTCCGGGCCGATTGCCCGGCGGAAAAACTGGAGAGCGAGTCGCCTTTATTTATTCTTTACACGAGCGGTTCCACCGGCAAGCCCAAGGGCATTTTTCATACCACCGCCGGTTATTTGCTCTACACCAAAGTGACCTCCAAGTACGTCTTCGACCTTCAGCCGGAGGACGTTTATTGGTGTACCGCGGACGTGGGGTGGGTGACGGGCCACAGCTACGTGGTGTACGGTCCGCTGGCCAACGGCGCGACCAGCTTTATGTACGAGGGTGCGCCCAACTATCCGGAGCCGGACCGCTTCTGGCGGATGGTGGCGCAGTACGGCATCACTATTCTCTACACAGCGCCGACGGCCATTCGCGCCTTCATGAAATGGGGAACGGAATGGCCGGAAAAACACGATCTTAGCTCGCTTCGTCTCTTGGGCACGGTCGGTGAGCCGATCAACCCGGAAGCCTGGATGTGGTATCGGGAGGTCATTGGAAAGAAGCGCTGTCCCATTGTGGATACCTGGTGGCAGACGGAAACCGGCGGGATCATGATCACGCCGCTGCCCGGCGCGACTCCCACAAAACCGGGCACGGCCACTCTGCCTTTTTTTGGCATCGTTCCAGAGGTGGTCGATCACGCCGGCCAGCCGGTGCCCAAAGGCTCCGGCGGGAAGCTGATCGTCCGCAAGCCTTGGCCGGGGATGTTGCGCGGGGTGTGGGGAGATCCGAAGCGCTTTCTTCAAACTTACTGGAGCGAGGTCAAAGGCAGCTATTTCACGGGGGATGGATGCCGCCAGGACAAGGACGGCTATTTCTGGATCGTTGGCCGAATTGATGACGTTCTCAACGTGGCCGGACACCGCATCGGAACCGCCGAAGTGGAAAGCGCCCTGGTGAGCAACGCCAAAGTCGCGGAAGCCGCCGTGGTCGGCCGCTCGGACGATTTGAAAGGCCAGGCGCTGGTTGCCTTTGTCACTTTGAAAACCGGCGTTTCCGCGGCGCCGTCCGTCCGCGATGAATTGCGCACCCACGTGGCCCGGGAAATTGGGCCGCTGGCCAAACCGGATGACATCCGTTTTGCCGAGGCCCTGCCCAAGACCCGCTCCGGCAAGATCATGCGCCGGCTGCTCAAACAAATCGCCGCGGGCGCGGACATCAAAGGAGACACCACCACGCTGGAAGATTTTGGCGTGCTGGCCAAGTTGCTGGCGGTCGAGGAATAGCCCGTTCGCCTGGTGGTCTGATTAGTTGGAGCTGGCTTTGCCGCTGGTTTTGTCCTCGGACGCGGCGGCTTGTTCCAAAGGAAGTGAAATCCGCACCAGTCCGGGGTAACCGCTTCGCGGCGGCGGGATTTCCAGTTTGCCGCAGTGCGTATGGATGATTTTGCTGGTGACGGCCAGCCCCAGTCCCAAGCCAACTTTGCGCGTGGTGTAAAATGGCTCGGAAGCTTTGCCGGCCGCTTCCGCGCTGAAGCCGGCGCCGTTGTCCTGGACCTCGATCTGCGCCCACCGTCCTCCGCTGGAATCGGTTTCGGACCGCGTGCGCACATGCACCTGGCAGGCGGAACTATTGGCTTGGAAGGCATTGAGAATGATTTCGGCAAAGGCGTGTTGCAGGCCGAGCCGGTCGCAGGAAACGCTCAAAGGCTCGCCGGAAGCCTCATATTGCAGCAGGACCGTGGCCGAGGGATGGTAGGCGCGAGCTTCCCGGAAGGCCTCTTCGATCAGTTGTTTGACAGGAACCGACTCCATCTGCGAGGCATGGTCGCGCGCCAGAAACCGCATTTGTTCGACCAGGCGGCTGACGCGCTTGACGCTCTCCTCCATGGCCAGCGCCAGCGACTGCTGAAATTCGGGGTCCGCGCCTCGTTCCTTCAGCAGCTGTTGGTGCGTGGAAAGCGGCACAACGGCATTGCCAATCTCGTGCGCCAGCCGTTCCGCCATTTGCTGCACCAGGCGAAGGTTAGCCGTTTCGATTTCCAAATGGCGCAGCCGATCCGCCGCGGTGCAATCTTCCACCACGACGAGCACGGCCGTCGGTTGGGGTTCTTTTTCGCGGCGGAAAGGCGTGATGGAAATCTGAAAGGCGCGGTCCGGCTCCGCCGCGGGGCGATACTTAAAATCCTCCACCGGCTGGCCGGTCTTGACCGCGGCGAACACTTTGCCGCCGACGGCGTGGGGCAAATCGCTAAACTCGAAGGCGCCGCCCAGGCGATGGGTCCGGGGAAAATAAGCTTGCGCCATATCATTGGCATGAAGGACTTGCAAGTCCGGCCCGATGACAATGCACCCAGTTTTGATGTGACGCAGTATGTCAAACATCATTTCGTGCCGGGCCGAGACCTGGTCGTGCCACCAGACATTTTTGATGGCCAGCCCCAATTGTTCGAGCAAATGAAAGATCAGCGCGAGTTCTTCATTGCCCATGGGTTCCCCCGTGAGCCTTTCATCGAACATCGCCACGCCCACCATCGATTCGCGGTCCAGGACCGGGATGGCCACCCGCGCGCCCAGCAATTCAAATTCCCGCCGGATGTCGGGGTCGCGTTGCGCTTCTTCGCTTTCCCGCCGCAAGGCCCGGCCCGTCTGAAAAAGATAAGCTCCGATGCCCGCATCCAGAGACAATTCCAAATGTTCCAGCACGCTGTTGGAAAGGCCGATGGCGCAGCCCGAATAGAGGCGCCGCGAGCGGCCCGCTCCGCTGGTAGCTTCCGGCAAACGCGCTGCTTGACGCAGGAAGATGGCGGCGCGGTTGATCCCGAGGATTTCCCGCAAGAGGAGGAGGAACTCCTTCAAAAGCGCCTCCGCACAGAGGCTGTGGCAAAGGATGGAGGAATAGCTGCGCAATTGCTCCAGCATGCGGCCGGCGATCAATCCGGCGTCCGGTCCCCGCGGCGCCTCGTTCCGCGGGCGTGCCGGCGAGATGGCCAGCGGCAATTCCGCCGGCGTTCGGCCTGAGGGCAAGCGGGCCAGCAAGGTATTGAGGAGGCGCCCCCGCACCGGCTTTCTTAAAATATGCGTGACACCGAGCAGATAGGCATCCTCTTCCCAGTCCCAGTGCGAGTCCGATACGTAAAGGAAGATAGGGCATTCCGGCAGCACTCGCCGCAGACTCTCCAGGTTGCGGATGGGCTCGACCGTGGTCAAGTCCGCGTCGAAAAAGCAGACATCGATTAAAGGCGCTTTCAAGCGCAACTCCTCCTCGCGGACCTCGCTCTGCTCGATGATGCGATAATGGGTGGAATCGAGCGTCGCCCGCACCGCGGCGGCCAGGCCGGGCGTGGGAGCAATAATCAACAACGTTTTCATGTTGGAATCATGTTCAGCCGGGAATTGGGGGACGGCGCCGCCTGGGTCTGGGCGCCCAGTCTGCTGGGCAAATCGACTTGGACGGTGGTCCCTCTCTTCTCTTTGCTGGTTATGCTCAAATTGCCGCCATGGAGATGAACGATATTGCGCGCGATGGCCAGGCCGAGGCCAAATCCGCGTTTGCCGTCGCCCGTGTTCTTGGTGGTGAAATAGGGCGTAAAGACTCGCTGCAAGTTCTCGGCGTTGATGCCTTCACCGTGGTCGATGACCTTGAGACGATGCCAGTCGCGGTTCAATTCAGTTTTAGGAAGCGGGGCCAGTTCCACCTCGATCCTGGCGCCGCCGGGCGAGGCGTCGATGGCATTGGAAAGAAGGTTGCAGATCAGCCGTTTAATCAGCACCGCGTCCATTTCAATGAGCACGTCAGAGGCGCCTTCAGCGGTAATTTGAATGTTTTTGCCCTCGGCGTTGGGCTTGACCAGGGCGATCGCTTCCCGCACCGCTTCGTCCAGGAGGCCCGGCTTGCCCAGCAGTTTGGCCGAGCGGGAGAAAAAGAGCGCTTCGTTGACGTAAGTGCGGACCGTTTCGAGATTGCGCAGGCACATGGGAAGCAGTTCATCAATCGTGGCCTGGTTCAAGCGCGTTTCCTGCAAGAGCTGCAACAAGGTCTGAGCGGGAGTGAGCAGATTATTCAAATCATGCGCCAGGCCGCGGGACATCCGCCCCAAGAGGTCCTGTTCGTGGACGACCTGCAATTGCTGCCGGAGGCGGATTTGATTCAACAACAATCCGAGGTTGGACGACATATCGACCAGCAGCCGCAGGTCGTGCGGAGTGAAGAGGTCGCCGCTGTCCTTGGCCCCCAGCAACATCATGCCGATCAAATCGTCGGCCACAAAGAAGGGCAGACAGATTTCCGGTTCAAAGCTTTTCAGTTGTTCGCGGGCCTGCCGTTCCAAGGGCGATTCGCGCTCCGCCTCATAAAAATTGCAGGAAAGAAATTTTGCCCGCGTTTGTTGGAAATAGCGGAAAACGGGTGAAGCTACCTGCAGGTCGGGCAGCGCGCTGTCGGTTTGTGCCGGGTGCGAGTAGTAGAGCTTGAAAGCATGGGTGGTGTCGTCCAATAAAATGATCTGGTAGCTGCGCATCTTCATCGTCCCCACCAGCAGTTCCTGCAGCTCGTGCAGCAAGTACTGCGGTTCGGGATAGGAACGCATCGTCTGGATCAAGGCCTGGACCCTGGCATGATATTCAAAGCGATCACCCAGAATTTGCCGTTCCAGTTTATCGCTGCCCCGGCCAAAGAACTGTGGAAAAAACAGCCCTGCCACCAACCCGCTGACAAAGAGCACTCCCATCGCCGCTCCGAAGGAAAACGGGGTAAACGATTTGGCCGGCGCCAGGCGCGAAATAAGCAATAAGAGGAGGAAACCCACCAACATCATGAACAGGAGCCGCACGATTTGCGCGGCCAGCCGGCTGAGAGTCACGTGAATATCCAAAAGCCGGTGTTGCAGGACCCCGTAGCCAATAATGAGGACGTAAAAAACCGCGGCCAAGCTCCCCATCGGATAGAATTTGACGTTGATCAGAGGATAATTCTCCATGCCCATGATGGGCATCAAATCATTGGTTCCAAATATCCAGAGCCCCACAATGGCCAGCAACAGCGCGCGCAAGCGGGTTCGCTGCATCGGCGGCACCTCCTTTTGTTTGCGATAGAGCATGCGCACCAACGCCACCGTGATGAACACGTAAGCCACGCTAAAGACATAGAATCCCAGTCCAGCTATTGACCAATAACCCACGTCGAGTGGTTGAACGCCGCTGATGAATTGGCCAAAACACAGGCTGACGGCGAAACCGATGTGGATCAGATACAAGGCCGGGATGACCCATTTTCTCCGGGCCTGCGCGATGAGCCAGCACAGGTGAAAGAGCGTCACAGGCATGAAAATGACCCCCAACTGCAGGAC
Organism: Limisphaerales bacterium; assembly: GCA_052139695.1. Taxonomy (GTDB): domain Bacteria; phylum Verrucomicrobiota; class Verrucomicrobiia; order Limisphaerales; family Palsa-1400; genus PLGF01. The sequence goes on from JBKQWF010000307.1 coordinate 6,355, forward strand.
ATTGGCCCACTTCCGCGCCTCGATGTCGCCAATGCCATCCTGGCTCAAGTGGTAAACCCCCAGGTTCCATAGCGTCACGGAAATGCCCCATCCCAGATAAACCCGGTGCAACGTGGAACGAAAGTCCCGCGACAACACCAGAATAGTCAAGACAACGTTCAGGATTGTTGCGGCCAGGGCGGTAACTCGGATGACAGCCAGTGTATCCACCTTGTCAATACTTCTTTAACACCAGGCACGCGTAACGCCCGCCAAACCCCGCGTTCAGATTAAGTCCAACCCGCGTCGGATAGGACCGCGCCGTGCCGGGGACATAGTCCAGGTCGCAGGCGGGGTCGGGTTTTTGCAGATTGATGGTCGGCGGGATTTCCTGCCGGGCCAGCGCCAGCGCGCAAATCATCGTTTCAATCGCTCCCGACGCGCCCATGAGGTGCCCCGTCACGGGCTTGGTCGCGCTGATGGCCAGGCGCCTGGCGTGCTCACGGAAAACTGTTTTGATGGCGCGCGTTTCGATGGGGTCGTTTAAAGGCGTCGCCGAGCCGTGCGCGTTAATGTAACCGACTTCCGTTGGATTCACTCTGGCATGGCGCAAAGCTTTTTCCATCGCCCGCACGTAACCAATGCCGTCAGGATGCGGGTCGGTGGCATGATAGGCCTCGCAACTGCGGCCGTGGCCGGCGATTTCCGCGTAAACGCGCGCCCCCCGTCCCAAGGCATGCGCTAGCTCCTCCAAAACAAAAAAGGCCGAGCCTTCTCCGATCACAAAACCATCGCGGGTGCGGTCGAAAGGCCGCATGGCTTCTCCCGGTTCGCCGCCCTGTTCCGTCATGGCGCGAACCCGGCAAAAACCCACATGCAACATTTCCATGGTCTCTTCGGCGCCGCCTGCCACCACCACATCCACGTCATCGTTTTGAATCATGCTGGCGGCGTAGCCAACGGCGTCATTTCCAGAAGCACAACCGGAACAATAAGTGACCGCGTGACCATGAATGCCGAGGTGCAGGCTGATGGTGCTGCTGCCTTCTCCGCAATAGCCGGCGACGACATTGTAAGGATGCAACGCGCGAAAGTTTCCATCGTGCGAGACATAACTGTCGCGCGCTTTGATAATGCTCTCCGCCCCGCTGATGGTCGTGCCTTCCACCACGCCGACGCGGTCCGGGTCGATGGCGTGGAGATCAAGGCCTGAATCTTTGACCGCGAGAGTAGCCGCGGCCACCCCGTATTGGATAGTCAAGTCGAACCGGCCGGGCTTACGGCTGACGACGTATTTGGAAACATCGAAATCCTTAACTTCGGCCGCGATTTTTACCGGAAGTTTGCTGGCGTCGAAGCGGCTGACCGGGCCGGCCGCGCTGTGGCCGTCGCGGACATTGGCCCAGAAGGTGTTCAAATCCTTGCCGCTCGGCGCAATGACCCCCATTCCGGTAATCACGACCCGTCGTTCGGGGAAGTTCATGGGTATGCAGGTTCTGTCAAATGCCGCGTGGTCTCTTGCTGAAGATGATCTGTCAAATGATGTAGGATGCGGGCACGGCATTCCGCTGCCAGATGTGGATCTTCCATTGGTTGCCCCGCCCTGATCTCCATCTTTTTATGGCAAGCCCCTTTTGTTGAGACTATCGGCGCCTCGCCAACTGGACTCATTGAGTCAATATCTAAAGCATCGGGGCAAAACCTACAACTCAATTTCGCGCCCTTTTTTTTGGGCCGCCAGCGGCGGCGGGCCGCTGTTCGTTTACAAGGCAAAAATCGTGTCCAGTTTCTGCGAAACCTGGGCGAGGCGCGTCGGCGCGTCAACCCCTTTGGGCGAGTAGGCCGGCTCGGCTGTTCCCCAGCCATTGTAGCCGACTTCATCCAGTGCTTTCATCACCTCCGGCCAATTATTGTCGCCTTCCAAGTACTCAACCTCAAATCCCTTCCATAAGCCTTCCTCATTGCGCTTTTTGCGGCTGAATTCCTTGATATGCAACTTGTGAATGCGCCCGCCCAGAATCCGGATCCACTGCTCCGGCCAGCCGATATTGATGACGTTGCCGACGTCAAAGTGCCAGCTCATGGCCGGGCTGTGCAGTTGGTCGATGTAGGCCGCCGCCTCCAGCGGGCTGAGGTGCAGTTGGTTCCAAACATTTTCAATGGCGATTTTGACCCCAAGGTCTTCCGCCAACCCAAGGACTTTTTTGATTTCTGCTTGAGAACGGGCATAAGCTTGATCGTAGGAAATGCGCTCATTGACCACCGCCGGCACAAGCAGGACCGAGGTGGCCCCATACGCTTTGCAATCGCGCAAGGAGATTTTCAATCCTTCCAAACCCGCGGCGCGGACGGCGGGATCGGGGTCGCCCAAGGTCTTTTGCCAATGTACGGAATCGACCACGCTGGCAATGGTCAAGCCCGAGGCATCCCTTCCTTTTAAGAATTCCTCCTGATTCATCCCGCTGGGCACTTCCACTCCATCAAAGCCTGCTTGCGCGATGAGTTTGAACTTTTCCGTCACCCCCATATTGCCTCCCGCCGATTCCCACATGATCCCTTTTTTTATGGGCCGTTTCTTGACTGAATCTGCTCCGCTTGAGGCCAAGGGCAAGGTGACGGCGGACATGGCCCCAAGCGCTCCACCTGCCAAAGCCGATTTTTTCAGGAATTCACGCCGGGACGTCAAAGGAGAGTTCATAATGCGGAAAGCAAATACTGTTTCCTCTTAAGCGTCAACGCCGATCTTCCGGCAGAGAAAGACGCCTTCCTCTTCGGAAGGCGTGACCCATTGCTCCAGAACGACAATCTGCCGCGCCCGCAACAATCGCTGGACTTGAGCGGGAGTGTAACGAAAGGAAAAAAAGAGGCGGAGCGATTCGCCGCCGTCAAATTCAATCTGTTCCCCCTCCACGTAGAATGCCCGTTGCCGATGAAAGCGAAAATCCGCCGCTATCCGCCGCAGTCCGGACGCTTCTTCGATGTAGAGCTCAAGGACGCCGTCACTCCGCTCGATGCCAAGGTCGGTGACAAAGGCCAGCAACCACTCACGGGTTTCGCGATTGTCATACCCGCAAAAGACCCGTTCCACTCCGGCGTCATAGCTGGGGCCAGGCGCCAGATTGGCGCTGAAAAGAAGAAGGTCGCCCTCCCGTAGCAACGCGCACAATTTGGCCATGATCAGGTCTGGTTCGAAATTAGGAATGATGCCGAAGAAGGTGAAAAGGCAGGCTCGGTGGCGCGGCTCAATCTCATCGAAAACGTGCGCCAAATCATCGGCCATTGCCAAGTCGCACAGGAGTGGGCGGCAAACTTTGGCCATCCCTTCCGCCTGTTGCGCGGAAGTGATAACCAGGGGCAAACTGGCATCGCACGGCGTATAAGAGATGGCTTCGCCTTGCCCGGCCAGCACGGCCAAAAGCCGCCCTTCTTTTTGGCCGCCGCCGCAACCCAATCCGATGAGGCGCATCGGGCCCTGGGGCAGGAGTTTGGCGGCGGCGTGGTAACTCCGATCGTAGATGGCGGTGGCTTCCGGGTCATTCCGCGCCGGCGAGAAAGCCTCGTGCAGCGCGAGCCATTTGGCCGCCTGCTGCCGGCTTTCATAAAGGTACTTTGGCGGGATGCGGCGGGAGCGCAGCCCTTCGAGCAGGCCGCGCTGGACGGCGTCAGGAAATTGGCTGGCGTGGACGATCACGGGCAAGGTCGTTGGCATAGGTGGACGATGCTACGGTCCGAGGGAGGAACTTTCCAGCACTGCGTTGACTTGCAGCCCATCGACCGCCATATTTGCGCTATGAGTTTCGATATTTCGGCCCTGCTGGATCAGTGGGACTATCAGCCGGGCCAGGTCGTGGTCAGGCGTTTCCGCGGCAAAGATGGAGCGGACAAAATACAACTCCGCGTGGACCTGGGGCTTTTGCAAATGAACGCCAAAGGCCGGCCTGATGGCAAGAGACCCTACGGGCGGGAATCCCTCTTGGAATATTACCTCGACCTTTTGGAAAAATTCCGGCGCGAGCACGAACAGGATGACAAATCCTATCGTTTGACGCCTGAGGATTGCGCCCGGTTGCAACAGGAGGCCATCCAATATCATCACCGTTACATCTGCCTGTTTCAGTTGGAGGATTTCAATGCCGTCATTGAGGACGCCAATCGCAATCTCAAAGTATTTGACTTCGTCGGCAAATACGCCGGGTCGGAAGAGCTGGCATGGTCCCTCCAGCAATTTCGACCGCAATTGTTGATGATGCGTGTCCGGGCTCGCGGCGCCATCGCGCTCAAAGATAATCGCTATGATGAAGTCGTTCGCCTGGTTAACGAGGGACTTGAAGAGATTCGCCAGTTCTACCGCGATTACGACCGCCCGGACTTGCTCGAAAACAGCGGGGAAGTCCAATCGCTGGAACTTTGGCTTCAGGAGATCAATAGCAAACGGCCCCTGAGCGCCCGGGAAAAACTGGAAAGCGCGCTGAACGAAGCGGTCAAGAACGAGAACTACGAAGAAGCGGCGCGGGTGCGGGATGCTCTTAAGAAAATGAGCTAAAGGACCCTGCGCGGCTTATTTTTTGGAGGGGCCGACAAAGACGACCCGAAAATCCTTCGCCGCAGGAGTCGGAGCTGTCGCCGCGATGGTGGAAGTTTCACGGGCGCGGAGCGTCCAATCCAAAAAGCCGTTGTTGGCGAACGGCAGCACGTCTCCGTTTGCGTTCAACCATTCAATGGCATAGCGGAAGGGCACGGACGCGTCACTTCGATTCTCCACATCGACCTGGATTTTCAAATAACCTTCGGAGCCGGTTGTGTATTGAACCTTGGCGGCGTGAAGGGCCTGGCTGATCGAGGAAGCAAAGAGGGTCCGGTTGTCCTTCGCAGGCGCCTGCGCGGTTGGCTGCCGCGGGGGACGGGCGGCGGGTTGTTGGGGCGGCGAAAGGACAACAGGCTCCGGGAGCGGCGGTGCGGCGCTGGGTTGGTCCGGCGGACGAGCCGAGAGAGGAGTGGCAAGGGAGGGAGGCTCGTTCTGATTGCCTGGTGATGAGCAGCCTGTGGCGGCCAGCCAGGCCAAGCAAAGCAACGCGGCGCACTTCTTGCCGAACAATTTCCAAAACTCATGGCGCGGTGGATAATAGAACATGGCGTTGCTTCAGCGCGGACAAGCTGCCTGAAACGGCGAAGAACGCAACCTGGTAAAGTTTCCTGATATGCGCTTGCGATTTATAAGGCGCCAGAGGTGTTTGTCCTGATACAATCAACTCAGCTATGCGTTATCGTATCCTTGGCGAAAGTGGATTGCGTTTGTCCGTCATTGGAGTCGGCACCTGGCAATTGGGTGGAGAATGGGGCCGGGATTTTTCTCAAAACGAGACCGATGCCATGCTCGATGAAGCGGCCGCTGCACGAATGAATTTTATCGACACCGCTGAATGTTATGGCGATCACACGGCCGAAAAACTGGTGGGCGATTACCTTTCCCGGCGTGACCGTTCCCGCTGGATCATCGCCACAAAATTCGGCCATCGCTTCCGCGGTTTTATGGAGAGGGATGATGCTTTCGGCGCGAACGAGATGCGTGAACAACTGCAAGCTTCGCTTCTTGCCCTGCGGATTGATTCCATCGACCTCTACCAATTTCATTCCGGTTCGGATGCAGTCTTTCAGAATGACGCATTATGGGCGGCATTGGCGAAAGAGAAGCAGGATGGGACCATCCGCCACCTTGGCATTTCGATTTTGGGCAAAGGCAGCGAATTGCAGGCGCGCGAGGCCTGCCAGCGCGGCGCGGAGGCTTTGCAAATTGTTTATAACCGCCTGGATCGACGCGCGGAGCGGCTTTATTTTCCGCATGCTCAACGCGAAGGCCTCGGTCTCCTGGCCCGCGTCCCGCTGGCGAGCGGCCTTCTCAGCGGCAAATATAGGTCCGGCACCACCTTTGCGCCCAATGACGTGCGGGCCCGGTTTGACGCCGCGAAAATGCAGCGCGATATCGCTGAAGCAGAACAGATTGCTGCCCAGGAGGTGCCTGCCGGCGTTCCGATGTCGCAATGGGCCTTGGCTTGGTGTTTGCGCGACCCGTTGGTCACGGCGGTCATTCCCGGATCAAAAACCCCCGCTCAAATCCGCGCCAACGCCTCCGCGTCCGATTTGGTGGAAGATCGGTGAGCCGTTTGCTAGGCGTTGCAGCCCCACGTGACTGGCGGAAAGAATCATGGAAAGCATTGACGATTATGTGACGCCTGAGTTGGAGACAGCTTGGAACGATGAAATCGGGCGACGCGTAAAGGAAATCCAATCCGGCTCGGAAAAAGGGATTCCAGCCGAGGATGTTATGAAAGAGGCTCGCCGCGCATTAAATGAAACCCGTCGCCTGCCATCGGCTCGCCGCAAGTGAACTGATCAAGTCGGCGAAATTCTTTCAGAAATCGCGTGCCGGGCTTTAGGAGGCGGGCCGGGTGCCGCCATTGCCATGGGCATGGCGTTTGGCCAGGGCATCCACGGTTCGTTGCAGAATCTCCGCGGGCGTGCCGTCGGCAGAAATGGTCAAGAGCAGGCCGCGCTTGCCGTAAAAGTCCGTCAAAGGGGTCGTGCTGCGGCGATAGGCTTCCATGCGCACGCGGATCGCCTGGGGGCGGTCGTCCTCGCGTTGTACAAGCTTGCCGCCACATTGAGGGCAAACCTCCGGCACCGATGCGGTGACATGAGAAATCATATTACAATTGGCGCAAACCCGCCGGCCGGCCAATCGTTCGACGATTTGCTCAAGGGGCAAATCGTAATCGAGGACAGCGGTGAGAGGCAGATTTTCCTTGATAAGCAGTTGTTCCAGCGCTTCCGCTTGGGCAACAGTGCGGGGAAATCCGTCGAGCAAAAAGCCGCCGCCGCAACGCAGGCAACCCACCCGTTCGCAGACCACGTCCAGAACGGTCTGATCCGGGACCAATTCGCCTCGCACCATGTAAGCCAGCGCTTTTTCCATGGCCGGGGACCGTTCGGCTTGTGGCAAATTCTTAGCGCCGCGGAAAATATCTCCCGTGGAAAGGTGGCAAGCGCCGCACCATTGGTGCAGAAGGTCTGCTTGTGTTCCTTTGCCCACGCCGGGCGCTCCCAGCAAAATAAGCCGCTGGGGATTTTTGCTTTGTTCCGGAATGGTTGAGCAGACGGCTTTGGCGCCGCGGATCCATGCCGCGCGATTGCTGGGACGGTTGGCAGGGGCGGCGATGGTGGATTGGCTAGTTTTGGATTTCATAAAATGGATTGCGCGGCCCCCACAAGGGGGCCAGTGACCGAAATGCAACGCTGCCCTTCCCAATACTCGGAGGCACTCTTGCTCAGTTCCGCATCTTTCACAGCCCAACGGTAACTTCTTTAGTCACTAGGCTCAAGGAAAGATCTTAAACCGATTTTGTGGTTTTTAAGTAGAGAATTGCGGTGGAATTTGGCCTAAATCCTGACCCGCGCCATCTGTTTCTCATGGGAACAGCAGCCCATTCACCAAAGAAGCCGGATGACGCCCACCAGGGTGAGGATCAGCACCATTCTCTCGAAGACCCGTTGGTTGATATGTTTCAAAATGCGCGGACCGAGCAAAGCTCCAGGAATCATGGGCACGAGCAGCATCGCGTCCATGAGCAACGAGGGGGGCGTGATCAAGCCCAACTTGACGCTGAACGGCACTTTGAAAGCGTTGACACAGAGGAAAAACCAGGCGCTGGTGCCGATGAAGACGAGTTTGGGCAAGCCGATGGCCAAGAGGTAAAGCACCATTACCGGACCGGCGGCATTGGCCACCATCGTCGTGAACCCGGCCAGCACTCCCATCAAGGCGGCAAACCACAGTGAATGCGGAAGACGCGAGGCCAGGTCGCCCCCTTGGCGTTCGCGCCACCATTGCAGCGCTACCATGACCAGCAAGGTGACCCCGATCATCCGCTGAATTTGCCCATTGTTGACCCGACCGAGAGCAAAATACCCGGCGACCACCCCTATGGTTACCCAGGGAAACAGACGCCAGAGGTGCGGCCAACTGGCATGCTTGCGGTAAAACGCCACGCCAAAAACATCCCCACAGACCAGCAACGGCAGAAGCGCGCCGGTGGACTCACGCGCCGGCAACGCGAGGGCGAAGAGCGCCACCGGCAGAATGCCCAACCCCGCGATGCCGGTCTTCGATAACCCGGAACAAAAGGCCGCTACCGCCAGCCAGGTCCATTGCCAAGTCGATAAATGCACGCCGCAAACCTTCTCACAAACCGCCCGCGCAGAGAACAAATCATTTTGGGCGGCCGTAAGGGTCGTAAAGGTAGGGTCGCCTCGCCGAGGCGACCGCGGACGGCTCGGCGATCCGTCCCTGCCATCCAGGTCTGGCGCTTTGTCGTCGCCCTGTAAGTTTATTTGACTGCTGAGTTAAACAGTTGCGCCGCGGACGGCACATTTGGTAGGTTGCGGGTGTGAATCCCAGATTCTGGCTCAACTTTTTCCCAGCGTTCTCTCTGCTTTGTCCCCTCTTTGGCGAGACGGTCCCGACTCCCTTTGACGCGGCGCCTTTCGGCCTGGCTTTGGCAGAAGGGCAGGGGATCGTTTGGGAGGACCCGCGCGAAATCCACTCCGTCATCGTGGATTTTGCCGATCCTATTCCCGCGGGACTTCGCTTGCGGTTGGAATATTGGGGCAGTCACTGGCCACAGCAACATCTTCCCAAGGACCGCGAGCCTGGAGGCGGCGATGTCGGCTGGCTGGAGTTGGGCAACTGGTACAATGGCGGTTGGCGCGCAGCCGATGCCGAACAATCCGTTTCGAACAATTCCGTTCGTTTTATTTTCCGGCCTATCAATGCCCATGAATTCCCCGAACTCAAAGACTACCCGTCCACCGGAAGATTCACCCTTAAAATCCGCATCACGAGCGATCAACCGCTGCCGAAGATCAGCCGCATCCATGCCCTGACCGATTCCACCTTGGCGGATCGCCCGGTTCGCGTGATGTGGGCGCGTCCGCCTTCGCCCGATCTCATCGCCGTGGCTTACAACGGGGAAATCGCTTCGACCACGTCGGAGAACCGCGCTACGGCCTTGCTCGTTCGAACAGTCAAAAATAGCGACCCCAATTCTTTTGACCGCACGCTCGTCACCCTCAAAAATGGTCCCGTCTCGTTCACCTTCAAAGTGGATGATTTGGACAATGGCGCGCTTTATTTGCCGGAATATGGGGCGGCCATCGTTCCTGCCTATGATCAGCGCGATTACGCGACCGTCGCCGCGGCCGTCGAGCACGCCGCGCAAAAGACTTTGTACGATCGAGTGGCAGCTTTGCCGGAACAAACCTGGGCTACCGCCTGGAACGGAATGCCGCCAAAAAAATCGCGCATTTGCTTCATCCTGGGCGTTGATGGGGGACGCCAAAAGTTCCGGCTCGACGCCAATGGCGAACTGTTTATTCGCTGGAACGATCAATTCATGAAGTCGCTTCCGGCCAAGGACACGCCCCGGCTCGATTTGGAAAAGCAGCCGGTTCATTTCCGTTTTGGTCTGCCGGAACAACCCGTGGAACGCCATCTCGAGGAGGAGTCGATTCCCACGTGCATCACGACTTGGGAGCGCGATGGGGTCCGCATCGTGCAAACGGCCTTTGCCACCGTGCTGGACGGCATAAAGGTCGATGCGCCGCCGCCCGACGATTGCGCCGTGGCCATGCTGAGGTTTGATTTCACGAATACGACGGACACCGCCCGGACGGCCAGCTTGCCCACCACTGTCCGTGGCGGAGAAAACTACAACCTTCGAGTTGACAGTCGCGGGCTTATCTGGAATGGGAGTCAATTGCGCGGCCAATTCGTCTCCGAATCCACCCCCGCGGCCTCGACCAATCAGCTTTCCTGGAGTGCCTCACTGCCGCCTCACGGGACAAATACGGTTTGGGTCAAGATGCCATTTCTTCCCCTGATCGAACCCGCCGAAGCGGCCGCCCTGGCTGCCTTGGACTTTGGTAAGGAGCGAGCCGCCACCGCCCATTACTGGCGCGGAGTTCTGAATCGGAGCGCGCGCCTGGTCACTCCGGAGCCTGTCTTGAACGACTTCTATAGCGCCGTCCCGGGGCATCTGCTGATCAATTCTGAACTCGAACCGGGCAGCCACCGTCGTTTCGCCCGTGTCGGCTCGCTCAACTATGGCTGTTACGGCAATGAATCCTGCATGATGGTGCTGGACCTCGACCGGCGCGGGTATCACCAGGAAGCCGGGGAGTGCCTGGATGCCTGGCTTCACTACCAAGGCACGGTGGGATTGCCGGGTGATTTTGATTCGAAGGAAGGGACTCTCTACGGAACGGCCGGCTACGAATCCGGCGGCTATAACCAGCATCACGGCTGGATTCTCTGGACTTTGGCCGAGCATTACCGATTTACCCGCGATGAGGCGTGGTTGAACCGAGCTGCCCCGAACATTGTGTCCGCGGCCAATTGGATTATCCGGGAGACCGAACGCACCGCCGGCCAGGCGGGGTTGGGGCAGGGGCTCCTCCCGCCGGGGGATTTGGAGGACATTGGCGATTGGTGGACCTGGCTTTCCACCAGTTGTTATACTTGGCGTGGGCTGGATGGCGCGGCCTGGACTCTGGAACAAATTCACCACCCTGACGCGCCCCGCGTCCGCGCCGCCGCGGAGCGTTACCATAAAACGCTGTTAGACCATTTTCTTGCGGCTTCCGCTCGTTCACCGGTAGTGCGTCTGCGCGACGGCACGGCGGTTCCGCAAATCCCCTCTTACGCCCAACGCCGTGGGCGGAGCTTCGGATGGATTTGCGAGACGCTGGAAGGGGCCATCCATTTGATCATCACCAAAGCCATCGATCCCCACTCCATTCAGGCGCAATGGATTCTCAAGGACTACGAAGACAATCTGTTTCTCTCCAACCAATACGGTTACACTCTGGATGATTTCGACCGTTACTGGTTTGGGCGGGGCGGCATGTCGATGCAGGCTTGCCTGCTCTTCGATGTCGAAGCCTATCTTTACCGCGACGATGTCAAACAGGCGTTGCGCGCCATGTTCAACGCCATCGCGCTCAACCATTTCCCGGATGTCCACATGAACACCGAGCACGCTTTGCCGGAAATGGGCGATTGGCGCGGCGACCATTACAAAACCTCCGATGAAGCCAATGCTTGCGGCTGGCTTCGGTTTCTCTTCGTGCGCGAAGAGGGCGATGCTCTTTTGCTGGGCCAAGCCATCCCGCGCGATTGGTTGAAGCCCGGTCAAAAATGCGGCATCGAGAATACTGCGACTTATTTCGGAAAAATGTCGGTGTTGTTCGAAGGCGCTTCCGGCGCCATCACCGCGGAATTGAACGGTCCCACGCGCAACCCGCCCCGGGAAATTCGCCTTCGCTTTCGATCACCTGACGAAAAGGCACCATCCAAAATCACAGTCAACGGCGAAGCCTGGAGCAAGTTCGACGGCGATTGGGTCATCCTGCCCGGCAGCATCGGCAAAGCTTCCGTAGTCGCCATCTACTGACTCTTCGTGATTTGAGGAGTGGCTGGGCGCGCATTCCGCTGCGCGCCGCAGGAGTTTGGATGTTTTTTCGCTGAACTCAGGGGCCAATCTCTAAGGATTGTTTAGGGTTCATGCAAAAACACCGCAAGACCGTCAAATCGGCCTGATCCACATAAACCCCCATTTATCTCGTCCACCCCTCCTTGGGCGGGGACTTGACCATCGGAGAGAGGTGCTGGTAAGCTTCGGTGATGGAACCACAAGAAGAAGCGTTGCTCTGCGCCAATGCGTCCGAAGCGATTTACGGGACCGTAGCTGATCCGGTGGGAAAGGCCTCTTCCGAGGCCGCGATGAAAGCCGTGGGCTTTTCGCAATTTGTTTGGATCGATCTGACAACCGTTTTCAAAGACGTCTGCGCGTTCGTTGCTTCATCCTCCGATTGCCACCTCCTGGCCTTTCGGGGAACAAAAATACCCCAAGATTGGATGGAAGACCTGGCTTGCACTCCTGTGCGCTTTGACTGGGTATTCAGTGGCGGGCCCGCGATCGGAGAAATCCACGCCGGGTTCGGGCACTGTCTTTCGGATGGATTAACCGCCATCACCGCTGCTTTATCATCCCGGGACCTCACGAAACCGCTATTGATTACTGGACACTCATTGGGGGGAGCGTTGGCGGCGCTCGGGGGCGCCTGTTTCACGGTTCTGGGCTCGTCTGTGCCAACCGTTTCCGCCATCTACACTTTTGGTCAGCCTCGAATCGGCTTGCACGATTTTTGCAACACCTACAGTCGTGTCCTGGGCGATAAGCTGGTCAGGTTCGTGAATAAACAGGATCTCGTTCCCAGGGTGCCGTTCAGGGGTTGGGATTACAGCGATGAGGGCACCATGATCCACTTTGATTCCTCGGGAACTCCGTTAATCCAAAGCTCAGAGTGGCAAAACTTTTTGGCCAGAAGCCTGCAAAGTTTTGAAGATTTTGTCGAAATCGTGAGTCACATACGCGTCGATGTGGGCGATCATTCGATGGCCGGTTACCAGGACATGGTCGAAAAAAATCAGGCCCCTCTGGCGGCGCTTTTGCAGTAGGGAACGACATCCAGTGTCGGGAACGACATCCAGTGTCAGGCTGTCAATTATCAAGATTAGCACCCATTCCTTCCGGCTCCTCTGACGAGGGCGGAGAAGGCTTTGCTTTGAGCCAGGAGGCGACGATCCTTCTCCAGTTCAGAGACGGTGGCGGGGAAACGTTGCGACCAGTTGGCGCTGCCGGTGAGGCCGGGCGTGTTGAAACGATAGGAGTGGCCGAAAAGGTCGGAGATCATTACCACCACCAGCCACGAGTTGGAGCGCAGGACGCGACAGAGATAGCCCTCCCGCAGGCGGTCCGTGAATTCTCGCGGCGGCTTCTCCCCGGCAAGACCCGCGAAGTCCAGGAAACGGCGCAGTTCCCGGCGGCCCTCCGCCGCGTTCCGGCCTTGGCCGATCTGACGCCACAAATCAGCCCAGGCGGCGGCCAGCGGCGGGTGGTCATGTGTGGCGGGTTGTGCTAGTGAGAGCCGGGGGTAGTTGGCAGGATCGGTATAAGTGCCATCCCTTCCCCGCAAGAACCTGGGAATGCAAAAACCTGGAATTTTGAGTTTGCGCAAGCTCAGCGGGACGTAGTCCGGAACCGTGCCCAAATCTTCGGCTACGACAGCGGTGTCGCCGGAAGCTCGCTGGACAAAGCGGAGAATTCCTTCGCCCTGGGCTTGATTGGCGGCTTTGTGTTCGGGCGTGTCGTCGGGAAACTGCTTGAAACCAGGCAAGCGTCCGCCGGTTTTGGCGGCAACGGCGCTTTTGCTCAACGGTAGGAATTCGGCGTTGCGGTCGGGCGTCCATGGAAAGCCGTAGATGCGGAAAAAACCGAGGGCATGGTCGATTCTGTAAAGATGAAAGGTTTTCCGAATGTTGGCGATGCGGGTCCGCCACCAGTCAAAGCGCCGGCGGCGCAGCTCGTCCCAACGATAGAGCGGAATGCCCCAATTCTGGCCCCATCGGCGCGTGAATTCGTTGGCCTTGAAGGCCTTTTCCGGCGACGTGCCTCCGCTCCAGTCCAGTTCAAAGAGGGACGGGTTGGTCCAAACATCGGCGCTGTAACGGCTAACCCCGAACGGGATGTCGCCCATGAGGAAGACCCGGCGGCGGGTGGCATGGCTCTTTACCGACCGCCATTGCGCAAACGCAATCCATTGGATGTAGGCGAAAAAAAGCTGCTGGCGGGTCAGTTCCTCGCGGAGGCTTTCCGGCAGCGAGAGAAGCCACGTCTGGGCGCGTAGCGGGCCGCGGTGTTCGGCGGGCCATCGGTCCCATTGCGGTTGGTCGCCGTTTTGCTCCATTAAGACCCGGAAGAGCGCATAGGGGGAAAGCCATTCCGCGTTTTCCGCCATAAAACGGCGAAAGGCCGCCGCGCGCGCCGTGCTTTTGTAAAAATGCGCGCGCAGGAAACGACTGAAGGCGGCTTGCAAAAGGTGGCGCTTGAGGCGCTTGACTTTTGTATAGTCGATAGGGCCTTGGCGCAACTCTGCCAGCAAAGCGGGCTGGGCGAGTTTCTGAAACGCTTGCGGCGTGAGGTCCGCCAGGTGCTCGGGCGAGACCGCGATCAGGTTCGAATCAATCGCCTGGGAACTAATGGCGTTGTAGGGGCTGTGGTCGTCGCTGGTCTCGTTGATCGGCAAGGTTTGAAAAATGCTCAGGCCATGACGATGGCACCAGTCAATCATTTGCCGGACCCCATCCGTATCGCCGATGCCGAGGTCGTCTTCGGTGCGAATGGCGAAGACCGGCTCCAGGATACCGGCATAAGACTTTTTCAGGTCCAGCTTCATGCGCAGGAATATCCGTGGCTGTGCCGCTGCCGTCAACTGGGCGGGATTGGGGTAATTCCCCCGCTGTGTAAGCCGGTGCAATGAATGTGTCGGGCAAGTTTGATGGGGCGGAGCTGCCGCTCCGCCCAAATTTCTCCCTCTCTATGTATCCACGCATTAATGATCCGACATTACAAAGAGGGTTTTCGGGAAGGGCGAGCGCCGCGAGCCCCCATAATAACAGGGCGTCGCGGCGCTCCGCCCTCCCGTCGCGAGGGCATATGACGGGCATCGCGGCAGCGCCGCCCCGCGCCGCCCCACCGATTTTTGTCGCCGTCCCGGCCGTCCCGGTGGCTCGCTTGCTTATCGGGATAAGGCGCTTTATAGTGGTGGCCAGTTGTGAAACGCATTATGAATCGCCGTTTTGTGTATGGCTTTGCCATCGTCGCCTTGGGCGTAAATTTGATTTTTGGCGCCGGGGTTTACGTTTATTCGGCCCACGCTTCCCAGAAGGACGACCCTTACGACAATTACAAATTGCTGGCCGATGTCCTGGAAAAAGTCCGGCAGGAATACGTCGATGGCGACAAATTAACGTATCAGGACCTGATTCACGGCGCGCTCAAGGGGATGCTCAATAGCCTCGATCCCCACAGTGAATACATGGACCCTGAAAAGTTCGAGGAATTGAAAAACGATACGGAGGGGGAATTCGGCGGCTTGGGCATTATCGTGCAGGTCAACAAAGACAAGATGCTGACCGTGGTGCAGCCGATGGAAGACACTCCGGGCTATCGCGCCGGCATCATGCCGCAGGACCAAATTCTGAAGATCGGCGACAAAAGCACCGCCCATTACGATTTGGAAGAGGCAGTCAAACTATTGCGGGGTCCGCCCGGCACGCCTGTGACTATTACCGTTCGCCGTCCGTCCACCGGAGTGACCAAGGATTACAAGCTGGAACGCGCCATTATCAAGGTGGATACGGTCAAGGACATCAACGACAAGCGGGAGTATCCGTTGGGCGAAAATAGCATTGGCTACGTGCGCATTCTTCAGTTCGGGGAAAAGACCTCGGATGATTTGGACCAGGCCCTCAAGAAACTGACGGACGAAGGGATGAAGGCGTTGATTCTCGATCTGCGGGGGAATCCCGGCGGTTTGCTGGAACAGGCGGGGCAGGTTTGCGAAAAGTTTTTGCCAAAAAACCAGTTGATCGTCTCGACCGAGGGCAGGGGGCCGACGCCGCGGACGGAGTACCGCGCCAACGGCCACGGCAAGCGGATTGATATGCCAATGGTGGTGCTGGTCAACGGCAACAGCGCCAGCGCTTCGGAGATCGTGGCTGGCTGCCTCCAGGATTTGCAACCCATCACCCATGCGATCGTGGTGGGTGAGCAGACTTTTGGCAAAGGCTCGGTTCAAAGCATCCTGCCGCTGGCGGATGGGTCCGCGTTACGTTTGACAACTGCGAAATATTACACTCCCAGCCACAAAGTTATCCATGAACACGGCATTACTCCGGACATCGTGGTCCCGATGTCGCCGGACCAGGACGTGGATTTGGCCTATCGGCACATGCCCGGCGCGGTGGATTTGCTCGACGTTAAGGAACGCGACCGTATCGAGCACGTGCGTGACCTGCAATTGGAGCGCGCGGAAGACTTGCTCAAAGGAGTCCTGCTCTACTCGCAATCACGACAAACCCCGTCCCGGGTGGCCGCCGCCAAATAGGCATCGAGAACGGAATTAGGGCGTTGCGGCAGCAACGCCCTACCCAAAGGATGGTGGGGCGGCGCTGCTGCGCCGCCCAAATATGCACACAGCCATGACCCTGCTCGCGATTGAGACTTCTTGCGACGAGACCGGCGTGGCCGTGATTCGTGATGGCCTCGTCTTATCGAACGTCGTTGCTTCGCAGACCGCGATCCACGCGGAATATGGCGGGGTCGTGCCGGAATTGGCAACGCGGGAACATCTGCGCAATTTTCTGCCCGTCGCCGGCGCGGCTTTGCGCCGGGCTTCCGTTGCGCCCGCTGAACTGGATGCGATCGCGGTCACGAGGGGGCCGGGGTTGCCGAGTGCTTTGCTGGTGGGACTCAAGGCCGCCCAAGCTCTCGCGTTCAGCCTGCGCAAACCCATCGTTGGCATTCACCATCATGAGGCGCATTTGTATTCCCCGTGGATATTGACGGACCCGCCGCGAAGCGACTTTGCTCATTTTGAACCTTCGGTTTCGCTCGTCGTCAGCGGCGGACATACCTTGCTGGTGGAGGTGAAAGGGGTTTTTCAGCATCATGTCCTCGGTTCGACGATCGACGATGCGGCCGGAGAATGCTTTGACAAGATTGGAAAACTCATGGGCCTGGCTTATCCCGCGGGCGCGGAAATCGACCGCTTGGCCGCCGCCGGCAATCCGAAAGCGTTCGCGTTCCCGCGACCTTTGCTGGCGGAGTCTAATGATGATTTCAGCTTTGCCGGATTGAAGACCTCGGTGCGGTATTTTTTGGAGAAAAATCCCGGGTTGCTGGATCGCCCGCAGGGATTGCGCGACGTCTGCGCGAGTGCCCAGGCGGCCATCGTCGAAGTGCTCGTCGTCAAGACCGTGCGCGCGGCGCTGCGCCGAGGAACGGGATGCGTCACCGTCTCGGGTGGGGTAGCGTGCAACGGCGCGTTGCGCCGGGAATTGGCGGTCGCCTGCGCGGCAGATGGTTTTCGGCTGCGTTTGGCCGAGCGCGTCTTTTCCACTGACAACGCCGCCATGATTGGTATCCTTGCGGAGCGCAAGTGGATGGCCGCGGCGGAAGAGACGGACTTGGACGCCGAAATTGAACCGAGTTGGGCCTTGTCGCTTGCCTAAGCGAAATTTGGGCGTTGCGGCAGCAACGCCCCACCAAGGATGGTGGGGCGGCGCTGCCGCGCCGCCCAAGTCAAACCTATGAATACCGTCTTGCAATACCTTGATCAGAATAAAAGCCGCTTCGTGGATGAGCTTTGCCAGTATCTCCGCTTTCCCAGCGTCTCCGCGCAACCGGAACACCGCCCCGATATGGGGGCTTGCGCCGAATGGCTGGCCGCCCATTGTCGCGCCATTGGGTTGGAAGCGCGGGTCTGTCCCACAGACGGGCACCCCATCGTCGTCGCAGGGACAAAGCGCACTGGCAAACCGCATTATGTCATTTACGGACATTATGATGTCCAGCCGCCGGAACCGTTTGAATTATGGAAAAGTCCGCCGTTCGAGCCGCGCTTGGAAGGACGTTCCATCTTCGCGCGCGGGGCGTGCGATAATAAGGGCCAGAATTTGGCGCACCTCAAAGCGGTCGAAGCCTTCTTCAAGACAAACACCGAACTCCCCTGCGACCTGACATTCGTCATCGAAGGCGAAGAGGAAGTCGGCAGCAAGAATCTGGAAGCTTTTCTGGAAAAGCATCGCGTGGAGCTGGCCTGCCGTGGCGTCGTTATTTCGGACACAGGCATGCCGAGCTTGAAATACCCCGCGCTCACTTACGGATTGCGGGGCATCCTGGCCTGCGAGGTGACGTTGCGAGGGCCATCCCGGGACCTGCATTCGGGCATCTTTGGCGGAACGGTCGATAACCCGGCTATGGCTCTCTGTCAAATGCTTGCCCAATTGCGCGACAAAAACGGGCGAATCAATATCCCCGGTTTTTACGACGATGTCGTTCCGCTCTCCGCTTACGAACGGAAGCAGGCGGCGCGCATTCCCATGACCGAGGCGCAATATCGCAAGTTTCTTGGCGTGCCAAAATTGTTCGGCGAAAAGGGTTACACTTTTGTGGAACAACGCAGCGCGCGGCCGACCATCGAGATCAACGGGTTGACCAGCGGCTACCAGGGCGAAGGCAGCAAGACCATTGTTCCCTCATCCGCCTCGGCCAAGTTGACCTTCCGCCTCGTGCCCGATCAAGACCCTGCCCGCATCGGCAAGTTTATTTTGCGGCGTTTAAAGGAACTTTGCCCGGCGACCGTTAAACTGGAAACGCAACTCGGTCATGGTGGCGAGCCTTACATGATGGCGCCGACCGCCCCGCTGGCGCAGGCGGCGTTGCGGACTTTGCGGGCGGCCTTTGGACACGAGCCCATATTGATGCGAGAAGGAGGCTCGATACCCATTGTCACGCAGTTCAAAAAGATTTTGCGCGCCGATTCGCTGCTGCTGGGCTTGGCGCTGCCGGATGACAATGCCCATTCCCCGAACGAAAAATTCAGCCTGGATTGCTTTGAAGGCGGGGCCCGCATGGGAGCGTTATTGTGGCCGGAACTGGCCAAGCTCTCGTGAGCGGTCGGGAACGCGTCCGTCATAAACGGTAGGGACGCCTCGCGGCTCGCCGAGCCGTCCGCGGTGGGCGCGGTCGTCTCGCCGAGGCGACCCTACCTTAGCCTGCTTTTTCTATAGCCATAGGCAAAATAGAATATCAGGCCGGCCGCCAGCCAAATGACGAAACGCCACCAGGTCACGAGCGGGAGCGCGGCCATCAGCCAGGCGCAGCTCAGGATGGCACCGATAGGCACCCAGGGAACCCAGGGCGTTTTGAATCCGCGCGAGCGGTCCGGCTCGATTTTGCGCAGGATAAGAATTCCGGCTGCCACCAGAATGAAGGCGAAGGCCGTGCCAATGTTGCAAAGGTCCACGACCTCATCAATATTCATCATCCCGGCGAAGGCGGCGACAAGGAAGCCAGTCAGAATCGTTGACAGGTGCGGCGTCCGATATTTGGGATGCACGGCACAGGCCCAGGGCGGCAGCAAACCGTCCCGCGCCATGCTGAAAAAGATGCGGGTTTGCCCCATGTGGAAGACGAGCAGGACGGAGGCATTGGCGAGGAGCGCGCCGATGGAAATGATGACCACGGCCCAGTTCAAACCCAAACCGGTAAAGGCAGTGGCCAATGGTTCAGGGGTGTCGAGCTTGCTGGCGGGGAGCATACCTGTCAAGACTATCGCAACCGCGACATAGAGGACCGTGCAAATGCCCAGGCTGCCGAGGATGCCGATCGGCATATCCCGTTGCGGCTTGCGGGTTTCTTCCGCGGCGGTGGAAACAGCGTCGAAACCGATGTAGGCAAAAAAGATGATGGCCGCGCCGCTGGCAATGCCATGCAGACCGTTGGGCGCAAACGGCCTCCAGTTTTGCGACTTCACATAAAACGCGCCAATCGCCAGGAAGAATAACAGGATGGCCAGCTTGAACGCGACCATGGTGGAATTGAACCAGGCGCTTTCCTTGATGCCGCGGACCAGCAGCCATGTCAACAAGGCGACGATGCCGAAAGCGGGCAGGTTAAAGATGATGGGAACGCCGAGCAAATGGGGAGCTTCATGCCAAGCTTGAGCCGCCCGCAGAACATTCGTGTCCAAGGTGGAGAGATCCAAATGCCGGGCGGTCGCATCCGCCACGGCGGCGGTCGCTTGAAAGGCGGAGCGAAAATCCACTCCCAGCCAGGCCGGCCATCGATAATGAAGCAAGGCTTGAAAGTACCCCGACCATGAAATCGCGACGGCCACATTTCCAACCGCGTATTCCAGGACCAGATCCCATCCAATGATCCACGCCACCAATTCACCCAGCGTCGCGTAAGCATAGGTGTAAGCAGAACCGGCGACCGGAGCCATGGAGGCAAATTCCGCGTAACACAGCCCCGCCAGGGCGCAAATTGGCGCCATGATGAGGAAGGAAACGACAATCGCCGGACCCGCGCCGGTGTGTCCGCTGCCCCCCGCGGCCGCAGTGCCGACGGTGGAAAAAATACCCGCGCCCACAATGGCCCCGACGCCGAAGAGAGTCAAATGAACCGGACCCAGCACCCGTTTGAGTTGGTGTTGCGGTTCGACGGTCTCGCCCAGGAGTCGTTGCAGCGACTTGCGGCGGAAAAGCTGGCGCATATAAACGGCCAGAGGAGATTGGATCAGCGGCCCGAAGGCAAGGAATTAATTTGGCAGGGGCGTGAACAGCATCGATGATCCACGCTTTACCATCTTCAGATTATGCTCGGAAGCCAGTTGCTCGCAGACTTCCTCTTCCTTCGACCCGGAGACGTGGTCCAAGCGAAAGGGCTCGTCCTCGGTGGCGAACTGCCGGCACTGTTCCACCCATCCGGGGTGCTGCGTTGAGGTCCAATTCATGAGAGCCCGTTCTTCAAAGGGATTAGTAGGTGAGCAAGATGTCGTGTCCTTTTTCCGCAAGATCAAGGCACATGCTCTTGCCAAGACCGCGGCTGCCACCGGTAACGAGTGCGACTTTCATGGCGGAAACTTACCGTGCAAAGTCTTTTATCACAATAAAATCTCAGGGCGATGAACAATCTCTCCATGATTTGGTCATTACCAAACGGCAGTGGGGCGCATTCCACGGCATCGAATTGGACTTGCAGTGCCGGCGCCGGGGCGTGATGACCATTGTGGTCGTCTCGACCGCCCCCGTTGGGTTCCTGCCGACGGATTCTTTCTCACCGAAACTTGCTGTTCGCTGTTTGGAGATTAGTGCCTATAATGTGGAAGCATGAAACTCAGCGAAGGCCGGCCTTGCGAAGTCGTATTGCTGATTTTGGTCCAGGTTTTGTTAGCAGTCTCGGCCTGCACTGAAAAACATCATCCGGCGGAGCCGTCGCTTGCTTCCGGCGCGTCCACTCCAAATGACGCTTGGGGTGTTGTCTGGCACGAAGTTAAGGGCAATCCAAAACTGCGCGGCGTGCGGGCGCTGTCGTGGCGAGCCGTTGGCTGCAGCGATCCTGCTCTGGTGCGGACACCGGATGGCACATTGACGGTGTGGTTCACAACCATGGGAATCCGGCGTGAGGCGAATGGTAAATTTGCCGCCGACGGACCCTGGATTGGCCGCGCTACGGGGGCAGACGCCCCTTCGCCTGAGATTAAAATCACACCGGATGAGCCAGTCATTCCGGTTGGAGCAGAAGGCTCCTGGGATCGCTATATGGAGACCCTATTCGTTTTGCGTGATGCCAAGGCCGATGGTTACGTCGCCTGGTATCTTGGCTACCGCGAACGCGGAGGAGCAACGGGTTTTGTCGCTCCGGCCCTGGGGCAAATGTTCTCGTTGGATAAAGCCGGCACAAAATGGGCACGGAGCTCCGCCCCTCTATATACCGCCCAAAACCAGGGGCTTGGGATGGCATTTTGGTAACCGGGCCAACCGTCGTGGAGGGGCCTGACGGACTGTGGCGTTTGTATTACTCAGGAATGGGAACCACGGGTGGAATAGGCTTGCTCACGTCCACTAACGGCGTGACATGGGCCGCGCACGGTAACTCTCCGGTGCTGGAAGTTGAGCCTGGGAAATGGGACAGCCAGATCCTTGAACAGGGCGTCCTCTACGCGCGGGGAAAATACTGGCTGTGGTATTCAGGCCTTGATAGCCCGCTGTCGGACAGAACAATCATTGCCATCGGACTTGCGACCTCTGATGACGGAGTGCGTTGGAGCCGATATCCACATAACCCCGTTTTAAGCCCTGGGGCAAAAGGCTCTTGGAATGACGCCAGGGTCCTTGCCCCGGACGTTATCGTTGAACCGGACGGCACTTTATTGATGAGTGCCTATGGACAATCCAAGCAGGATATCAAGGAAAATAGCAGCTCCAGTTCCATCGGTTTCTGGCGTTCACGATAAACAGGAGTGGACGCCGTTGATCAAGAGGGCGTTCATGGCACTGTCAACGGATTGAAATGGCCGGCCGATAACTCATAGGATGATCGAATGCAAGAGCGTGAGATAATCTTCCCCGCCTCATTGGAGGTAACGGCGCAGGCGATTGATCTTTCCGCCCTGAGCCAGGGGCAGAAGGGTTTTTATTTGCGGCTTTTTGCTGAAGTTGTGGAAATCTACAGGGCCAAGGGAAAACCTCGTGTCGTTATTGGAATTGCCGGCGCTCCCGGAGCCGGCAAGTCAGTGGTCGCCGTCCTGCTGCAAAACATGGCAAGGCAGGCCGATTTGCCATTCGCGTTGGAGTCCATCACCATTGATGCCTATCATTTTCCAAATCAATTTCTGCTTTCGCATTTTTCAGAGGGAAAGCCGTTGAAGCAAGTAAAGGGACGTTTTGACACCTATGACGCCAAAGCCTTGGCCGGGGATCTTAAAGCCTTTTCTGCCGGAGAAGCCGTATCGTTCCCGACCTACTCGCGAATATTGCATGATCCAGTCAAGAACGGTGTCGTCGTTGCGGCTAAAGAGGCCTTGCTGATCGTCGAGGGGCAATGGCTTCTGTTTGATCGTGAGGGTTGGGAAGACGTCGGCCCGCATTTGGATTATGCTATTTTTATTGATTCAGACCCGGTGAGGGCAAAAGTACCCGTGCTCAAGCGGCACATGGCCGGCGGTCGGACATGGGAGGATGCTTCCCGGCATTACGAACTTGTCGATGCCAGAAATTCCGATCTCGTCCAAACGACCAAGCACAAAGCGAATAAGGTGCTGCCGCCGTATTATTCGATCCAGTGAACATAATTATGACAATCACCCGTTGATGGTTGCAAATACGCAGGCCATTACCCCAGCCGCAAACCAATCGGCAGCGTATCGCCTAGAGCGAGGGCCGCATCGGCTGTTTCGAGGGCGGCCACTTCCGTGAGCATCCGCAGCCAGGCTTCCGGCGCGCCCGCGGCCTGGAGCGCGGCGGCGGCGGGAGCGCGAACGTCATCGTCGAGGTCGCGGCTGCGGTCGCCGGTCAGGCGGGCCAATTGAGCGACGGCAAAGGCAGTGCTATCGATACGTTCCAGGCCGGCGTCCAAGAGAACGGAAAGCCAGATCGTTGCCTGGCTGGGAGGGACGGTTTTGTGAATGCTGCCGTAAAGAGGCGCGCGGGCACCCAGGCGCCCCAGCGCCCAGGCCCACGGCCCGGCCGCCTTTTCCGCGCCTTTCATCCGCTGCATGATCCACTGGCCTAGAACCGCTTTGTCGGCGGGGTTGAGGTGCTCCAGCGAAGCCGCGACCCGCACCATTTCGTCCAAACCTTCCGGCTGAATCCCCCTGGGCTTGGCGCTGTTCCTGGAAGATTCCGGGGCAATGCGGCGGGCCAGATGCGGCTTGAGATAGTCCCACAATTCCTGTTGTTGGCTTTCCGCCAAACCGCCGGCCAGCCGCCGCCACATGACCCAAAACTCGCTCCAGATGGGTTGCTCGGCATGAAACAGGACGCTCTCCTGGAAGAGAAGAAAGGTCTGCTGGCAGCGCCACTCGTCCAGCGGATAACCAAATCCCGGACGCAGGCTGTAACCGGCCAGTTGAAAAAACACCCGCTCATGATCGGCGGAACGGCGGCGACGGCTCGCTCTCTTGAAGAGTTCGCTCCACAGCTCCCGCAACAGGGGCAGCCGCCATTCTTCCCGCGGACCGATGGTCTTTTCCAAAGTGCGGCTGAGTTGCTTGACCTCCTTGGAAGCGACTGCCAGCGGTTTGCTGCCGAAGACGCGCTCGACCAGAATTCGCACCTGATCGAACCGCGCCGGCATGGACTCGGTGACCGTCGTGGCGGCGCGCGCGGTGGCGCCACGCAATTCAAACTCCAGCCGCCACTGCTCCTTGGCGTCCTGGGAAACGCACCACAATTCCAGCGTGCCCAACTCCGTGAGCATGGCGCGGAGATGGACGGGCCGCCTCGTTGTCTTGACGCCGGCGCTTTTTAAGAGCGTATGGATCGGCGGCAGCGAATGAAACTCGTCGCCAATTTCCACGATGTCGCCGGGCAAATCGATGCGATCTGAAGTGGTGGAAAACAAAGGGAATTGCACGGGCTGGCCGAGCATTAATTCAAAGGGGCGGTTCTTGAGTTCCACCGGCTGTGCTTCTTCACAACCGCGCGGAATCAAACAAATGGCGCGAGGCCTGGCGCTTTCCTTTTCCGCGGCCAAGCCGACGTAGAGGGCGTGCGCCGATCCGCCGCTGACGCGCCGTCCCAAGCCGCGTCGAGCCAGCCCGTAACAGACCGCGCCGCGAGCCACGGCCAATTCCAGCGAATGATGCGGCAAGAGAGGAATGGGCGCCGCTTCCGGCCACCACGCCGAAACCGCTTCCACCAGGCGTTGCGAAATCCGCGATGAATTGAAGACGCCGCCGTTGAAAAGGATCGCATCGGGACGCGGCAGCGCCGCCGAAAGTTCCTGATGAAGCGCGCTGAAACACGCCGCCGCATGGTGGCGCAAGAATGCCGCCAGGTGGCGCGTGACGGCGGGGTCTTGCGCGTAGGGCAAGCCCAATTCCTGCAAGGCCGTGCGCGCGGCGCGGCGCGGGCTTTCCCCCGGGTCGCAGCTGGGCAGGAAGCCGTCCAGGATCAGGCGTTCCGCTTCCGCGCGTTGGATTTCGGCCGAGAGCGTGCCTTGCAGCAAGCGGCTGCCTTCGGCGGCCACGGAAACAATCTGCCGTTCTGGCGGGTTGTCGCCGAGCAGCGATTCCTTGGCCGTGCGCGCCGCTTGGACAAGCTGGGTCCATTGCGTGGCACTCAGCTTGCGCCCGCCCGCTAGAATGCGTTCTTCGACATGCTTGGCGAGAGCGGCGTCCATGTTGTCGCCGCCGAGCATCAGGTGATCGCCGACCGCGATGCGGCGCAAGGCGGGGCCTTCCGCTCCAACACTTGCCTCGATCAGGGTAAAATCTGTCGTGCCGCCGCCGACATCCACCACGAGCACGAGACGCACGTCTTTGAGCACCTCGGCGAGATCCTCCCGGTGATGCCAGGCGAAATCATAAAAGGCAGCCTGTGGTTCCTCCACCAGCGTGATTTTTTCCAGTCCTGCCTGAAGGGCGGCGTTCACTGTCAATGCGCGGGCGACTTCGTCGAACGAGGCCGGCACTGTGATCACGACTTCTTGCTGGGCCATCGGGGCGGCGGGATGGCTGGCATCCCAAGCGGATTTCATGTGGGAAAGCAACAAGGCGGAAGCCTCCACGGGCGAAACCTTGGCCACTTCCGCCGGAGCGCCCCAGGGCAGAATCGGTGCGGAACGGTCCACGCCTGGGTGACAAAGCCAGCTCTTGGCCGAAGCCACCAATCGCCCTGGAACGCGGGCCCCCTGCCAGCGGGCGTACGAGCCGACGATGAGCTTGGGCGATTCGTCCCAGGGCAATTTGGCCGCGCCGGGAGACAGTTCATGCCCGCTGGGAATGTAGAGGCATGACGGGAGCAACGGCATCGCGGCGACCTCGCCTGGCCGTTGTAATTGCGCAATGGGAAAATCCTCAACGAGCGAATCCGCTCCCGGAGCGGGGTCCACAAAAGCGAGGGCGCAATTGGTCGTGCCCAGGTCAATGCCGATGATGGAGGAAGAGGAAGCCATCCCAGGAAACCTAGTGTGCTGTTACAGGGATGGCATTACAACGAACCCCTCTCCCTGCCCTCTCCCCGCTTTGCGGGGAGAGGGTAGCCGCAGGCCGGGAGAGGGGATTGTGTAGAGGTTTCATTGAAACACTGCACTAGCTGCCTACTCCTTCATCCGCACATTCAATTCAAGTTTCCACTGGCCAGGGCCGCCCTTTTCCAGGCAACGGAGTTCAAGCGTGCCCAGTTCCGTGACCGCAGCTTGCAGGTTGACGGGAACCAGTTTGCCTTCGTTGCCCTCTTTGGCCGGGAGCGTGGTTGCAATGGGCGAGACTTCCTCCAATTCACCGTTGGCCGCAATGTCTTCGACCATGACGCCGACGCGGTCGTCGCGGCGAACGGAACTGGCAAAGAAACGGAAGCGGGTTGGTTCACCGACGACGAGGCCGAATTCCTGCGGGGGCACGTCTGCTTGGGTGCCTTCTTCCATGCCGAACGGGGCGACGCAGAGGGCCTTAACGGGCGGTTCCAAGCCGGGAACCGCAGGCATGGCCGTTTCCACACCGACGTAATAGGCGCGGGCGGTGCCGCCGCGAATGCGCACGCCGTGACCTCGGCGCACCCATCCATAATAAGCTGCTCCGCGCGCCACAGCCAAGTCGAGTTCGGCCCCTTCCAACTCCTTGGCAGGGGCGCCGCCGTCGGCGGCCAGCCAGTCATTGAGGACCGCGATGACGCGATCCTTGAGAGCAGCGGCTTTGAAGACGCCACCGTTGAACAGGACAGCGGTGGGGTGGACGAAGCTCTTGCCTTGCACCTGCACGGGAGCGTCATGGGCGCCGGACATGGCGCGCGCCTGGCGTGTGAGGAACGCGGCAAGATGGCGGGTCACTCCCGCGTCTTGCGCGTACGGCAGCGCCATCTGCGCGAGACCGGTCCGACGCGCCATTTGCGGCAAATCGGTGATGGTGGACTTTGGAAAAAATCCATCGACCAGGACGCGTGTCAGTTCCTCGCGGCTCAACTCCGCTTTGATGGTTCCTCCAACAAGCGATGAACCTCTGCCAGGAATCACAAGCGGAAGTTTTTGCGGCTTCGCATCCGAGAAGAAGGTCTCCTTGGCTTGGCGGCAGGCGAAGGTCAGGCCGTTGAATTGCCAGGCGTCGAGCTTTTTACCCGCGGCGGCGAAGCGCTGGTTCACGGTGTGCGCCAGCGCGAGATCCATATTATCTCCGCCGAGGAGAATGTGATCGCCTACTGCCACGCGCGTGAGGGCCAATTCGCCGTCTTTGGCGGTGACGGCAATGAGGGAAAAATCCGTCGTGCCGCCGCCGACATCCACCACCAACACGACATCGCCCGGCTTGACCTGCCTGCGAAAGCCTTCGCCCATCTGCTCGATCCAGGCGTAGAAAGCGGCCTGGGGTTCTTCAATCAGAGTGATGTTGGGAAGGCCGGCTTGTTGCGCGGCTTTGAGCGTTAATTCGCGCGCGGCCGCATCGAAGGATGCGGGCACGGTGAGGACAACGTCCTGCTCGGAGAGGGAATGCTGCTTGAATTGGTGGTCCCATGCTTCCCGCAAATGCGACAAATAGCGGGCGGAAGCATCCAGAGGCGAAACGCGCTGGACCTCGGCTGGCGCTTGCCAGGGAAGGATGCCGCTCAAGCGATCCACCCCGGCGTGACAGAGCCAGCTTTTCGCGGACGCGACCAGTCTCATCGGCACTTTGCTGCCGTGCGCCCGGGCGAATTCGCCGACGACGGTGTCTTTGTTTTTCTTGTCCCAAGGCAAGGCGAGGCTGCCGGCGGGAAACTCCTGCTCGCTTGGCAAATAAAGGAAGGAGGGAAGCAATGGTTTTTCTTCCACAGTGCCGAGGGAGGTGATTTGCGGAATGGCCAGCATGGTCTGCTCCTGGCCGCGGGCCTGTCCCTCTTCGAGTTTGAAATAGGAAAGGGCACTGTTGGTCGTGCCGAGGTCAATGCCGATGGAGTAAGTTGACATGAAAAGAGTTTAACGCGACGCGTAAATGGGATTACAATTCCACTTCCGCCGCGGCCAGCACGCGGGGGTCCAAGGTCTCCGAGACGGCGGGAAGGCGCACTTCGGTGGCAACCCAGCCGTGGTGTTTGAGCGTGCCGCGAAAGGGCGGCTGCCCGGCAATATTGCCGGTGAGACGAATGCGTTGCGGATCAAAGCCCGCGGGCACTTTGACCGCCGCTCCTTCCTCATCTTTGAGAACCGGCTCAACGGCAAAATAATCGGAGAAGACTTTGCGGCAGCCGGTGTGGACGACCCGCGCCGCGGCTCCAACCTCGCCGTCGGAAAAGGCCGCCATGTCTTCCTTGAGAAAATCGATGAGCCGGCCTTCGCGTTGCAGTGTGGCGAGGACAGCTAAAGCGGAGGCATGAAGGCGCTCCGGCGGGGCAGGGGCTGCCTTCTGGCTTGGCTCCGGCTGGCTTGGGCGGAGGAGGGGAGCGACCTGCCGGCAAAAATCGGGACTGCCCAAGGCGCGGCCAAAGCAGGCAAAAGCCGTGCCCAGGCGCGCAAAAAACGATGCGTCTGGTTGGATGGGTTTCTCCATAATACCCTCAAAGATGCCCTGCGGGAGAGAAAGGGCAAATGAGAAAAGCGGCCAGCCTGACGGGTGCGTGAGAGAATTCTTGCACCCGAAAAGAGAGAGCAAGGGCAGCGCGGCGGGGCGCGACCCCCAGCGCGACCCCCCCCGGGGGGGGTAAGAGCGGCTCAATTTGGTTCAATTTAGTTCAATTAGGTTCGGGTTTCGGTGGAAGCAGGCTCTCCGGGGCGGCATCGGGGCCGTACTCGAGACCGACGCCAAGGACTTGGCGAATGCGCTGCTGTTTCTCTTGGCCTGGACTTCCGCCAGCCGGTTGAGCCAGGAGAGGAGGGGCTTGGGCCAGCTCGCCGTTTTGGAGGCGCTGGTTGAGTTGCTGGCGGACGGCCAGGGGAAGGCGGGCGATTTTGCCTTTGCGCGTCGTCGCGGTCCTCCTGAGCGTTGCATTGTTATCATGCGGGGCAATGGTAACAAGGATGCGTCAAGATTAAAATCCTACGGAAGGATTTTGAACGGGTTTTACGTGCGGCTCAGGAACGGCGATTTTATAGAAAACCGAGAGAACGGAGCGGGAATTAAGAAGGCCGAAATTGGGGCTGAGCGGCAGCTCAGCCCCACCCTCTGTCGCGCGCTCCGCACCGCCTTAAACCACTGCCAAATAAATCTCACAATGTAAAAATGTTTAGTTTTGACCCCGATAAGTGGTTTTCCGATAAGTGGTTTTTGATTTGGCTTGACGTGTTGCGCATGGATGTCGATTTTCCAGGATCCCAGCTTAGGGTCTGTGCAAAAACAACTTCCGGACAAAAGGCGCAATTCAAACATTATGAAAAGAAGTGAGTTAGGCAGAAAAATGGGGGCAGAAAAATGAAAGTGGCCCGCTTCGCTCAAAGAAGGGGGGGCGTCTTATATTTCTGCCACTGATTTTTCTGACATTCGTCTAAGTAAAATATAATAACAAATGATGGTCATATCCCCCGCCCTTCCACAAGTGTGTGGAAGAGAGGGAGATTGAACGACGCACAACGGGTTCATGGATTCAAGGCGTGAATGGTTTCTGGAAAATCTCCCCCTGCCCGTGCCTCGCGGGGAGATGTGTGGTTCCATATATGGTTTAGGCCCAATGAACGCCTGCTTGTCATGGGGGAGCATCGCTCTTAAAATGCCGTTCAGTTTCACGGCTTGATATGTTGAAGCAAATTCTCCCACCGGCGCCGCCACGGGGCAGAATGGTCTTCACCAAATCCTTCCGGCACGGCTGGTGTGCCTGGGTTTTAGCCGTGGCGGTGGGAAGTTTCGCCTTGGAGGCAAGAAGCGACGATCTCGGCGCGGAATTGCAGGATTTTGCCGTCCGCACCTGGAGCAAGGCGGACGGGCTGCCGAACGGTTCGGTGACCGTCATCCAGCAAACGCAGGACGGATACCTCTGGGTGGGAACGGCGGCGGGCCTGGTGCGGTTTGACGGAGTGAAGTTTACCGAGGTGCCCCTGGCCAAAGGCGGCTTAAACCAACCGGTGGCCGTCACCGCCTTGTGCGAGGACGCGGCCGGCTTTGTCTGGATTGGGACTGAGGACCAGGGCCTCTTCTGCTGGAAAGATGACCGTGTCCAACACTATGGGACGGCGGAGGGTTTGCTCGATCAGAACGTGACCAGCCTGACGCTGGACGCGGCCGGCCGCTTGTGGATCGGAACCAGGCGCGGCGTCAACCGGCGCGAAGGCGGACGGTTCGAGGCCTTTACGACCCGCGACGGTTTGCCGGACAATTCGGTTTCCAGCGTCCATGCGGCCAAGTCCGGCACGGTTTGGATCACCACTGCCGGAGGGATGTGCCGGTTCGTGGCCGGACGCATCAGCCGGTTTTATTTCCCCGCCACCGACCAGGAACGTCAAGAAGAGTTTATCGGGGCTTACGAGGACCGCCGGGGCCATCTCTGGGCCTTCTGCGCCACTTACCTCATCAACCTGGCCGAAGGCAAGCGCATCAATTATTTCCCCGGGGAGAAATCGGCCATGACGCGCATCTGGAGCCTTTGCGAAGGGCGCGGCGGACGGCTTTGGATTGGGGCCAGCGGACGCGGCGTCTTTGGTTTCGACGGAACCAAGTTTCAACCCGTGACCCTCAACGAGGGCCGCTGGCCGAGTGACGTGCGCACGATTTGTGAGGACCGTGAAGGCAACCTTTGGCTTGGAATTTCGGATGGCGTTCTGGCGCAACTGCGTCCCCAGCGGTTTGCCCTGTTCGCCCGGTCTCATGGTTTGCCCGCGGGCGCGGCGACCTGTGCCATGACCGATGCCCTGAACCGCGTCTATGCCGGCATGGAATCGGGCGGCCTCTTTGGCAGCATCGGAGACCGTTTTGAGAAAGTGAGCGACGACAGCCGGTGGCTCGGCCAGGACCTGGTCTCCTCCGCTTGCGCCGGGAGTGACGGCAGCTTGTGGGTGGGCACGGCGGGCAACGGCCTCTATCAACTTAAGGACGGGCGCGCGGTGGCTTACTCAACCGCCAACGGTTTGTCCGACGACTGCGTTCTGGCAGTTTGCACCGACGCCCAGGGGGCCGTTTGGGCCGGGACACGGGCGGGGGCGTTGCATCGGTTCCAGGGAGGATCTGTGTCCACATTTACCAGCGCCGACGGTCTGCCTGGTTCGCCGATTACGGCCCTGTTGCCGGCGTGGAAGGGCGGACTGTGGGTTGGAACGGAAAGCGGCGCGCTCATCCGGAGCGACGATTCATTTCGCTCCGTCACGGTGGCGAAGCTGGCGGAGAGACTCAAGGGCAACGCGATCCTTGGATTGTGCGATGGGCCAGGGCATGCGTTGTGGATTGCCGGCCCGGGCGGCCTGGGATGCCTGATGGAGAATCGCTGCCTGAGTTGGGACGATCGCGACGGGTTGCTGGATGACTGCGTCTCCGGGGTCGTCCAGGACGCCGAGGCTAATCTCTGGCTGCTCATGCCCCAGGGCTTATGCCGTATCGCCAGCAATTCGGTCGCGGCAGCCTTGGGCCAAAGCGGCCGGCTCAAGCCGAAATTGCTTTTCGAGACCGAGCCGGGACCCGACCGGACGTTCAATCCGGGCTGGCCTCGAGCCGTTCAATCGCCCGAAGGCCGGCTTTGGTTCGCCACGGCCAGCGGCCTGGTTGGGGTTGATGCGCGAGGGTGGGAAACAGAGGAACCGGAGCCGCAAGTCCGTCTCGAAGCCGTCTTTGTCAACAATGAACCCGTGCCCGTGACGGCGGCGAAGCGAAGCGGCTCGGACGCCGGCGCGGCGCAACCCGTGAGATTCCCGGGTGGGCTGCGTTCCCTTGAATTTCAAGTCACCGGCCTGATCAGCTTCGAGGCCCCCAACAAGATCCGATTTCGCCACAAGCTGGACGGGTTCGATGCCGATTGGATGGAAACAGGGCCGGAACGGCGGGTGCATTACGGGCGGCTGCCCAGCGGAACATATAACTTTCATGTCACGGCGTGCAATGCCGAGGGCGTTTGGGATGATCAAGGTGTGAGCCTGGAGTTTATCATCCCGACTCCGTTTTGGCGCACACCGGCGATGCTGGTTCTCTACAGTCTGGCGGTCGTGGGCGGCGCGGCGGGAAGCGTGCGCCTGGTCTCCCATCGGCGGTTGCGGCGGCGCCTGGCAAAGTTGGAGCAGCAGCAGGCGATGGAGCGGGAGCGCATGCGCATTGCGCGAAACATGCATGACGAAATTGGCTCCAAACTCACCAAGATTTCCTTTCTGAGCGAGCGCCTCAAGATGGAATCCCGGCCAATGGGGGCGGCACCGGGTGACAAAATCGATTCCATCGCCACCACTTCCCGCGATCTGCTCAAGGCACTGGACGAAATGGTCTGGGCCGTCAACCCGCACAATGACACCTTGGAACACCTGGCCTCTTACCTGAGCCAGTGCGCCGGGGAGTACTTCGAGAATACTCCCGTGGAATGCCAGTTGCGCGTCCAAAGTGAATTGCCTTCCTTGAGCGTCTCCGCCGAGTTTCGGCACAACATTTTTCTCGCCTTCGAAGAGTCTTTGAGCAATGTGCTAAAGCATGCTCATGCCTCACGGGTCGAAGTCCTCATTACTTTCGAACAGGGATGCCTGCAAATCCGCGTCCGGGACAACGGGATTGGTTTTACACCGGTTGCCCGCAATGGGAGCAGCGCGGGCGGCGGACGGAACGGCTTGATGAACATGCCCCAGCGCTTGGCTGATGTCAGAGGCGGCTGCCGGATCGAGAGCCATCCGGGCCAGGGCGCGACCGTCGAGTTTAGGGTCCCCTTTCCATCACCGGAGGGGCGCACGTGAACAAGGTCATTACTATTTCCATCGTGGATGACGCACTCGACCTCCGGGAGAATATTGAGGGTTACCTGGGCGCCTTCCCCGAGTTTCGCTGCATCGCCGCTTATGCCACCGCCCAGGAGGCGCTGGAGGGCCTGGTTAAAAACCCGCCTGACGTCGTCCTCATGGACATCAATCTCGGCGAGCATTCTCCGGACGGGATCGAGTGCGTGCGCGCCCTGAAAACACTGCTGCCCAACGTTCTGATCGTCATGTTGACAGTCTTTGAGGACAGCGAAAAAATCTTCCGCGCTTTGGCGGCCGGCGCCACTGGCTACCTGCTCAAACGCCAGCGCCCGGAGGAGCTGCTCGCGGCCATCCGGGAAGTCGCGGCGGGCGGCGCGCCCATGTCAACCTCCATTGCCCGCAAGGTGGTCCATTCCTTTCAATCCGCTCCGCCGCACGGGGTTGAATCCTCCGAATTGTCGCAACGCGAATTGGAGGTCTTGCAAGGGCTGGCGCAAGGGCTGGCCTACAAACAAATTGCCGATCAACTCAACGTCAGCATCCACACCGTCCGCAATTACATCCGCCGCGTCTATGAGAAATTGCACGTCCGCTCCCGCACCGAGGCGGTGGTCAAATTCCTCAAAACATGAGCCTTTTTCTTCGGCAGGCGCTTTTGCTGGCTCTCTCGGGGACGGTGCTCCACCCCTTCGCCATCCCGGCGCAAACGGCCCCGGCATGGCAACCAGGCAAGGCCCCGCTCATGACGCGCTGGGCTTCGGGCGTGAATCCAACCAATTCCCACCCGGAATATCCCCGCCCACAAATGGCGCGGCCAGACTGGCTCAATCTGAACGGCTTGTGGGACTACGCTGTCCGCCCGATGGCTTCAGGCGCCCCAACAAGTTACGATGGGCAGATACTTGTCCCCTTTCCGATTGAATCGGCCCTGTCAGGTGTCATGGAGCCGCTGGGACCCGCTGACGCGCTGTGGTATCGGCGCGCGGCGCAAATTCCTCCGCAATGGAAAGGCCGCCGCGTCCGCCTGCAATTCGGAGCCGTGGACTGGCAGTGCAAGGTCATCGTCAATGGCCGCGACGTCGGCCAGCATCGCGGCGGATATGACCGCTTTGCCTTTGATATTACCGACTGCCTCCATTGGGATCGTCCGGAAGAGATCGTCGTGGTGGACACGGACCCGACCGAAGGCGATCAACCGCGCGGCAAACAATCGCTTCGTCCCCAGGGCATTTTTTATTCGGCCAATTCGGGTATTTGGCAGACGGTTTGGCTTGAGCCGGTGCCGGAAGTTTGCATCAACAGCCTGTGGCTGACTCCGAGCGTGGAGGCACAGGGATTGCGCCTCCACGTGGCAGTCAACAGCCTGGCGGATGACTTGCAGGTAGAGGCCCTTGCCCTGGATGGTGGCTCGGCCGCCGGACATGTCGCGGGCCCGGCGCGGGGCGAGTTAGTCCTGCCCCTGGCCAAACCAAAACTCTGGTCGCCAGACTCGCCGTTTCTCTACGATCTGCAAGTCATCTTGAAAAAGGGGGAACGGGAGGTGGACCGGGTTTCGAGTTATTTTGGGATGAGAAAGGTTGCTTTGCAGACCGACGCCCAGGGAATGGCGCGCATTACCTTAAACGGACAGCCTCTCTTCCAAATCGGAACCCTGGATCAGGGCTTCTGGCCGGACGGCATTTACACGGCGCCGACGGATGACGCCCTCCGCTCCGACATCGCTTTTCTCAAGGCAGCCGGTTTCAATCTGGCGCGCAAACATGTCAAGATCGAGCCGGACCGATGGTATTATTGGTGCGACAAGTTGGGACTCTTGGTATGGCAGGACATGCCGAGCGGCAACAACGCCACTGCGGAAGGACAACGTGAATTCGAGACAGAATTGCATCACATGGTCAAAGACCTTTACAACCATCCTTCCATCCTCCTCTGGGTTCTCTTTAACGAAGGCTGGGGCCAATATGACACGCAACGCTTAACCCAATCTCTCAAGACATTGGACCCCTCGCGCCTGGTGGATGAGGCCAGCGGCTGGACCGACACGCACGTGGGCGACATTGTCGATGGCCACAGTTATCCCGGCCCCGCGGCAGTGGAACCGGAGGCCCGCCGCGCCACGGTGGTGGGCGAATTTGGAGGATTGGGCATCATCCCCGAAAGCCACTGCTGGTCAACCATTCACAACTGGGCCTATCGCATGGAGCCGGACGCCAAGAGCCTGGGCAATGACTTCCTGGCCTTGCTTGGGCAAGTGTGGTGCCTGCATCACCTCCACGGTTTGAGCGCCGCGGTCTATACCCAGACGACGGACGTTGAAACCGAGTGCAACGGCCTTCTCAGCTTCGACCGGGCGGTGGCCAAATTATCCCCCGAACTGCTCGCCCAGGCCAATTTAGCCGGCCGTTACCAGACCTCCGGTCGGGTTATTGTCCCCGATGCAATCTCCGCCAACGTGGTCTGGAGCTACACCTTCCAAAAGCCGGGAACGGATTGGTTTATGCCCGGTTACCAGCCCCTTGGATGGATGGAGGGCGCGGCCGGCTTTGGCACTCCGGGGACTCCGGGAGCGCTGGTCCACACGGTTTGGGACACGGACGACATTTGGCTACGGCGCCAGTTTACGCTGGGCGAGGAGGACCTGCGCGGACTTAAACTGGAGGCGCATCACGACGATGACCTTGAGGTTTATCTCAATGGCGTGCTGGCCGCCAGCCTCCCGGGATATATCGTCCATTACGAGGAATTCGATTTGCGCCCTGAGGCCGCCGCCACGCTCAAACCCGGCGTCAACACGCTGGCTGTCCATTGCCACCAAAAAACCGCGGGGCAGTACGTTGATGCCGGATTAGTCGTGCCAGACGCGGGAGTGGGAGGCAATCCGTCGCCTCCCTAAGAAGCCGCAAGATTCATTTCGCGGCGGCGTATTGGAGTTTGAAGTGCTTATGTCAAATCAGTATCAGTAAATCGCCAGGCAAACGAAAAAACTCCCTGGCTCAATAACACCATCATAGCATGAACCTATTAACGAACTTGCGGACGGCGGCGCATTCGATGATGCGCTGGTCGATGATTGGCGGCGCGGTGCTTGGCCTTGCGGGCTGCATCGAACATTCGGAAACAGCCTACCATGACGCGGAGCGCGTCAAGGTGCAGTTCGAGAGCGAGAAGGCTGGACGCGTCTTCTACGAGGCCTTGAGCAAAATGCCCTTCCATGACCGCGCCGAATCTCATACCGAGGTTTCCATTCCGGTCCTCTTTGACAACAAATACACCGTCAAAGCCGGCGAGAATGAAAAATTCAACGAAGCGGTGCGGCGCTGCGATTCCAACAGGGATGGGATGATCACCGAGGTCGAAGCGGAGATTTTTGCCAGCCAATTTTCTTTATAGCCCCCCCACCGCGGCCAAGTGTAAATGTAAGTAAAGTGTTCCACAGTAGGCGAGTTGCTTTATGAAAACTCTCATCGCTGATAAGTTTCCCCAAGCTCACTTGGGCCGCATCGTCTCCCTTGGCTGCGATGTGGCTTATCATCCGGGCGTTTCCATCGCGGAATTGCCCGCGCTGGCCGCGGATGCGGAAATCCTGGTGGTGCGCGGCAAGAAAGTCACGACGGCGACACTCGAAGCGGCGCATAAACTGGCGCTGGTGTTGCGGGCGGGCGCAGGCGTCAATACGATTGACACCAAGACCGCCAGCGCGCGCGGCATTTTCATCAGCAATTGCCCGGGCAAGAATTCGATCGCGGTCGCGGAATTGGTCTTCGCATTGCTCCTGGCGATCGATCGGCGCATACCCGACAATACCGCCACTCTGCGGGCGGGGCTTTGGAATAAAAAGGAGTTCTCAAAGGCCGATGGTGTTTACGGGAAGACGTTGGGCGTCGTCGGTGCCGGCAGCATTGGGCGCGAGGTAATCCGCCGGGCGCAGGCGTTCGGCTTGCGCGTCATCGCTTGGTCGCGCTCGCTGACGGCCGCCGGGGCGGCGGCATTGGAGATTGAGCGCCGGGAAAACGTGGATGACCTTTTTCGAGAAGCGGACATTGTCACGGTGCATCTCGCGTTGAAGGAGGAAACGCGGAAGCTGGTCAATGCCGCCCGGCTTGGACTCATGAAGCCGCGCGCGATTTTTATCAACACCTCGCGCGGCGAAGTGGTTGACCAGGCGGCTTTGCGCGAGGCGGTCGCGGCCGGACGCATTCGCGCCGGGTTGGATGTTTTCGACCCGGAACCGGCGGAAGGCGAAGGCCCGTTCGACGATCCGATTTTGCCGTTGCCCCATTTCTACGGCACGCACCACATCGGGGCGTCCACGGAGCAGGCCCAAAACGCGATCGCCGACGAGACCGTGCGCGTGATCGAAATGTTTGTGAAAACGGGCGTGGTCCTGAACTGCGTCAACCTCGCCGCCCGCACGCCGGCCAAATGGCAATTGGTGGTGCGGCATCGCGACCGGGTCGGGGTGCTGGCGTTTGTCATGGGTGAGATTCGCAAGGCAGGGCTGAATATTGAAGAGGTGCAGAACGTGATTTTCGATGGCGCCCTGGCCGCCAGCTGCCGCATTCAACTTACGGGGGGCGTTCCGTCCGCGCTGGTGGAGACGCTGCGCAACGGCAATTCGGACATCATCGGAGTGGATCTTCTGCAAATTGTTTGATGGCAACGGATTAAATCGGCTCTCTGGACGGCTCTCCGAGGCGTCCGTGGTCGCCTCGGCGAGGCGACCCTACCTTCAACCCCGCCGCCAATATGGGATTACAATTTACCTCTAATTGCCTTTGTTTTTCTCTTTACAGAACAGGGCCTTTGGTATATCAGTGTTGTCAGTCGGAGAAGGTATGAAAGTTCTGCTCCATGGAATGCGCGTTTGGGTCGCGTTCGGTCTTGTGCTGGCAGGGTTGCCGTTGCACGGCCAGACGGCCATCTCTCCGTATCGCGCGCTCCGTCCGATCATGCCGGATCCCAATCAGCGCAACGCGCCTTCCAGTGTTAGCTCCGCCGACCTCGGATCCAACGAGACTGCCGCCGCCGCGCCCTCCAAGCGTGCCGTGGGACTGAGGGTGGACCCGTCCCTTGCGCCTTCAAAGTTGAAAGTGCTAGGGACAATTGAAGGGATCAAGGGAACTCTTTACGTGACCAATGTCGGCCCGGTGTCCGTGACTCCCTCAGTGCAATTGATGGTTTGCGACACGCGAGGGGGCAAGGTCGGGATGCTTTCCAAAATCGGCGAAGCGCTGGCTGCCGGGGACAGTGAGAAAATCGAGGTTTTGGCGACCAACTTAAACGCGGCGGACTTGAAGTTGATGAAACTGGCCGTGGCGCAGAACCGTTAAGGCATATTTTGGGCCTTTGGGAAAACCGCATTCCTGCCGATAGATCAAACGATCGAACGATTGGCGCGCCTGAATTGGCGTTTGTCCAACCCTTCGTTACAAAATGAAGCGCATCCTATTTGTGGGCGGCGAGGCGGCTGTTTACGAAGAGTTCCAGGCCCAAAACAGCGCGCCGCAGGCCGCTTGGATTGCGCAGCGAGCCGCTTCGGCAGAAGAAGCGCTGGCGTCGTGCGGCCAGACGAGCTTTGATGCCGTTGTCGCCGATGTCTGCCTCGCGGGCATGAGCGGCACTGACTTGCTCGACGCGTTGATCCAGCGGCAACCCGGCGCGATGCGCATCGTCCTCTCCGACATGACCGACACGGAGAACACGATGAAGTGCCTCGGCCATGCACATTATCATCTTTTAAAACCCTGCTCTTCCACCACCATCCTGACCGCGCTGGAGCGGGCGTTCGCGCGCCGGTCCTGGCTGCCGAGCGAACCTTTGCAAGGGCTGCTGGCGCAAATGCGCCATGTGCCCAGCCCGCCCGAGGCCTATTTTCAAGTCGTTGAGGAGATGAACCTTCCCTCGTGTTCGATTGAGAAGATCGCGGCTGTGATCGCGCAAGATCCCGCCATCACGGCCAAAGTATTGCAGTTGGCCAACTCCGCTACGTTTGGATTGGAGTTGAGTGTCGTCCGGCCGGTGGAAGCCATCGGCTTTATCGGATTGGAAACGACGAGGGCGATTGTGCTGCTGGCTCATACCTATTCGGCCTTTGAAGACCTCGAGTTGACGGGTTTTTCCATGGAGGAGTTGTGGCGGCACTCGGTGCGGGTGGGACAATTGGCGCAACGCATTGCCGGGATGGAGAGCGCGGCAACAGAGACAACCGAGCAGGCTTTCGCGGCGGGGCTGCTGCACGACATCGGCAAGCTGCTGCTGGCCGCCAATATGCCTGAGGTTTTTGGCCAAGCCGTGCAGAAAGCGCGGAAGCAACATTGCAATTTTTGGGAGGCGGAAGCGCAACTCCTCCCCGGGGTGGGCCACGCCGAGCTGGGCGCGACCGTTCTGGGCATCTGGGGATTGCCTGTTTCCATCACCGAGGCCGTGGCGCTGCATCATTGCCCCTGGCGTCGGCGCAAGGAAACCTTTGGCGCGGTGACCGCTGTCCACGCCGCCAATGTTCTGGAGCACGAGGCGCACCCGGACCCGACGATCATTCTGCCTTCGCTGATCAATACCGCATACCTGAAGGAATTGGGCCTGGGTGACCGGGTGGAGATTTGGCGCGATAAGTGCCAGGCTTGAAGGCGCGCCCGCCGGGCCCCGCTGATGGAATCCCTCGTCTGAGACATCCGCCATTTCAGTAATTCGACAAAAAAAGGCCGCCAATGGTTTGCGAGCGCCGCTTTTTTTGTCCGCTTTTCTGCTTCGGCGGTTTCTGTATGATGAAATGAAGATGAGCGAGGATGCCACATTGCTGCGGGAGTATGTGGAGAACAGCTCCGAGCCGGCGTTCACCGCTTTGGTGGAGCGCTACGTTAACCTCGTTTATGCCGCGGCGTGGCGGATTGCCAACCAGGACTCCCAGCTCGCGCAGGACGTGGCGCAAAGCGTCTTCACCGATTTCGCTGTCAAAGCAAGGGCGTTGCCGCGCGACGCGCATCTCGGCGGCTGGCTTTATAGACACGCCAGTTTTCTGGCGGCCAACGCGGTGCGAAAAGAGCAACGGCGGCGGACCCGTGAAAGGCAAGCGTGCGAGATGAATATGGCCAATGACGAATCGGCGATTTGGTCCAGCGTCAGCCCTCTTCTTGACGAGGCGATGCGTCACTTGGGAGCCAAGGATGGCCGGGCGGTGGTGTTGCGGTTTTTTGAGCAAAAATCGTTTGTGGCGGTGGGGGAAGCGCTCGGTATTAGCGAGGAAGCGGCACGCAAACGAGTGGACCGTGCGCTGGAGAAGTTGCGCGGCTTTTTCGCGCGGCGCGGATTGAGTGTTTCCGCGGCGGTATTGGGCAGCGCTCTGGAAAGTTATGGCGCCGCGGCCGCGCCCGCGGGTTTGGCCTCCATGGTGGCGAGCGCCGCGCTGGCGGGAGCGGCGGCCAACGGCGCCGCCGGTTGTTCACTACTAAGTCTTATGATCATCACGAAAACAAAAATTGCCGCGGCAGCCATCACGACTGCCCTGGCGGCGGCGATCGTCATTCAATCTCAAGAGAATTCACGCCTTCAGCGCGAGCTGCGCCAGGAGGCGGCACGATTGGAGACGCTTCGGGCCGAAAACGAACGGCTGAGCCAGCCGCATCCAGTCGCGGCGCCGGAGTTGAACCCAAACCAGCTTCGGGAATTGGCGCGCTTGCGAGCGGAAGTGGGCGGGCTGAAAGACCGGTTAAAAAACGCGAAGCAGCCTGCGACAGAGGCAAAACCGGGCGCGGCCAGAAAACCTTCGGCTGAGGAAACGGATGATCCGGCTGACGAGCAACGGAAAATGGCGATCGCCAAAATGGACTTCGCGAAACAATGGACGCTGGCCTTTTTTATGTTTGCCCAGGACCACCAGGGAGCGTGCCCAACCAATTTCGATCAAGCTGCCGCCTATTTTCACCAGGATCCGCTTGACAAAGATGTGACGACGAATCAGTTCCAGTTGTTTTACCAAGGAACGCTCGCCCAAATCACGAATCCCGCCAATACCATCGTTTTGGGAGAAACCGAGCCGTTGGAGGGGCCCAGCGGCGGCTGGCTAAAAGCGTATGGTTTTGCCGATGGCCATTCGGAATATCACATGGAACCGGACGGCAATTTCGCGCTCTGGGAAAGCCAGCACATTCAGCCCCCCGCTGGCCAGTGATCAAAAATCGCGAACGTTCTATGCGTGCGGTCAAAAGTGCCGCGCAAGGGAGCGTTACTCCGTGCGCGCCGCCCCTGGAGTTTGGACGTTTTTGGAGAGGCCGTTGGCGTGAAACAGGTTTATTCCGGTTGGTTAAGCCCTGGGGAGATAAATTCGGAATGAACTACCCCACCCAATCACGCTATCCACCTCGACCCATCCGCTGTGCTGCCTGGCGATTTCATAGACGGTGGCCGGTCCCGATCCGATTGCTTTGGCCCCATTCTGGCCGGCAAAAGCGGGCTCATCTGCCGTTTCTAAAGCTGCTTTATCCAAGCCGCAACCAGTGTCGGTAACAGTCAGGCAAACAAAACGTCCGAAGGACGCCTCCGGCTTGAATCTCTCGGATTGGATCGGAATATCCAGCGGAGTGGCGGCCAGCGTTAAACTCCCGCCTTGGCCCATCGCATCCCGGGCGTTGAGGCATAGGTTCATCACCGCCTGTCCCACTTTGGACGCATCGACACGCACCCAAAGAGCGTCGGGGGATTCTTCGCACATCACTTCGATGCTCTCATCCAGAAGCCGGCGTAAGACCTTCACGAGGTCGCGGAGAAGTTCGTTCAGGTCCACCAGCGCCACTCTGGCCAACGGCATAGGGTCCGCGATCATATCCGCGGGGCTGAAGGCGGGGTTCACCCAGATTGTATTGTCTTCCGGGCCGGTGAAAATGACCGCGTCCGCACTCATTTCTGGCGCCATCTCAGGCATGGGTTCCGTCTGTTCAAAGACAACCGGAAGTTCGTGCGCGGCCAGCGCGCCGGACAGCAACGCTTCGGATTTGGTTAGGGCGGGCAAAAAGACTTTAACGGTCGTGCCCTCTCCGGCTTGGCTGCTGACCTCGGCCCAGCCTTGATGCTGCTTCACGATCCCATAGACCAAAGAAAGTCCCAAGCCGCTGTGGGCGTCCGTGTTTTTGGTGGTGAAAAACGGTTCAAAAATCCGCGAAAGATTCGGGGACGGAATCCCGCAACCCGTGTCCCGGACGGTTAGACAGATGAATTTGCCCGGGGCGGCCAAGGAACGCCCCGTCATCTCACCCGACGGCGCGGCGGAGTTTTCGGTGGTCAAAGCCAGCCGTCCGCCCTGAGGCATGGCGTCCAGAGCATTGGCCAGCAAATGGCAGATCATCTGACTCAACATGCCGCCATCACCGAGAACAAACGGCAGATTGGCAGAGTAGTGGCTTTGCCATTGTATGTCGCCGGTGCCGGCAGATCGCATCAACTGGAAGCTATGCTCGGCGATTCGGTTGAAGTCCTGGGCTTGGAAGGTGAACGTTTGTTTTTGCGAAAAGCCGATCAATTGGCGGATCAGACGCTCAGCCCGGCGCGAGGCGTTCAAGGTTCGTTCCACCAGGCATCGTGCATCTGGAGAGAGGCCGCCGCTGGGTTCCAGCAGCAGTTGGCTGTTGGCCCGGATGACGGTCAGCAAGTCATCAAAATGCTCCGCCACCCCCGCCGCGAACTGCCCGACGGTATCCAGGCTTTGGCTCTCACGCAAATCCACCTCCCCTTTTCTGTTATGGGTAATGTCCTCACTGACAGAGATGAAATGAGTGATGGGACCGGACGTCTGCCAGCGAATGGGGGTCGTGGTTTGCACTTGGACGCAGAGAGCACCGTCTCGCCGCCGGTTGACAAATTCGCCCCGCCAGGTTTTGCCGCTGAGAACGGTATCCCAGAACTGAGTATAATAGGCTCGACTGTGGCTGCCCGATTTTAGAATCCTCGGAGTCCGGCCCAGAATCTCCTCAGCCGTGTAGCCGGTGGATTTGCTAAACGCTGGGTTCACCCAGATGATACTGCCCTCGCGGTCCGTGATCATGATTGAGCAATCCACCGCTGTCAGAGCTTTCGATTGCAGGATGAGTTCGTCCAGCTTCTCGGTCTTAGGTTCTTCCGGTAATTTCATTGTTTTGAGAAAGGCGCCAGCGCGTCTCGTCTTGATTAAGAAGAAACGTGGGCGGCAGATTACAAAAAATCGCGTCCTTGTGAAGGGACGGAGTCTGGGCATACACTGAGGCAAACGTGACCAAAGGCAAAGTCGTCATTCTGGGAGTAACCGGATCGATCGCGGCCCATAAAGCGGTCGATCTGGCCAGCTTGCTGGTCAAAGCCGGCTGCGAGGTCCATGTGGTCATGACGGCCGATGCGCAACGGTTTGTCACGCCGCTGCCGTTCAAAACTCTTTCCCGCCAGGCGGTGCTGACCGATCTTTATGAGGTCGAGGAAGGCTGGAAGCCGGCGCACATTGAACTGGCGGACAAGGCGAACCTGCTTTTGATCGCACCCGCCACCGCCAATACGCTGGCCAAGCTGGCGCATGGCTTGGCGGACGACGCCTTGAGTTGTCTGGCCCTCGCCTTGAATCCCGCAGCCAAAGTCCTGCTCGCGCCCGCCATGAACGGCAAGATGTGGCTGCATCCGGCGACGCAAGCCAATGCCGCCGTCCTGCGGGAGCGAGGGGCCGAATTCCTTGGGCCAAACAAAGGCCTTCTGTCCTGCGGTTATGAAGGCATTGGCCGCTTATGGCCGGTCGAAGAGATTGCCCGGAGCGCCGCCGCGGTTCTTCAGTGAACGACGAGACTAAAACCAACAATTTCGACGCCAGCACGGTTCAAAAGTTGACTCGCTGGCTGGCCGCTCCTGTCATCGAGCCAAGCCAGCGGGCCGCGCGAATCCAAACGGTCGAGAAGGACATTGTTCTGCCGTTGCGGTTGTTGATGATCTGCATCCTCGGTTATTACTTCTTCTTTTCCGGCTGGTTTGACATGCCTTCCACCAGCAAGCCCATTAAACGAGAGCATCCGGTGCGTACCTCCACGAACACGGCAAACGCCACCGGGAGTTCCGGCGGAACGAATGTGCCCGTCGCCAAGACACACAAGGTCGCGGCGCCCGATGCCGCTGCCGATACGTCCACCGCTGGCCGGCTGCAGGATTGGACCTTAAACCACGCGATGGTCCTGAAGTCTGCTTTGGTGGCCTACGTGATCCTCAACGCCATCGTTGGCGCCATTTTGATTTGGTCCAAGAACATGTCGCTGGGAAAGATCCAATTGCTGGTGTTCGCGGTGGGCCTGTTGGACGCCGTCACGATGGGCACGCTGACTTTCCTGAGCAAAGGCTTCGACAGCAATCTTTACCCTCTTTTTCCGGTGCTGATCCTGCATAACGCGCTCTCGATCCCCGTAGCTTTTCCACAACTGTTGCTGAATTTCTTTGTCAGCGCATCTTTCCTTGTCGGCGGCCTTTCCGATCGGCACATGTTTATGTCGCCGGAAGACGCGCGCGAGGAAAATCCCGTTGAGCGCATGATCGTGCTGGCGGCCTGGGCTTTGTGCTGCTACGGCATCCAAATGCTCTTCGAGAAGCAAAAACGCGCGGAGGCGGAAGCGACCGAATTTGCCGTGCGCCAGGAACGGTTGCGCACCGCCGGACGCCTGGCGGCGGAAATCGCCCATCAAATCAAGAACCCTCTCAGCATCATCACCAACTCCGCCTTTTCCCTGCAACGCGCCGCGCACGATGGCATCACGGCGGTGGACGAACAAATCCAGATCATCCGCGAGGAAGTCGAGCGGGCCGACCAGATCATCACGGAGCTGATGGGTTACGCGCAATTGGCCGAAGGCAAAGTCGAACGCCTCGATGTGGAGGAGGAATTGGACAACGCGATTAACGAGGTTTTTCCGCCGGCGGCAAAGTATCAGGTCAAGATTTATCGGCATTACGCTCCCTCGCTCCCGGCGTTGTTGATGCAAAAGCGGCATCTTTCCAGCGTCCTGGTCAACCTGATGCAAAACGCGCGGGAAGCCATGCATGGGAGAGGCCAGCTCCGGGTCTCGGCCGCCTACGGCAACCACGATTCGATCCGCATTCTGATTGAGGACGACGGCCCTGGGATTCCCCTCGACAAGATGGATAAGATTTTTGAAGCCTATTTCACCACCCGTCCCAAAGGCACC
Source organism: Limisphaerales bacterium (assembly GCA_052139695.1). Taxonomy (GTDB): domain Bacteria; phylum Verrucomicrobiota; class Verrucomicrobiia; order Limisphaerales; family Palsa-1400; genus PLGF01. The sequence goes on from JBKQWF010000307.1 coordinate 51,014, forward strand.
GGCCTGGGCCTGGCCATCGTCAAACATAATACTGAAATGTACGGCGGCGTCGTTACGGTCCATTCGGAGCTTGGAAAAGGAACCGGGTTCGCGGTAGAATTCCCGGCGAGAATTTTAATGAGGTTATCCAAATGAACTGGCCCCTACCCCCGGTATTGGTCGTCGATGACGAGAAGAACATGCGTCTCTCGCTCAAGTCCATCCTGGCGGCCGAGGGCTACGAGCTGCGCCTGGTCGAATCTGCCGAGGAAGCCCTGTCCGCGATGGAGAAAGAGGATTTTCTCATGGTCATAACCGACGCCCGGCTGGGTGGCGGCATGAGCGGATACCAATTTCTCTCTCTGGCCTGCAAAAAATGGGCCAACACACCTTTTCTCATGATTACGGCCTACGCCACGCCCAAGCTGGCGGTCGAGGCAATCAAGGCGGGGGCGATTGATTATCTGGCCAAGCCTTTTGCGCCGGAGGAACTGCTCCATGCCGTCTCCCGTTGCGCGGAACTGCACCGGCTCAAGCGGGACAATGCCGCCTTGCGCGCTTCCGTCGTCGAGCCCTACCAGATCGATCAAATCATCGGTGAATCTCCCAAAATGATGGAGTTGCGGCAGTTGATCCGCAGCGTCGCGCCCACGGACGCTACCGTCCTCATCCTGGGCGAAAGCGGGACGGGCAAGGAGTTGATTGCCGGCGCGTTGCACAGCTTGAGCCAGCGGCGGCAGAACAATTATATCCGCATCAATTGCGCGGCCATTCCTGAGACCCTGTTGGAAAGCGAGCTCTTCGGCCATGAAAGGGGGTCTTTCACGGGAGCCATCAAGCAAAAGCTGGGCCGGGTCGAGGAAGCGCACGGGGGCACTATTTTCATGGATGAAATCGGCGACATGAGCCGGCCTTTGCAGGCCAAGCTCCTGCGCTTTTTGGAAGATGGGTCTTTTACCCGTGTCGGGGGCAACGATGAGTTGCACGTGGATGTCCGCCTGATCGCCGCGACGAACCGCGACATAATCGAGGCGATCAGCCAAAACAATTTCCGGGAGGACTTGTTCCACCGGCTCAATGTTTTTAAGTTCCAGCCGCCGCCCCTGCGCGAGCGCGGCAATGACATCATGCTCCTGGCGGAAGATTTTTTGCGCCATTTCAACGCGACGATGAACAAGCACGTCCGCGGCGTCTCCGCGCCGGCGCGGCAGAAACTGATGTCCTATCATTGGCCGGGGAACGTGCGTGAATTGCGCAACGCTTTGGAGCGGGCCGTCATCCTGGAAGCGACGCCGGAGATTCTGCCCGGCAGCCTGCCGGACTTCCAGTTGGAGGGACGCTTGCGCAAGGCGGAAGGAATCTCCCTGTCAGGCAACGAATCGCTCGACGCGCTCATGGCCGACTTCGAGCGCCAGGTCATCAACAGCGCCCTGGAGCAAAACCACTATAACATTTCCAAGACCGCCGAGCAGCTCAAGATCAGCCGCCACGCCTTGCGGTATCGCATGCAGCGCTTGAACATAACCGACGCGGAAGAGGAGACCTCTTCCCCAGGCGCCAGGGAACCGTAGAATTGGGGCGGGCGGTTATTTCGCTTCGGCAGCGGGCGGGGCGGCGGGAGCCGGTGGAGCGGCTGGGGCCGCCGCAGGACTGGCACTTGAAGTTGCCGCCGGCGCGGCTGGGGCAACGTTGGCTGCGACACGTCCTTCCCGTTCCTTGACCAGCGTGGCGCCTTTGCCGATGCGCCCGCGCAGGTAAGTCAGCTTGGCGCGGCGAACCGAGCCCTTGCGCTCCACTTCCACCTTGTCGATGCGCGGCGAATGGAGGGGAAAAATACGCTCCACCCCTTCCCCGTAGCTGATGCGCCGGACGGTAAAGGTGGAATTCAAGCCGTGTCCCCGGCGGCCAATCACCACGCCGGAAAAAATCTGAATGCGCTCCTTGTCGCCTTCGAGCACTTTAGTGTGAACTCGCACCGTGTCGCCGACCGCGAAATCCGTGGCGCCTTGGCGATGCTGTTCCGATTCAATTTTATCTAATAATACCTGGTTCATAAAATCATTCTCATTGTTCCGTCTTCTTCCGCCACAAATCCGGCCGCCGGTCTTGGGTCCGCAAAACGGCCTGTTCGCGGCGCCATTTCTCAATCTCGGCATGATTGCCGGACAAGAGCACCGGCGGGACCTTGAGCGTCCGAAACTCCGCCGGCCGCGTATAATGCGGGTATTCCAGCAACCCCTGGCTGAAAGACTCGTCCAGTGAACTCTGGTCATCTCCCAGCGCCCCTGGCAACAAGCGCGTCACAGCGTCAATCAAGACCATGGCCGCCAGCGACCCATTGGTCAGGACATAATCGCCGATGGACAGTTCATCATCGGCCAATTCCTGGCCGACCCGTTCATCGACGCCTTCATAGGCGCCGCAAATCAAGAGCAGGTTTTCCTGCCGCGCCAGTACCTGAGCGGCGCTTTGGTCAAAGACTCGCCCGCTGGGCGACATCAAAATGACCCTGGTCTTCTCGCCCGCCAGCGTCTCGACCGCTTCAAAAATCGGCTCCGGCTTCAAGACCATGCCCGGACCGCCGCCAAAAGGGCGGTCATCGACCGTTTTATAATTGTCGTGGGTGTAATCCCGCAGATTATGCACCCGCAAATCCAACAGGCCGTTTTTTCGGGCGCGCTGGATAATGCTCACATCCATCGGTCCCGTGAACATTTCCGGGAACAAGGTGAGCAGATCAATTCTCAAGCTTTTGCCGGCGGCGTATCCTCGACAATTTCCAGTGAACAGCGCATCGCTTTTTTGGCGCTGCCGGCCAGGAGCAACGAACGGATGGCGTTAATCGTCATCCCTTGGCGCCCAATGACTTTGCCCACGTCATCGGGATGCATCCGCAATTCATAAACCGTGAAGGCGTCCTTCACCACCGGTGTCACCGTGACCGTTTCGGGGTGTTGCACCAACCCTTTGACCAGATATTCGAGAAAGGCTTGCATCGACCCTCCTTCTAAGCGGTAGCGGCGGCTTTGCTTTGCTTTTTGATAAAGCTGGCCACCGTCTCGCTGGGTTGCGCGCCCAAGCTGATCCAATGCTTGGCGCGTTCGAGATTGAGCGTGCAATTGTCGCCCTTTTGCCGCGGGCGGTAGCTGCCGATTTCCTCAATAAATTTCCCATCCCTCGGACTGCGGGCGTCGGCCACAACAATGCGATAGTAAGGAGCATTTTTTGCTCCCACGCGTTTCAAACGAATTCTCACTGACATAGATTATCTTTGGTGGCGCGGCGAGCCACATAAACAACCGCCCGCCGCAATAGCGGCGTCCAAAAAGGTGGGTGAGAGTAAACCCCCTCCACAGCCTTGGCAAGCACCTTTTTGGGGACTTATTGAAGATTGAAACCAGAACAGATCCCCACCGAATATCCGCCTGGGAAAGGGAAGGTCACGCGGCGGCCTCCACCGGGGTAAAATAGAAGATCTGCGCGTCGCGATAGGATTTCAGACGCGTGTCGGTTGTCATCAGTGTCAAGGAATGCACGCGAGCGGTGGCCACAATGAGTTCGTCGGCCGGATCGCGATTGGGAAAATCCGGCAGGCCCATTGCATCGGCGATGATTTCCGGTGTCAAAGGCAGCACAATAATGCCGACCGCCACTGTCTCTTTCAGCCATGTTTCCAGGCCCTTTTGCAAGGGCAATTTTCCGATTTGGTTCTTCTTTCCCACTTCCCAAAGGCTAATGGCGGACAATCCGAACTGGGCGTCACGGCGGGCCAGGATTCGCCGCGCCGTTTCCGGCAGTGTCGCCGGCTCAGTGGCGCCGCGGAACCATACTGAAGTATCGAGCAGATACTTCATGCACTTCATTTCATGGCTTCCCACTCGACGCCGGTCGGTCCGTCGAGGTCAGCCGGAACCTTCGCCGTGCCCGCCATGCAACCGAGGAAGCCTCCCGGTTTCGCCTCCGGGACAACCCATGCAAAGCGCTTGCCTCGTTTGAAGATTTGGACCGTCTCGCCTGCGTCCAGCCAGCGGGAAAGGCGGGCAAAGTTGTTTCTGAGATCGCGAACAGTCGCCGTCTTCATCGTGATACAAAGCGTATCACGAATTAGGAAGAAGATCAACCGGTCCCGCGGACACGACAAAGTCCAGCGCGCTGGTCTGGAACGTAAGTGCTTGGCACTCTGAGGGGCGAGCTTGATGGAGAATTCTGTCTCAGCCCCTTAAGGGGGGCCTCGAAGCGAAACCGGCGGACGACCGACTTAGGCAAAACGCCTCAGGCAAAACCTTGACTATGCCATAGGGTTGTACGATGTTGTTTGAATGAAAACTCGAAGAAACCAACAGCGAAAGGCTGGGCGGGCGGCTGCTTTTTTCGGGTTCCGGGCAATTCCACGCGGAAATTCTCTCCAGCATGAATGAGGTCAAGTCCGCGAGCCTGGGAGTAACCTGGATTCATCTCGTCAAGACGACGCTTCAGGCTGGAGTATCCATTAATGACGAAACCCTGGAATTGACCGGGGTAAAAGTTTCTTTTTCCGCCGAGACCCAGGATGACCCCTTGATCCGGCAATTTGGCGACGCCCGCATGATTGCCGAGATGGACAAAGTCTTTTTCGCGGATGGGGCCAATTCGCTGGGCCATCGTTATTCCGAATTAATGCGCGGACCGGGCGGGCGCCACGATCTTCAGGACGTTATTTCTTTATTGCGAGTTGAACCCGCCAGCAAACGCGCGGTCGTCACCTTGTGCGGGCTGGGCAATGGAAAAGTGCCCTGCGTCAACGTGGTTCAATTCCTGGTCCGCTCCCGCGCCGTCCACACGATCTACTTTGCGCGCGGCCAGGACGTTTTTAAAAAATTCTATGCGGACGCGCTTTGCCTGGCCAAGATGGCGCGGCGCGTGGCGGAGGCCTTAGGCCTGCCGGCCGGTGGCGTCGAGGGTTTCCTTGGTTCAAGTCATGTCTATCACTCTGATCGAGCCGCGATCGACGGTCTCCTGGCGCGGGCACAGGAGTTTTTGACCAGGGAACAATTGGAGGGAGCCGTCGGATGAAGATCTTATTCATTGCTCCCCGGTCGTTTAACCCGAAGCAGATGTATCGCGAATATCCCCTGGGAATCGGTTACCTGGGCACTCTCCTCAAGCAGGAGGGGCACGACGTGCGGATTTTTGACCAAAATGTTGAAGGCCTGGAAGACAACAGTTTGTGGGAGTTGGTGGCTGCCTTTCAGCCAGACGTTGCCGGCTTTTCCGTCATCACCCCAAACTACCCGGTGGCCCGGCGGCAAATGGGCCGGTTGAAGCAGGAGCATCCGGAGGTGCGAATCGTTGCCGGCGGCATTCATGCCACGCTCTTTCCCGAAGACCTCGTCGCCGATGGCGCCAATGTGGTTGTGTTGGGCGAAGGCGAGCCGGTCATTCTTGCGTTAATGGCGGCTTTGCGAGAGGGGCGGGACCCGCGGGGTTTGCCCGGCTTGGTTTTCCGCGACACGGCGGGCGCGCTGGTCAAAACGGGAGGACAATGCCAGAACCCCTCCCTGGATGAACTGCCGTTCGTGGACCGGAGCCTCTACAATCTGCCGAAGTACACCCATCACTCCATGCTGGCCTCGCGCGGCTGCCCGCACCATTGCGCTTTTTGTTGCAACTACACCGGGACCGTGCGCAATGACGGCGTGGCCATCCGCTGGCATGAAAAGGTGATCGCGGAAATGGAGCATTTGCGCGAGGCCCACGGCGCGCGCGAAATCTTTTTTGCCGATGATATTTTTCTGCTGCGCAAGCACGACATCCTGGAGTTCTGCCGGGTTTGCGCCGCCCGGGACGTAGGTGTCAAATGGATTGGACAAATGCGCGCGGACCGGGTCGATGCCAGGGTGGCCCAGGCCATGCGCGGCGCCGGATGCCAGCGGATTTATTTTGGGGTTGAATCCGGCTCTGACCGCATTTTGCGCGAGGCGAAGAAGGGGATGACTACGGCGCAAATCCGCCGCGGCATCCGCGCGGCCGTCGAAGCCGGCATGCGGGTGAAAACGGGCTGGATTTACGGCTTGCCCGGCACGTTGGAGGAACAGTACGAGTCTATTCCGTTCATGCTCGATCTGCGACCGCATGAAATTTCCATCCATCAACTTATTCCGTTTCCGGGAACGATTTATTACCGTGAACCCGCGCGCTTTGGCATCCGCATCGCCGACCCGAAGGCCTTTGAGTGCTTCTGTTACGGCGGGCTGGATGGCGACATCCGGTTTGATTACCTGAGCCACGGCCAATTGCGCCAATTGCTGGAAGATACCGCCAGCGCGCTGGAAGCGGCTGGATATGTCAGCAGCGACCAGGCGGGACCCGGTGCGGAGTATATTTACACCACTCCGCTCTCGCGCAATTCCATGAACGTTTTCAGGCCTGCCGTGTCCGTTCTCGCTGCATGAAGGTTGACCGCGACCCCGGCCTTGAGTCCTTGTTCCTGCCGGAATTTGCCGGCCGGGCCGCTTCCCGCCCGTTGGTTGTCGCCTTGGAAGGGCCGAATGGCGCGGGAAAAACGACCCTTTGCGAGGCGCTGGCGCGCGGCCTTGGGGCGCGCCGCTGCCTCGGCACCGACGAAGCCTGGTTTTCCGAAGCTTTTAAAACCCGCATGATCCGTGACGCGGAGTGGTTCAGCTCGGCCCTGTTCTTTCTCAGCGGCTGCTTTGAGCAAATGCGCGCCTTGCGCAGCCAGCCCGATCCGCTGGTGATCATGGACCGCTCGCTTTGGTCCACCCTCGCGGTCCATGCCGCCGAAGACAGCCGCCGGCTGCAAGCTTTGCTTGACATGTTGCGTCCGCTGGCGCCGGAAATCCAGGCGCCGGATTTGACTCTCGTGTTGGAAGCGACTTTTGCGACTTGCCAGGCGCGCATCGCCCTCAAGAGCGGCACCGCCCGCCTTTTGGATCATTTGACCGCGAGGCCGGTCTTTCACGAGCGTGAACAGAAGTTTTACCGCTGGCTGGCGCGGCAGCGCGCCGATGTCGTATTCCTGGAAGTCAACGGCCTCGACGCGGAATCGGTTGCCGCGCGGGCCTTGAAACTGGTTCGCGAAACGCTACCGCGCCTTTCCGACGTCTCTTGAAAGTAATCTGTGCTCACCCTGGTCACCTCCAACCCCGCCAAGTACGCGCCCTTTGCCTCTGAAATCAAGCGGTTGTGCCTGACGCTCGAGCCGCCGCCCCAGCCGCTGCCGGAAATCCAGAGCCTGAACTTCTCCGAGACCCTGACGGCCAAGGCGCGGGCGGCCGCCGCCATTTTTGGCCGCCCGGTGCTCATTGATGACACGGGCCTGGTTTTGGAGGCCTACCCGTCGTTTCCCGGCCCTCTCACCTCAACCGTCCTGCGCAGCCTGGGCAGCGTCGGGCTGGGCCGGCTTCTGACCGGCGCTTCCGCTCGCGCGGTCATGGAGTGCCACCTGGGTTGCTGGCTCAATGGCTCGCTGCGAAGCTGGACGGGCCGCGTGCGGGGCCGAATTGATCTCTCGCCTCCGCATCCAAACCAGCGGATGCCGCTGACGGATTTGTTTGTTCCCGATCCCGGTCCCGGGGGCGCTCTCATAGCGCAAGCCTCCTTGCCCCACCGCGCCCGCGCCCTGGCGGCCTTGGAAGCCGACATTTTTGAACTTCATCTGCAAACCGCTCCGCCTGGAACGGGCGAACCTGAGGCCTGCGCCAGCCGAAGTCACACCGCCTACGATTGCCCTTTTTGCGCCGAGATCGAGGGCGACAATGTCAACACCTTCGCTTCCATCATGGGGAACCGGCTTTCTTCGAGGGTAGTTTACGAAGACGAGCATTTCATGGTCATGCCGCCGTTGGGCGAATTCATGGAAGGCGGGCTGTTGTTATTGACTCGCGAGCACATTCTCTCCCTGGCGCACCTTCCGCCGGCGCGGTTTCATCATCTTGACAAACTCTTGCAGGCGATTCAAAGCGCGCTCCTCAAGCGTTGGGGCGTCCGTCCGGTCGTTTTTGAGCATGGGCCGGCCCCCGAATGGGGCAAGGGCGTCTGCTGCGTCGATCACGCGCATCTCAACATTTTTCCGGCGGCGGTGGAAGTCCACTCCCATCTGGCTGGGCGGATGCATCTGGCCATCGGTTCGCTTTCCGAATTGACCAAATTGCGCCGTGCCGAGTTTGGCTACCTTTTTGTCCAGGAAAACAACGGCGTCCGCCGCGCCTACGATGGCCGGGAGGTCCCCACCCAACTGGTGCGGCGCATTCTGACGGCGCAGATGGGTTTCCCCGAGCGATGGCATTGGCGCGACTACCTCGGCGAGAACGAACTGGTTGCCACCTGTGAAGCTCTTAAGGATCAAATCTCCTTATGAGTGGCGGCCAGTCAAGAATTAGCCCCGTGCGCGAAGTCTATGCCCGCCGCAGGTTGCGGGCCATTGCCTCCCGCTGGGATGCGCGGGCGGCTTCCTGGGATAGGGCCTTGCAAGACCCGGCCTGTTGTTTCAACGAAGACGACGCTTATCGACGCTTCACCGGGGCGGTCCAGCGCCTCATTGCCAAGCATCGGTCGTTTTGCGCGCGGCATGGCGTGATCGACGCCGGATGCGGCACCGGGTTGGTGCTGGCGGAAGTCTCCTCCGCCTTTGCCTGGGGAATGGGAATCGACATCAGCTCGCGCATGATTCGCCTGGCCCGGGCCAAGCACGTCGCCAAAACAAAATTCATCGTCGGCGACTGTTTTGACCTGGCGTCCTTTTGTCCCAAGGCCGGCCTGGTTCTTTCGCGGGGCGTGCTGCTCTCGCATTATGGCCGCGGGCAGGGCCAGGCCATGCTCCATGCCGCGCGGATGGCCCTCGCGCGCGGGGGATTTTTAGTTTTTGATTTTTTGAATGAGGCAGCCCGCGCGAAGTATCGCCACGCGCCGGAAAACAAAACCTGGTTCGAGAGGGCGGAAGTCCAGGCCATGGCCGAACGGGCAGGCTTCTCCGCCATCAGGATTTCGGGGCGGCCAGAGCGGCGCGCCCGCCTGCTGATCGCACGGGCCTGACGGCTGAAAACGATCTTTTAATCCACTTGACGCTGTTCACACAATTGTTACAATTTGGGAAATTAAGGATGGAACTTAGCCTGCCAAAGTATGAAGAGAAGCTCCCCTGCCGGGCGGCGCGCAGACGTTGAACATCGTCCAGATCGTCTTCCCCTCCCCACGTGGAAGGTGCCCGAAATCATGGCCACGCTGGGGCCGACGTTGGAAAAGGAAGAAGACGTGGTCCAGGCGATTGCGGCCGGCGCGCGGTGGATTCGCCTGCACTGCGGCTACCGGCAGCGGCCGCACGTGGACAACGGACGGCTGGTGCGGGCCGCGGCTGGCCAAGCCGGAGCGCCCGTGCAACTGCTGCTGGACCTTCCTTCTTCACGTCCGCGCACCGGCGCGATGCAGGACCTTCGGCTGGCGCTCGGCGACAAAGTCGTTTTTTGGGACCCTGAGATTTCCAGCCAGGCGCCGGCGAAAAATGGCTCCTGGCCGGTGCCCTTGCCGGGCCTGGGGGAATTATTCGATAAATTGGAGCCAAAACACCGCGTCTTATTTTGCGACGGCCGCATCACTTTTATCGTGGACAAATTGGAAGAAGGGTTCGTAGCCGCCCATCTGGCCGATGGAACGATCCCCCTGAAGTCGTCCAATTCCCTTTTTCTGCCCGACAGTTCGAGCGGTTTCCGTCCGATCACTCCCTTGGATCGAGAGTTGCTGAAAGAATTTGCCGCCGCCAAGGTGATACCGGACTGGGTGGCTTTATCCTTGATTGCCACGCCGGAAGATGTCCTTGAAGGGCGGGCGGAGGCGCGCAAGTGCGTTGGACAAGAGATTGGCATCATGGCTAAAATTGAAACCTCGGCGGCGGTGGAGAACGCGGAAGCCATTGTCGCTGTCGCTGATGCCATCATGGTGGCGCGCGGCGACCTTGGCCAGGCGGTTGGTTACGCCCGTCTGCCCGAAGTGCAAGAGCAGTTGGTCGCTGCCGCCCGGCGGGCTGGCAAACCGGTGGTCGTGGCCACCCAAATTCTGGAGACCTACGCGGCCACAGGGCTCCCGCAACGGGCGGAATTGTCAGATCTGTCGCTGATCGCGCGGCAGCGCGCGGACGTCATCATGTTCGGTAAAGAGACGGTCTTCAGCCCGCGGCCTTTGGATTGCATCCGGCTGGCCAACGAGATTCTCACCTACGAGACGCGCCGTTTGGAAAAGGCGTATGGGGCATAGCGCTCGATTTGAGCTGAAGTACGTTATCGAAGAAGCTCGAGCGGTGGCGGTGGCCGATTTTGTTTCTTCCTATCTCCGACCCTCTGAACATAACGGTTCCGGGCCGATTCGCGGCCATCCGGTGATCAGTCTTTACCTTGATTCTTCCGATGCTTTTTTCTACCGGCAGGCTTACAACGGGGTGAAGAACCGCATGAAGCTGCGCATCCGCTTTTATGATGATGAATGGAAGCGCCCGGCCTTTTTGGAGGTCAAGCGCCGGGTCAGCGAGGTCATTTGCAAAGACCGGGCGATGATGACCCGCGAAGGCGTCCGCCAAATTCTCACCAACGGCTGGCCGGAACACCCTTTTTTCGCGGACAACACCCATCTTATCCACGGCAAACGGCGGGAGGACGTGAACGAGGACTTCTGGCTGTTTGCCAATTCGATGCGGGCCTACGGCTCCATTTACGTCTCTTACTATCGGGAAATTTTCGAAGCGACGGACGATGAAGAGTTGCGTGTTACGATGGATCGGTATATTCGTGGCAGCCGCTACGACGGCAGCGGCGAATTGCATGTGCCCAAGCGCGGGTGGCGTCCTTTTTTGCCGCCCTATTTGGCGCCGTTGCGCCACGACGCGGTCATCCTGGAGCTGAAGTTTGACAACCAGGCGCCGCGCTGGATGTTTGATCTGGTCAAAATCTTCAATCTCCAGCGCGTGCCCGTCTGCAAATATTGCGCCTGCATGTATGCGCAGGATTTGCAATGGCGCCGCCAGGTGCTGGCCGAACAGGAACATGATTTAGTATTATGAACGACTTCATCAATATGATCGAACACGCCGACCTGACCCGCTCGGTCTGGCCGGGAAATCCCGATCCTCTGATTGTGCTCTTTATCATCGTCCTGGCGTTTGCCGTGGGCCTGTTCATCGGCTTCGTCTATATGTGGACGCACGAAGCGCTTTCCTACTCGCGGACCTATGTCGGCGCCTTGGGCGTGATGCCTCTGATCGTCGCCATGCTCATGCTGTCGATGGCGGGAAATGTCTTCGTCGCCTTCGGCTTGCTCGGAGTTTTCGGGGTGGTCCGCTTCCGCAACGTGCTCAAAGACACGCGCGATACCGTTTTTATTCTTTGGGCGATCATGGAAGGTGTAGCCGTTGGGACGACTCGCTTTTCCACCGCGGCCATGGGCGCCCTGGGCATTGGCGGCGCTTTCCTTTGCCTTCGCTTCATCTCCTTCGGCACTCGCCTGCGGTATGACGCGGTCCTCAGTCTGCGCGTGACGGGGGACGTTCCGGCACGGCTTCCCATCTTGAAGAGCATCCTCAATCGGCATGCCCGCCGCCTCGAACTAGCCAGCGAACGCCGCGCCAGCAATGAAGGCACCGACATTACCTACCGGCTGCTTTTGCGCGACACTTCTCGTTCCAGCGAACTCCAGGCCGAACTCGCCGGCGCGGAGGGCTTGGCCAACGTCTCCGTCTATATGCATGAAGACGAGGCGGAAATGTGACTTTCGTTTGGGGTGCCAAGAAAATATGCCAACGAGCATACTTAGTAAGCAGGCGTTGGTCGTTGCCCGACGCTTCTTGATCGCATCCCACTTTAAGGGCTTTGGCACGGTCCTAGCTTATCGGCCTCTAAACATCGGTTTATAACTCACCGAAAGGAAGTTCAATGTCTGAAGAAACGCCGAAACCGGCAAGTTCCGAGGGAGTCGCTTCTCCCGCAACCCCGCAGGAAGCCGCGCCGAAACCGGCCGGTCCCGCGGCAGTGGCCTCGCCGGCTTCCCCCAAGGAATCCGCCCCAAAGAAGAAGGGGCGGGGATGGCTCGTTGTCCTCATCCTCATTCCGGCTCTTTTGCTCGGCATTATTCTGTTTCGCGTCATTTTCCGCCGGCCGAAACCGGCGCCCCCGCCGCCGCCTGTGGCGATTTCAACGGCCACCGCCACCCAGGGCGACATGGGCATCTATCAGGATGGCTTGCTCGGCGTGGTGACGCCGCTGGCCACCGTCTCCGTCCCGAGCCAAGTCAGCGGGCAATTGGTGAAAGTAAATTATAGCGAAGGACAAATTGTCACCAACGGCGATGTCCTGGCCGAGATTGATCCGCGGCCCTATCAGGCAGCCTTGGACTCGGCGCAGGGGCAGTGGGCGCGCGATAAGGCGCTGCTGGCCGAAGCGCAGATGGACCTCAAGCGCTATCAAGCCGCTTATGAGACAAAGTCCATCCCAAAGCAGCAACTCGACGATCAGGCTGCCTTGGTGGACCAGGATCTTGGCACCGTCAAATACGACGAAGGCCAAGTGGAAAGCGCCAAAGTGCAACTGGGCTTTTGCAGCATCACCACTCCCATTTCCGGCCGGGTCGGCTTGCGCTTGATTGATCCAGGCAACGTGGTTCTGTCTAGTTCCACCAACGCCCTGGTCATGATCACCCAACTGCAGCCGATCACGGTCATTTTCAGCGTGGCGGAGGATTTTTTACCGGACATCCAGCGCCAAATGGGCTTGGGAAACCACATGATCGTGCAGGCATTTGACCACTCTGAACAGACCAATCTGGACACCGGCAGCGTGCTCGCGCTTGATAACCTGATCGACACAACCACCGGCACCATCCGGGTGCGGGCGATTTTCACCAACAAGAACAACATTCTCTTCCCCAACCAGTTCGTCAATACGAAGTTGCTCATTGAGACGCTGCACAACCAGACGCTGATTCCGACTTCCACCGTGCAGCGCAACGGCGCGGCGGCATTCGTTTATGTGGTGACGGAGAATGAAACCGTAAAAACGCAGGATATCACCCTGATCAGAACCGACGGTGACACCTCCGCGGTGCAAGGGATTAAGCCGGGGCAAGTCATCGCCGCGGACAACTTCAACCGTCTTCAGGACGGGGCCAAAGTGAGGCTGCGGGGAGCCGGGGGCAATGAGGGTGGCGGCCGAAGGAAGACCAGCGGATGAGCCCATCCCGGCCATTTATTCTTCGGCCAGTGGCGACGACGCTGCTGATGGCCGCCATTCTTTTGGTGGGGATAGTCGCGTATGTTCAATTGCCCGTCTCCGCTTTGCCGGAAGTGGATTATCCCACCATTCAAGTGGTGACGTTCTATCCCGGAGCCAGTCCGGACGTGGTGGCTTCCGCCGTCACGGCGCCGCTTGAACGCCAGTTCGGCCAGGTGCCCGGCCTCAATCAGATGACTTCCACCAGTTCCGGCGGCAGTTCGATTATTACGATGCAGTTCTCGCTGCTGCTGAACATCGACGTGGCCGAGCAAGAAGTGCAGGCGGCCATCAACGCGGCACAGACTTATCTGCCGAACGACCTGCCCGTTCCGCCGATTTACAGCAAATCCAATCCCGCCGACGCCCCCATCCTGACGCTGGCGCTGACTTCCAAGACCATTCCTCTTTCCAAAGTGGAGGATTTGGCGGACACGCGTCTGGCGCAGAAGATTTCCCAATTGCCGGGCATCGGCCTGGTCACCATTGTCGGCGGGCAAAAGCCGGCGGTGCGCATTCAGGCCAACCCCACCGCCCTGTCCGCCTACGGTTTGAACCTGGAGAACCTTCGCACCGCCGTGGCGCAAGCCAGCATTAACCAGGCGAAAGGCAATTTTGACGGCCCCAAACAAGGGTATCTGATCGATGCCAACGATCAGCTCTTGAGCAGCGAGGATTACAACAATTCCGTCGTGGTGGCCTACCGGAAAGGCGCTCCCGTGATGCTGCGAGACGTGGCCCGCGCGGTCGATGGACTGGAGAATACCAAACAAGCCGCCTGGATGAATGACGTTCCGGCGGTGCTGGTGAACGTCCAGCGACAGCCGGGCGCCAACATTATCCAGGTCGTCAACCGCATCAAAGCGCGCTTGCCGCAACTGCAAGCCACCCTTCCCGCTTCGATCCAAATCTCCGTCCTGACCGACCGCACCACGACCATCCGGGCTTCGGTCAAAGACATTCAATTTGAATTGCTTTTGACCGTGGCGCTGGTCGTCATGATCATGTTTGTTTTTCTCCGCAATCTCCCGGCCACGATCATCCCCAGCGTCGCGGTTCCGTTATCGCTCGTGGGCACGTTCGCCGCCATGTACCTGCTGGGTTACAGCATCAACAACCTGACCCTGATGGCGTTGACCATTTCCACGGGTTTCGTGGTGGACGACGCCATCGTCATGATCGAAAACATCGTCCGCTACATCGAGAAAGGGGAAAAGCCGCTGGAGGCCGCCTTGAGGGGGGCGGGAGAAATTGGGTTCACCATCGTCTCGCTGACGATTTCCCTGGTGGCGGTGTTGATCCCCCTTTTGTTCATGGGCGACATCGTCGGGCGCTTATTTAGCCAATTTGCCGTCACTTTGGCGGTCACCATTCTCGTCTCAGCCGTTGTTTCCCTGACGCTCACGCCGATGATGTGCTCGCGATTTCTGCGGGAAAAATCGGACGAACACCATGGGCGCCTCTACGAGGCCTCCGAGCGGGTCTGGCAATCGGTCATCGGTTTTTATGGACGGACTTTGAAGTGGATTCTCAACCATCAGGGGATGACGCTGATCGTGGCGGTTTTGACCCTGGTCTTGACAGTTTTCCTCTACATGATCGTGCCAAAGGGCTTTTTCCCGGTGCAGGACACGGGAGTGATTCAAGGTATTTCACAGGCCCCGCCGGTCACTTCCTTTCCCGCGATGGTCCAAAAACAGCAGCAACTGGCGGACGTTATTCTCCAGGACCCGGCGGTGGAGAGTCTTTCCTCCTTCATCGGGGCCGATGGCATCAATACGACGATCAATAGCGGGCGCATTCTCATCAATCTCAAACCCCTGGAAACGCGTCACCTCACCGCCTTGGAAGTGATGAGCCGACTGCAGCCAAAGTTGGATCAAGTTGAAGGGATCAGCCTCTACATGCAGCCGATCCAGGACTTGACTGTCGAAGACCGCGTCAGCCGGACGCAATATCAATTTACCTTGGAAGACCCGGACGCCGCCGAATTGCGGACCTTGTCCGCCAAGTTTTTGGAGAAACTCAAGGCCTTGCCGCAACTGCGGGACGTGGCGACGGATGACCAGCCCGGCGGTTTGCAAACCAAATTGGTCTTTGACCGCAAAACGGCTTCGCGGCTGGGCATTTCCACCCAAGCCATCGACAACACGCTTTACGATGCCTTTGGGCAACGGGAAGTGAATACGCTGTTCACGCAATTGAACCAATACCACGTGGTGTTGGAAACGACGCCGGAATTTCAGACCAACCCGAAAAAACTCGACCACATTTTCGTCACCTCGGCCAGCGGCGGGGCCGTGCCGTTAAGCACCTTTATGCACTTTGAATCGGGGACCGCGCCCTTGTCGGTCAACCATCAGGGGCAATTTCCCGTCGTCACCTTTTCCTTCAACCTCGCCCCGAACGCCTCATTGGGCGAAGCGGTCGCCCAGATTGATAAGATCGAAAAGGAGATGAAGATGCCGCTTTCCGTCCTGGCCTCCTTTCAAGGCACCGCCCAGGCTTTCAAGACTTCGTTGACCAACGAGCCGCTACTCATCCTGGCGGCCTTGGTGACGGTCTATATTGTGCTGGGAGTTTTGTATGAGAGTTTTATTCACCCCATCACCATTCTCTCGACGCTGCCCTCGGCCGGGGTCGGGGCTTTGCTCGCGTTGCTGATTTGCGGCACGGAGTTGGACGTGGTTGGCATTATTGGCATAATCCTGCTCATCGGCATTGTCAAGAAGAATGGCATCATGATGGTCGATTTCGCGCTGGAGGGCGAACGACAGCACGGCAAGAGACCGGAAGAAGCCATCTACGACGCGTGCCTTTTGCGGTTTCGTCCCATTATGATGACAACCATGACCGCCCTGCTGGGCGGTTTGCCGCTGGCGTTGGGAACGGGCACGGGCGCGGAACTGCGGCGGCCGCTGGGCATCACGATCGTCGGCGGGCTGCTCCTCAGCCAAATGCTGACCCTCTACACCACCCCCGTCATTTATCTGTTCATGGACCGGTTCGCGCAAAAGAAACCGCAAGAGGTCCGGGCTGAGGCGCCCGTCCACACCGCTCCCGTGGGAATATGAACCTTTCCGCCCCGTTCATTCGGCGCCCCGTGGCCACGACGTTGTTGACCGCGGCGGTGGCGCTTTCGGGGGCGGTGGCTTTCATTTTGCTGCCGGTATCGCCGCTGCCCCAAATTGATTTTCCCACGATTTCCGTGGGGGCGGGCCTTCCCGGCGGCAGTCCAGAGGTCATGGCGTCGTCCGTCGCCACGCCGCTGGAAAGGCAATTTGGACGCATCTCCAGCATAACGGAGATGACCTCGTCGAGCACGCTCGGGACAACGACCATCACCATCCAATTCGATTTGAATCGAAACATTGATGGCGCGGCGCGCGATGTTCAGGCCGCCATCAATGCCGCCCGGGCCTACCTGCCCGCCAATCTGCCGATGAATCCCACCTGGCGGAAGGTCAACCCCGCCGACGCGCCCATCATGATCGTGGCCCTCACCTCGTCGATCTACGACCGCGGGGCCCTTTATGATGCCGCTTCCACCGTTTTGATGCAGAGGCTTTCGCAGATTCCAGGCGTCGGCCAGGTCATTGTCGGCGGCGGCGCGCTGCCCGCGGTGCGGGTGGAACTGAATCCCACCCAGCTCAACAGTTACGGCCTGGGGCTGAAGGACGTGGCCACCCTCTTGAGCAATCAGAACGCCAACCTGGCCAAAGGCCAGTTCGCCGATGATAAAACGACGGCGGACATTACGGTGAATGATCAGTTGCTCAAGGCGGTCGATTACAAGCCCTTGATCCTCGGTTATCACAACGGCAATTCCGTCAAATTGGGCGATGTCGCCGACATTCTGGATTCGGTGGAGAATGTGCGGGCCGGCGGGTTTGCCAACGGCAAACCAAGCGTCCTCTTGATCATGTTTAAGCAACCGGACGCTAATATCATTGATACGGTGGACCGCATCAAGGAGGCGCTGCCTTCGCTCAAAGCCTCCGTTCCCACGGCCATTGACTTCACGACCATCCTGGATCGGACAACGACGATCCGGGCCTCGGTGCGTGACGTGGAGCGTTCGCTGGTGATTTCGGTGGCGTTGGTCATCCTGGTGGTCTTCCTGTTCCTCCGCAACGGCTACGCGACCATGATCCCCAGCGTGGCCGTCCCGGTGTCCTTGATCGGCACCTTTGGCATCATGTACCTGTGCCACTTCACCCTCGACAATCTTTCGCTGATGGCACTGACGATTTCGACGGGGTTTGTCGTGGACGACGCGATTGTGGTGGTGGAGAACATTGCCCGCTATTTGGAACAGGGCCTCAGCCCCATGGAAGCGGCCATGCGCGGAGCCCGGGAGATTTGTTTCACGGTGCTGGCCATGAGCACTTCGTTGGTCGCCGTATTCACGCCGATTTTGCTCATGGGTGGCATTATCGGACGCATGTTTCGCGAGTTCGCCGTCACGCTTTCGGTGGCCATTCTCGTCTCGCTGGTCGTTTCTTTGACCACCACGCCGATGATGAGTTCCAGGCTGCTGAAGCATCACCGGCCCGAGGACCAGAGCTGGTTTTACCGCGTCACCGGCAAGTTGCTGGATGGGATGCTCGGCCTCTATGAGCGCAGTCTGACCCGCGTCTTGCGGCACCCTGCCCTAACTTTGACCGTCCTACTGCTCACGGTTGTCTGCAATATTCTGCTGTTTGTCATTGTGCCCAAAGGCTTTTTTCCGCAGCAGGATACCGGGATCGTTGTCGGCTCGATCCAAGGAGCGCAAGACACCTCGTACCAGAACATGCTCACCAAGCTCTTGCAATATGTCAGCATCGTCAAAGCCGACGAGGCGGTCAATTCGGTGGCCGCCTTTACGGGCGGGAACAGCGCGACCGATACCGGCTTCTTGTACATCTCCCTGAAGCCATTAGGCCCTCGCACGAACACCGTGTATGAGGTGATCAACCGCCTGCGTCCCAAAGTGGCGCGGGTGCCGGGCGCCAATGCCTTTTTTCAAGCCGGCCAGGATTTGCGCATTGGCGGGCGCCAGAGCCAGGCACAGTTTCAGTACACGATCACGAGCGACAATTTCCAGGACCTCGTCACCTGGGCGCCGCGTCTGCTGGAAAAGATGAAGACGCTTCCCGGCTTGACCGACGCCAACAGCGACCAGCGCAATCATGGCCTGGATGCGTACCTCGTCTATGACCGCAACACGGCTTCCCGGTTGGGCATCAGCGCCGCTATGATGGATTCGACTCTTTACCAAGCCTTTGGCCAGGCGCAGGTCTCCACCACCTATACGCCGCTCAATCAGTATCACGTGGTGATGGAGGTGGCTCCGAAGTACTGGCAGGACCCGAAAGGCTTGAGCGACGTTTATCTCACCGCCACCAACGGCCGGCAAGTGCCTTTGAGCGCTCTGACCCGCCGTCAGACCACCACGACCCCAATTGCGGTCAATCACCAGGGGCAATTCCCCGCCGTGACCCTGTCTTTCAACCTCGGTCCGGGCGTCTCCCTGAGCGATGCCGTCCGGGAGATTAATGAGATGGAGCAAACCGTGGGGATGCCCTCCACGATTCGAGGCAGCTTCGCCGGAACCGCGCTGGCCTACCAGGCCTCGTTATCGAGCGAATGGCTTTTGATTATCACGGCGCTGCTCGCGGTTTATATTGTGTTGGGCGTTCTTTACGAGAGCTTTGTTCATCCCATCACCATTCTCTCCACCCTGCCCTCGGCGGGGGTCGGCGCCGTCCTGGCCTTGATGATCACGCACACGGAACTGACCGTGATCGCGTTGATCGGCGTCATTCTCCTCATTGGCCTCGTCAAGAAGAACGGCATTCTCATGATTGACTTTGCCCTCGCCGCCGAGCGCGAGGAGGGCAAGAGTCCAAAGGACGCCATCTACCAGGCCTGCCTGCTGCGGTTCCGGCCGATTTTGATGACAACGTTGGCCGCCATGCTGGGAGCGATGCCCATGGTGCTGGGAACGGGCACGGGTTCGGAACTGCGCCGTCCGCTCGGCATCGCCATCGTGGGCGGGCTGATGCTGAGCCAGGTGCTCACGCTCTACACCACCCCGGTGGTTTATCTTTACCTGGACCGTTACAGCCATTGGTGGTCGCGGGTGCATCGGCGTTCCCCGCGCCGCGCCGCCTCGCCGGCGATGGCCTAAAATGGAGCTACTGTTATGAACGACTTTTTTAAGACGACAAAAATCGGGAGGGCGGTGCTTGGTCCCGCCGGGAGGGCGCGTTACTCCGTGCGCGCCGCTCGGCGGGCAGAGGACTGCCCGCCCTACCAGGATTGTCGGACGGCAAAAATCGGCGGGGCGGTGCTGCCGCGACGGCCATTCTTTGGCCCCCCTGCTGAGGGGGGAAATTTCGGCGGAGCTCCAACTCCGCCCCACCAAAATGGTTTTTACCATGAACCCCTCTCCCTGCCCTCTCCCCGCAACGCGGGGAGAGGGTGGCCGCAGGCCGGGAGAGGGGATTGTCTAAAGATTTCCTCGAAACCCTACACGAGCAAAGAAGCTAAAGGCCGATTTCTTGTCACGGCTGTGCTCGGCTCCCTGGCGTTAATCGTGGCTGGCTGCAACCTTGCGCCCAAATATACGAAGCCCGCGGTTGAAACTCCGCCCGCGTTTAAGGAAGCCAGTGGTTGGAAGGTGGCGCAGCCCAAGGATGATTCGATTCGCGGCAAATGGTGGGAAATGTTCAACGACCCGGACCTGAACGCGCTCGAGGAGAAAGTCGCTGTTTCCAATCAGACGGTCCAGGGCGCTTTGGCCACCTTTCAAGCGGCGCGGGCCGTGGTTAAGGAAGCGCGGTCGCAATATTATCCTGCTGTTTCTGTTAATCCGTCCGCGACTGTGGGAAAAGCGTCGGCCAATGCTGTCAAATCCTCTCCTAATCCGATTCCGACCAAGACCACTCAGACTTATACCTTGCCGGCGGACGCCTCGTGGGAGCCGGATTTATGGGGCACGACTCGCAACACGGTCAAGGCCGCCCGGTATAACGCCCAGGCCGATGCCGCCACGTACCAGAGCCTTCGTTTGACTGCCCAGGCGGAACTGGCGGCGGATTACTATTCCTTGCGCAGCCAGGACGTGCTGCAAAAAGTGCTGAACGACACGGTGGCGGCCGACTCAAACACCGTTAGATTGACAGAGGCCCTGTTCAATTCGGGGATCGATTCCGACGAAGACGTTTCCACCGCCCAAACGGTGCTGGCCACCGGGATTGCCCAAGCCACGGGAGTAGCCGTTTTGCGGGCGCAATATGAACATGCCATCGCCATGTTGATTGGACAGTCGCCTTCGACGTTTTCCATTCCAATCCAGCTTCCGGCGACGAATTCGCCTTCCCACATGCCGTCCATCCCCCTGGCGCTTCCCTCCGAACTGCTGGAGCGACGGCCCGACATTGCCGCCGCCGAGCGGAGCGTCGCCGCGGCCAACGCGCAAATCGGCGTGGCCAAAGCAGCCTTTTTCCCCACGCTTTCTCTGAGCGCCTCCGGAGGGTTGGAGAGCGTCTCGCTGGGAAGCCTTTTCTCCGGCCCGAGCGCCTTTTGGTCCGCGGGGGCGGCGGCGGCCCAGACCGTTTTTGATGCCGGCCTGCGCGCCGCCACCGTCGAGCAATACCGCGCCAACTACAACGGGACCGTGGCCAATTATCGGCAAACCGTCTTGACAGCTTTCCAGCAGGTGGAAGATAACCTGGCCGCGTTGCGCATCCTCTCCAAGGAGTGGGAGCAACAGCAAACCGCCGTCAATTTGTCAGCCAAGACGTTGGCCATCGCCACCCACCGCTTCGAGCTGGGCATCGACAGTTACCTCAATGTCCTGGCGGCGCAGGACACCTTGCTGGCCAATGAGGAGACCGCGGTCGGAATTCAGCAATCGCTCCTGACCTCCAGCGTCGGCCTCATCATGGCCCTGGGCGGGGGATGGGATGCTTCGCAAATGCCTGCGGGCCCGCGGTTGAGCCTCAAGACGACCGAGTAATCAGTTTGTTTTTCGCCTCATGTCTGCCGTCGAAATCATCGCCGGCTTGCCTTCATCCTCAGGGCGCATCAACGTGTTCTGGTAATTGCAAATATGAACGCGGCCGACACTTTTCTGGATTTTGTCAACGCCATCAACGCGCACGACGTTGTTCGTCTATGCGATCTCATGGACACGGACCATGTATTTGTCGATTCTTTGGGGCAGGAGCATCGCGGGCGCGCCGTTATGAGCGAGGGATGGACAGCTTACTTTGCGATGATTCCTGATTACAAGATATCCGTTGCCCAATTTCTGGTGGACTCAAGCACGATCCTCGCCGTGGGTGAGGCCTGCGGAACATATGCCCGCGACGGTCAGTTGTCCCCGGAAGACCGCTGGCGCGTTCCCGCAGCCTGGCGGGCGGTGGTCAAGGGCCGGCATGTCGGACGCTGGCAGGTTTATGCCGACAATGAGCCTATTCGCGCGCTCATGCGCAAAGCCAATCAACCGAAATCGACTTGAATCGGCCATGGCCCGCGCTGAACACCTGGCGCGCATCGCCTCATGATTGTAGGAACAGACAAAGAATATGCGATTATGTGGGACTGACCCCGTCGTCGTGACCCCGTCGTCGTGATTTGGCTAACCGATTGCAGCTTAAACGCAAAGGCGCAATGGCGCAATGGCCCAAAGACGCAAAGAAACGCAAAGAATCCGATTTCTATTTCCAATCTGGGAATTAGATGCGTTTGCCCCGATATCCATATCCGGCCCGTTTCTTTGGGCGTC
This sequence comes from Limisphaerales bacterium, assembly GCA_052139695.1. GTDB lineage: Bacteria > Verrucomicrobiota > Verrucomicrobiia > Limisphaerales > Palsa-1400 > PLGF01. The sequence goes on from JBKQWF010000307.1 coordinate 73,016, forward strand.
TGCCTAGCCAACCTCCGCTCTGGCTCTCAGTTCGTTTTTTGCAGGGGGCCGACGCCGTTGGTCATCAGCGCGTTGTCGGCGCGCCAGCCGCCGCCCAGCGCTTTGATCAAGACGACCGTGGTGACGATGCGCTGCCCGTTCAATTCGTAGGCCAGGATTTGGTTTTCCAAGGCAGTTCGGTCCGCCACCACGACTTCCAGGTAGCTCGCCAAACCCTCTTTATAGCGCATGCGGGAAAGCTCGGCCACCTTGTTGGCCGCCGCCACCGCGCTCATTTGGCGGTCGAATTGCTCTCGCAGCAGGCGCAAGCCAACGAGACTGTCCTCCACTTCGCGAAAAGCGACCAAGACCTGCGCGCGATATTGGGCCACCGCCTCATCATAGGAGGCCCGGGCGCGCTGGACATCGGCGTGAATGCGCCCGCCGGCGAAAATGGGCAGGCTGATATCGGGGCCAATGCTCCAGGCCCGATTCTCCCAGTTGAAAATGCTCTTGAGATCGATGCTGGCCGTGCCGGCCGATCCTGTCAACTGAATCGCTGGAAAATACGCCGCCTTGGCAATGCCGATGCCTTCGCTGGAAGCCGCCATCAACCGTTCCGCTTCCGCCACGTCCGGCCGACGTTCCAACAAGTCCGCGGGCAGCCCGACCGGAACGTCCGGCGGCTGGTAGATGCGATCCGTTTCCGCCAGCGCGAAGCTGGAGGCCGATTGTCCGCACAGGACCGCGAGGGCGTTTTCCAATTGCGCGCGCTGCAATTGCAGTCCCACCAGGTCCGCTTCCGCCGAGGACAGTTCCGTTTGCGCTTGGGCTACATCTACTTGACTGTCAGCGCCGCCCAGATGGAGCGACTCCACCAGGGAGAGGTTCTTCTTGCGCAATTCCACCGTGGCCGCCACGACATGGTGGTCCAGGTCAATCGAGCGAATGGAAAAATAGGTCTGGGCGACATCCGCCTGCAGCGAGAGCAACGCCGTTTGATAAGCGGCGGCGCTGGCTTGCGCCTGCTCCCGCGCGGCGCGGAAGGAGCGCCGCACGCGGCCCCAAAGGTCAACCTCGTAGCTGACATCCATCGGAACAAAATACCCGTTGCCGGTATAGGGCAAAACAGAGGAGTTCGGTTGGACGGTGCGGCTGGCGGAGTAATGGGTGCGGTTTCCGTTCGGGTCAAAACTGACGTAGGGCAAGAGGTCCGCCCGAGTGATCCGCGCGACGGCGCGGGACTGTTCCACCCGTTCAAACGCGGCCCGCAAGGTTGGACTGTTCGTGGTCGCTTGCTCTTCCAGTCCGGTCAGGACTGGGTCGTGAAAGAGTTCCCAGAATTTCTGCCGAATTTCGGCGTCCCGCGGCTGGCCTTCTTTCCAGGGGACCCCCGCTTTCCAAGCCACGGGCGTGGGACCGGGAGAGGGCCGATGGTAATCCGGCCCCACCGAGCATCCCGCGAAAGCCAGGACGCAAAGCAAGACAGCCTTGACGCCCAAGCCGCAACGATGGAGGGGAGAGCTGGAGTTTGGACATTTTTTGGCCAATTCAAAAGCCATTCCCGAAGGGAATGTATCATTCAGCCCACGGGTTGCGAGGAACGAGCTACCCTGGGGGAGATAACCCAAATTATTGATCAACCCTGCAAGGGTTGTATCAATCCCGCGATTCAACTCTTTCAGAGTTGATGCTACAACTGAGGCCATGCCCCAAGGTAGCTCGTTCCTCGCAACCTTGGGCTGAGTGATGACAATCCCTTCAGGATTGTCTCCGCACATCGCATGCGCTCCGCAATCCACCCGCATGGTAGGGGCACAAGGACGATGACCCTCGTGGCCTTGTCTTTGGCCTGGAGCCTCATTCATGGGCTGGGCGGGCGGTATTATTGGTCTCGGCTTTGGCAATTCGCACGGGCATGCCCGCTTCCAGCGAATCGGACGGGTTGATGATGACGTTGTCGGTTTCAGAGAGGCCGTGAATGATTTCAACCGACGTGCCGTAGTCGCGGCCAATCGTGACGTCGGCCAGACGGACGGTGTTGTTGGAGCCCACGACGCCCACTTGCACTCCCTGGTCGTTGCGGAAGAGCAAGGTATTGACCGGCACCACCACGGGATCAGCGCCGGTATTCAGGTTCAAGCGCACCATGACGTGGGCGCCGGGAAAGAGCTTTCCGTCCCGGTTGGAGACCAGGACCTCCGTCAGCAGCGTGCGGGAGAGCGGATCAATCGCGCCGGCTGTCCGGTCCACCTTTCCGGTAAAAGTCTGCCCCGGCATTTCGGAGAAGGTTAAAATTGCCTGATCGTTCGTCTTGACCATCTGGCTGTTGGCTTGCGGCAAGCTGAGATAGACGCGCAGCGGGTCGATGCGGGCCAGGCGAAAAATCTCCCGCGACGACCCGGCGGTAATGAGCGTGCCCGCGTCCATCGTGCGGACCGTGATGATTCCCGGGAAGGGAGCGGTCAGTTTTTTGAAATTGGTCAATTCCATCAAGCGTTTGACGTTGGCTTTCGCCGCCGCCACATCGGCTTCCCGGGCGTGCCAGGTGGCCACCCTCACGTCGGTGTCCTGCTGCGAGACGGAATCGCTCTTGCGCAAGTTTTGCCAGCGCTCGGCGGAGATGCGGGCAATTTCCAGGTTGGCGTTGGCCTGGTCGAGGGCGGCGTTGGCCTGGACAAGCTCTTCGTCCAATTCAGGCGTATCGATTTCCGCCAGCAACTGCCCGGCCGCCACTTGTGTGCCAATGTCCGTGTACCATTGCTTCAAGTAACCGCTGACCCGCGCGTAAATGGGAGATTCCTCGTAGGCGGTAATGTTGCCCGGAATATCAATGTGGATTTGCGCCGGACCGCGCTTGGGGTGAACGACGCTCACGGTGGGAGCCAGGTTCTCCAGGGTGTCGCTTTCCAGTTCGGCGCTGGCGCGCGAGCGCGACAAGACGGTCAGGCCCGCCAGAATGGCCAGCGCGCTTCCCAGCACCATCAGTAAATACAGCGGCGTCCGGCCCGCCGGACCTGGCGGCGCGGTTTGCTCGCCAGGCATTCCTAACTGCGCGCCGTGCGGGGCGGCGTGCGGCTCGGAATGGGGCACTTTTTCTTCGGCGTTCATAGTCTAATTCGCGGGGGATAATTGCTGGCCCTGGCCAGGGCTTGCTTCGCGGTCGCTTCCGGTTCGGATCAAGCAGAAGATCACGGGCACAAAAAAGAGCGTGGCGACGGTGGCGAAGAGCAGCCCGCCGATGACCGCGCGGCCCAGGGGCGCATTCTGTTCGCCGCCTTCGCCCAAGCCCAGCGCCATCGGCACCATGCCGATGATCATGGCCAGCGCCGTCATGACCACCGGGCGCAGCCGGATGTAGCCGGCGTCCAGTGCCGCGCTGAAAGCGTTGCCCGTTTCCACCAGGCGCTCCTTGGCAAAAGTGACCACCAAAATGCTGTTGGAAGTGGCCACGCCAATGCTCATGACCGCGCCCATGAGCGACGGCACGTTCAGAGTTGTGCGAGTCAAGAAGAGCATCCAGACAATGCCGCACAACGCCCCGGGCAGCGCGGTGATGATGATGAATGGATCGCTCCAGGACTGAAAATTGATCACGATGAGCAAATACACCAGGACGATGGCAAAGAGCAACCCCAGCCCCAGGCCAACGAAGGAGGACTTCATCGTCTCCACCTGGCCGCGCACGATGATGGTGCTTCCGCGCGGCAGCTTCTTTTCCGCCGCGCGCACGATCTTTTGAAAGTCTTTGGCAACGCCGCCAAGGTCGCGTCCCTGCACGTCTCCATAGACGTCGATCACCGGCTGAATATTGTAATGGCTGACGACGCCTTGCTCCGTGCCGCGGGTGATGGTTGCCAGATTGCCCAGCAACTGCCGGGCGGCCCCGCTGGGCCCGGTCACCGGCATGGCGGCCAGGCTCTGCAAAGAATCGAGCTGGTATTGGGGCGTTTGCGCCGCCACTTGATAACTCACGCCATTGGCCGGGTTCAGATAAAAGGACGGCGCGGTTTGAAAGCTGCCGCTCAAGGCCACGAGCAAGCTCGCGGCCACGTCCCGTTCCGTGTATCCGACCTCTTGCAGCTTGGTGCGATCGGCCTGCAATTTCAGGCTGGGGAGATCGAACATCTGCTGCACATGCACATCCACCGCGCCGGGGACGGCGCGCAATTGCGAGGCGATGCTTTGGGCGATTTGGTAATTCTTGGCCTGGTCGTGGCCCATGATTTGAATGTCAATCGGCGAGGGCAAGCCGAAGTTTAGCACCTGGCTGACAATATCCGCCGGTTGAAAAAAGAAGGACACGCCTGGGAACTCCCGACTTAAATCATGGCGAAGCCTTCGTATATAACCGGCGGTGGGATGGTGCTTTTCCCGATTGAGCGAAATGAGGACTTCCGCGTCAAACGGTCCGACGGTGCCGCCGTTGTTATAAGAGTTGTTTATGCCGCTGGTGGCCAGGCCGATGTTATCGACAATACTTTCCAATTCCTTTGGCGGGACGACGCGCCGAATGACTTCTTCCACGTGGTCGCACAAGAGGGCGGTTTGCTCCACGCGCGTCCCGGTTTTAGCTCGCACATGCAACCGCATTTGCCCGGCGTCCACTTTTGGAAAGAAATCTTCGCCGAGAAAAGGCGTTATAAAGCACGAACCGGCGCAAAAGGCCAGAAAACAAGCGGCGAAAACGCCCCGGTGGTGCAGGCAGGCGTTGAGCCAGTTTCGATACCCGCCGCGCAGCCGTTCAAATCCTTTTTCAAAGCCGGCATGGAACCGGCCAAACCAGCCCCTCGCTTCCGTGCCGGTCTCATGCACGTGCTTGCGCAGAAAGTACATGACCAGCGTTGGCACTACGGTGCGCGAAAGAAAGTAAGAGGCCAGCATGGCGAAAACCACCGCTTCCGCCAGCGGCACAAAGAGGTAGCGCGCCGTTCCGGTAAGAAAGAACATCGGCACGAAGACGATGCAGATGCAGAGCGTCGAGACAAACGCCGGCACGGCGATTTGCGCGGCGCCATCGAGGATGGCGGTGCGCAGTTCCTTTCCCTGCCGCAGGTTGCGTTCGATATTCTCAATCTCCACCGTGGCGTCGTCCACCAGGATGCCCACCGCCAGCGCCAAGCCGCCCAAGGTCATGATGTTCATCGTCTCCCCCAGCGCGCTAAGCGTGATAATGGAGCAGAGAATCGCCAGCGGAATGGAAATGACGATGACGAAGGTCGTGCGCCAATTGCCCAAAAAGATCAGGATCATGATGGCCGTCAAACAGGCGGCGATGACCGCTTCCTTGATGACCGATTGCACCGCCGCGCGCACAAATAGAGATTGGTCCAGCAAAGTGCGGATCTCCAAACCGGTGGGCAGCGTTTTCGCCACTTGTGGCACGGCTTTCTTGATCCGCGCCACAATATCCAGGGTGGAAGCCTTGCCGGATTTAATGATGGTCAACAACGAAGCACGGATGCCGTCACTCCGCACAATGTTCTGCTGCACCGCGAACCCATCCCGGATGTGGGCCACGTCGTGGATGTAGATCATGTGGCCGTTGATCTGCTTCAGCGGCAGGTCATTCAATTCCTCCACGGAAAGCGGACTGCCGTTTAATTCCACCGCGTACTCGGTATTGCCGATTTTCTCCGTGCCGGCAGGCAGGATCAAGTTTTGGGCGCTGATGGCATTGACGACGTCGGCGGGCGAAAGCCCTTTTCCGTTCAATGCGGAAAGGTCCACATCGACCATGATTTGGCGGGTTTTTCCACCGTACGGATTGGGCATGGAGGCCCCTTGCACCGTGGCCAGGCCGATGCGTAGAAAGTTCAACCCCAGGTCATTGACCTGCGATTCCGAGAGGGTCTTGCTGCTCAAGCTCAATTGCAAAATCGGAACACTGGAGGCGTTGTAGGTGATAATGAGCGGAGGCGTAATGCCCGGCGGCAAACTGCGGACCGCCGCCTGGCAAATGGCCGTGATCTGGGCGACGGCCATGTCAATTTTCACATTGGGATGAAAGAAAACCTTGATCACTCCCATCCCGTTGAGCGATTGCGACTCGATGTGCTCGATGTCATCGACGGTCGTGGTCATGCCGCGCTCACTCACCGTCACAATACGCAATGCCATTTCCTGGGCCGACATTCCGGCGTAGCCCCAAACCACGCTGACCACCGGGATGCTAATGTCGGGGAAGATGTCCGTCGGGGTGCGCAAAATGACCACCGGGCTGATTAATAAAATCATCAGCGCCACAACCACGAAGGTATAAGGCCGGTTCAGGGCCAGTCGGACAATCCACATAAACGTCTCAGGCGGCCAGCCAGGATGGGATCAGGATTCTAGGCACGATGCGTTACTTCTCGCGGACTCCATTGGCGCAATCATCCGCCGAGTCCTTCAAGTACTGGGTTTTGAAGGCGGGGCTGGAAAGGCGGTCCACCCGCTCGGTCTCGGATTCGGCCACCAGTTTTGCGATGGCCTGCAGGAGCAGCGGCAGGTTCAACGGCTTCTCCATCAGGGCATCCACGGCCATGTCCGCAGCCTGCTCATATTGTTTTGGCCGGGCAGTAATGACAATGACCGAAACGAATGGATGGGTGGTGGTTATCAAGTCAATGGCTTCCCATCCATCCAAGTCTGGCATGTTCAAATCCAGCAAGACCAAATCCGGCGCTTTGGCCGCGAACTGGGCCACAGCTTCACGTCCCGTCCCGGCAAGCACCACGTCATAGTGCTCTGATTCCAGAACCCGTCCCAACATCTCGCGGATGCCGGGGTCATCGTCAGCCAGTAAAATTCTCTTTTTCATCGCCGGAACTTGCCGGAAGATCAGTCTATTCAGCACAGCCCGTGCCAATGCGGATGCGTGCATCGAGCAATTCTGCTGGGGCGGAGCTGCTGCTCCGTAAGGTCAGGCAGCAGCACGCACCCTAGCGATTCGCGCCCTGCCGCGCGCCCATCATCCACAGTGGCTAAGGAAGTATGCAGAACGGCAAAGTTACTTCGCAGCCAAGGCACGCAATGGTGGATGCCGGTGGATTGGAGGACTGCGGGGACTGCGGACGTTGACCACGGCGGGAGTTGCGCTACCTTAGACTTCGTCCCTGTTCCCAGGGATAGCCACCTGATATGCGCATAGAGTCTGAAACCGAGACGATTGCCGGCGTTTTGCCGGGAAGCAAGGAACGGCGAAAATACTGGATGGCCGCCGGCATTACGGGCGCGGTTTTCGCGCTGGCGCTGGCCGGGGGAAAGAATTGGTGGAAGGCGCAGGAAACTGATTTTCGCACGCGCCTGCGCGAGGGGGGATGGCCTGATCTTGCGGCCACGGCGCGGGTGGAAGGCGGGCAGCGCATTCTTAGTTTGACATTGGGCAATAGCGCGCAACCAGAACTCGACCTCGCGCCCGACCACGGCAAGCTCCTGCACTTGTTTTTGGCAGGGCAGCCTGACCACAGAGCTTTTGGTCATGTGCATCCAGTGCGGCGCGGTGATCGGAACTTTGAAGTGGCTCTGCCGCCGCTCCCGGAAGGGGATTATGAATTGTTCTGCGATTTAACGTTTGCTTCCGGCTTCAGCTCCACCGCGACCAACTTCGTCCATTTGCCCCCTCTGCCGAAGCTCGCGGCTCCCATTTCCCTGGCCCCGGACGCCGACGATTCCTAGACCATCGATTCCGCCGCGGTCGTGGAGGAGAATCCCGGCGCGGACACGATTTGCCATTTGCCTGGAGGCAGCCGGATCATCTGGAAGGCCCACCCGCCGGCGCGCTGCAAAGAGGATGCGGCGCTGCGATTTGAAGTGCTTGACGCGGGCGGCAAACCGGCCAACCTTCAGCCGTACATGGGCATGATGAGCCATGCCGAAGTGTTGCGGGCGGATGGATTGGTTTTTGAACACCTTCATCCGTCGGGAAATTATTCAATGGCCGCGCAAATATTATTTGACAAAAAAATAGCCGGCGAAACCCACGATGCCGGGATCCGCCTTTCCGACCTCGACCTGGGAAAGGCCGATCAATGGTGCGGACGGGGGGGCGGCCATAGCGAAGACGGCTCTTTTATTTCATTTCCTTACGCGTTTCCAGCTCCCGGAAAATACCGGCTATGGGTGCAGGTCAAGACCGATGGCCAGGTTCGGACGGCGATTTTCGACACGATTGTCCAACAGGAGGCGGAAGCGCTTTGACGCCGGACGGCCCATTTTTGTTCGACGCCCATCTCGACCTGGCCCTCAACGCCTTGGAGTGGAACCGCGACTTGACCCGGCCCATCGCGGAAATCCGCGCCGCGGAGGCGGGGTTGCGTGACAAGGCGGGACGCGAACACGGCACGGTTTGCCTGCCGGAAATGCGCCGGGGAAGGGTCGGGCTGGCGGTGGCGACGCAAATAGGAAGAGTCACCGATAAAATTCACGGCGATTCCGTCGCGGTCTGGCATTCGGCGGCGCAAGCCTGGGCCATGACCCAGGCACAATGGGCCTGGTATCGCGCCTTGGAGGAAGCGGGCGAAATAAAAATCATCACCTCGCGCGCCGAGCTGGAGCAGAGCGCGGCTCTTTGGCGGAGCGGGGGAACATCTGCCATCGGCTGCGTTTTAAGCCTCGAAGGCGCGGATTCCCTCATCAGCATCGGGCATTTGGAGCGCGCGTGGTCGCGGGGTTTGCGGGCGATCGGCCTGGCCCATTATGGCCCCGGCCGCTACGCGCAAGGGACCAACGCCACCGGCGGTCTGCCGCCGGCAGGGCGCCAGTTGCTGAAGGAAATCGAGCGCTTGGGAATGATTCTGGACCTGACGCACTTAAGTGATGAGTGCTTCTCGGAGGCGTTGGCCAACTTTTCCGGGCCGGTCTGGGCCAGCCATCATAATTGCCGCGCGCTGGTCCCGCATCAGCGCCAATTGTCCGATGACCAGATTCGCGCCCTGATCGAGCGCGACGCCGTCATCGGCGTGGTCCTGGACGCCTGGATGCTCGTGCCCGGCTGGGTGCATGGAGAGACCACGCCGCAAACCTGCGGCCTGCGGCTGGCCCAGGCGGTCGAGCACATCGACCATGTGTGTCAAATAGCCGGTAACGCGCGGCATATCGGCCTCGGTTCGGACCTGGACGGCGGATTTGGCAATGAACAGACGCCGTGCGATTTGGACACCATCGCGGACGTGCGCGGTCTGTTGGATTTGCTGCGCGCGCGCGGCTGGAAAGCGGACGACATCACGAGCTTCGCCCACGGCAATTTTCTCCGCGTTCTCGGCCGGGCGCTCGGCTGAACGAGAAGAGGCATGCAAGTTTAAGGATGAATCGTCAGGGAAAAATAAACTGAACCTTTTTACGCCCGGCGCCTTCCACTAGGCGTAGAGATGCTTTTGGTGACGCCATACCAACAGGAAGAACTCCCGGTGGGGGAGGCAAGACAGGGAGAGGCCAGCGCCTGGGAGGTCCTCTTTAAGCGCTACCAGATGCCCCTCTACACCTATGTCAACGAGCTCATCCACCACGAGCAGGCCAGCCTGGACATCGTGCAGGAGAGCTTCATCAGCGCCGCGCGCCACATCCAACGACTGCGGGAAGACCAAAAGTTCGGCTCTTGGCTCTTTGGGATCGCCCACCAGAAGTGCGCGCATTACTGGAGAAAACAACGCCCGGAGACTGGGCCCGTGAAAGAAGGGGAGGAACCCCGAGGGGAGGAGGCCGACCGCCCAGACGAAATGCTCATGCGGGCGGAAGAGGAGGAAAAACTCATGGCTCTCCTAGAAAAACTGCCGCCGCAGCACCGCGCGGCCCTGCTCCTTTACTTCATGGAAGACTTCTCCATCGAGGACATAGCCCAAATTACGGGAACCCCGACCGGGACGGTAAAATCCCGCCTGCACTACGCCAAAGGTGAGCTGCGGGAGATGCTGAACAAGGAAACATTATGAAGACCCTGAAAGAAATCCTCTTGGAGCGTAACGCAGGGATGGAAGGAAAGCTCGATGCGGTGCGCGGGCGCGCACTGGAGGCCATATCGCGGCCGAGCCCGGCGGACCGCTGGCGCGATTTGTGGAGCGGGATGCGAGGTCAGGCAACGGCCCTGGGGGCGGCCTGGGCAGTGATCTGCCTCCTTAACTGCGACCAGAACCCGAAAGCACCCAGAGCGGAGAACAAGGCTGCCCCCAGCGCCCAGGTCATCCTCTCCACCCTGCGGGAACACCGCAAGGAACTCATAGAACTGACCGAAGCGCCGGCTGACCCCGAAGACCCGGCCGCCGCGCTAGAACAGCGGAGCGAGAAGCAAAACAGCAACGAGATCGCTTAGAAGTTGTTTTGAAGCATTACCCTTAACCCACATTTTTTATGGATGACACAACCAACGACAAGCCCCGGCCCTCCACCTGGGAGCGCAGCACCACCCGCCGATTCCTGCGCTGGCTCTTATCCGGGAAAACCCTGCGCCGGGGCCTCATCAGCCTGGCCTGGATCGCCACCCTGACCGCGCTCTTCTACGGGTTTGTTGACTGGCGAGCCCGGCGAGCCTGGAACGCCTACCGCCATGACTACGAGGCCAGGAACGGCCCCCTGGCCCTGGAAGCATTTGTTCCCAAAGTGATACCCGACGAGTCCAACTTTGCCAGCACCCCCTTTGCCCGCGAATGGGTCCAGACCCAAAACAACACCAACTTCCTCTTCAGCAAAGACACCTATGGCAAAGGCGATTTCCAGCCCTGGGACAAAAAGAAGGTACCCAAAAAATATACCAAATGCTTCGAGGATCTGGTGGCTTGGGAGCAAGTCTATCAAACCGTCCAATCCGGCAAAGCCCTGCCCAAGGGCGGGGTGCCCCCTGGCCCCCTCGACTTGGCCTCCAGAAGGAAAGCGGCCATCGGAGTGCTCAAGGGGATGCAAGAGGACGCAAAGGCCCTGGAAGAGCTGCGCCAAGCCAGCAGCCGGCCGCTGGCCAGGTACGCCCTCACCTACAAAATGGATGACCCCGCTTCTATCCTCCTGCCCCACCTCATCTGTGTCAAGGAAGCCGGCGGACGCCTTCAGACAAGGGCTTGCGCGGAGCTGGCCCTGGGCCAAAGTGACAAGGCGCTGGAGGACGTCATGTTGAGCCTTTACCTTGCCGACACGCTCAAGAACGAACCCTTCCTCATCTCCTACCTCGTGAGGGTCGCGGAGATAGAGATCGCCCTGCGCCCCATCTGGGAAGGCCTGGCCGAACACCAGTGGACTGACCCCCAGCTACAAGTCCTGCAGCAACGCATGGAAGGATACAATATGATAGGGGACCTGGAACAAGCCCTACGCGCGGAGCGGGCCTTCGGCGTGCGCATGATGGACTTAGTCAAGGAACGAGGATTGGCGTGGTTCACAAGAATCGGGGATACGCCCAACCTGCCCGCTCCCCAAGGACTGGAGGAGTTTATGCAAAACCTGGTCAGCTTCTTCATCCCCGCAGGCTGGTATGATCAGGAAAAACTGCACTACTGCCAGGGGTTCGACCAGCTCTTCCAAGGGACGATGGACGCCAAGGGCAGGCAGGTCTTCCCGCAACAAGTCAAAGAAAATAACGAGCCATGGCAGAACTCTAGCAACTCCCTGCGCAACGCCCTCTGGGACCACAACATGATCTCCAAGTTCTTCTTGCCTTCCCTGGGTAAATTGCCCGTGCAGGCGGCCGCCGCCCAGACCGTCAGCCAGGCCGCCATCGCCTGCGCCCTGGAACGCTTCCGGATTTCCCAAGGCCATTACCCCGAAACGCTGCAGGAACTGACCAATAGCTACATGCCAAATATGCCCCGTGACGTGATCGGCGGCCAGCCCTATCACTATCGGACCCTGGAAGGAGGCCGCTTTATCCTGTATTCGGTGGGCTGGAACGAGAAGGACGATGGGGGCGTTAGCGGGGCCAGACAGTATGACCGGACGGAAGGCGACTGGGTCTGGACCTACCCGGCGGAGTCAGCGTCAAGGGAGGCGGCAGCACGATGACAATAAAAGCGGCGCGGCAGGGAAACCAAATGGGTTACGGCTGCGCCGAGTAAAGAATAAAACAGAGACCAAGCTGTTTCTTCCCCGCGCAGTGAGAAGAGAGCCACGGAAAACTGGGAGCACGCGACCCAACACCGTCTCCATCGCTTTTTGCGAAAGACACGCCACCAAATGCCGTGCCGGTGCGCAAAATCAAGCGGCCTGGTCCAGCGCCTTCTTTTGCTGATTGATGGCTGGAGGCCGGCAAGGCAATTCCAGGGTGAAAATGGCGCCGCGGCCCGCTCCTTCGCTTTGGACGGTGAGAGAGCCGCCCAGTTCTTTGGCCGCCAGGGCGCCGCTGTGCAGGCCAAAACCGTGGCCGTCCTTGCGGGTCGTAAAGCCATGTTGGAAAATGCGGGTGAGATTCTCCGGCGGAATGCCAACTCCGTTATCGGCGATCGCGATTTTGACGCGGCCCTCGCCATTGATCGCCTTGAGCACAATTCTTTTGTCCGTTCGGCCGGACGTGTTGCAGGCGAATTTGGCGTTGCGCAGGAGGTTAATGAGGATTTGTAACACCTTGTGTTTATCGGTGCAGACCGGCGGCAGGACGCCGTATTCGCGCACCACTTTGATGTCGTGCCGGTCGAAGGAACTCTCATTCATGCGCAAGGTGTCTTCGAGCAAGTCGGTCATCTGGATTTCCTCAAAGACACCGGAAACCCGGGCATAGCTTTGTTGCACGGCAATGATTTCCTTGATGTGCTCGACGTTGGAAGTCAGCGAACGAAGTTCATGCACAATCTCGCCGTGTTCCCGGGACAAGAGCGCGGAAAGGTCGGAGAGATAAGCCGGGACCTGCCGGCCTTTTGGACTGTCAAAAAAGCCAGGGAGATCCTGGGCATTCTCTTGCAGCAGAGTCGAAAGCTTGGACACATGGGAAATCTTCGAGGCGCGGATTTTTTCGCTGACCAGAGAGCTGGAGACATTGACGCTGTTCAGAACGTTGCCGACGTTGTGCAAGACCCCAATGGCCACCTCGGCCATGCCGGCCTTGCGGGAGGCGGTGAGAAGTTCGTCGTGTGTCCTCTGCATTTCGATCTGCATTTTCTCGCGTTCAGCGATCTCCGCTTCGAGCTTGGCGCCCGTGCGTCTGCGCTCCTCGACTTCCTCGCTCAGTTGCCGGGTTCTGCGGGCCACTTTGCTGCGGAGCGATCTGACCCATTCCAGCGCCAAAAGCAGGACCAAGGCGAGCCCGCCCAAAACCCAAACTGTGTGCCGGGCGTTCCACCAGGGCGGTCGGGCCAGCACGGTCAGGTCGGCGGGTGAATTCAGGTAAACTTCAAACGAAGTAATCACCTGGCCGAAGTCCGGGACGATGTCGGTTTTAGCTTTGAAGACTCCTTCCACGCGCACGCGGCTGCCCGGCGGGATGGAAGGCATGGCCGCGTCGGTCGCGGGCAGAAACGCGGAGAAGGTGGTCTCGCTTTTGTCCGGGCGAAACCGCAGCACTTGCAGCGAATCATTGGCGCTCATCCCGAGGTAGGTGGCTTCAATCCACCCGCGAGTGGCGTCCTTGCCGCTGAGTGTATTATCTTGATTGAGCGCGAGCAAATCCAAAGCCTTCGGCGCCGGCAAGGGGCCGTGGGAGACCTTGCGCAGGAGGGCCTGGGCGAGTTTTGGCGAGAAGCCATCCGGCTCCGCCAGGCCGACCACCTCCACCGCATCTCCCGGTTCAACGGGGGTTTCCTCGCGGGGCAAAACCCGAATGCCGTCCTCGCCATCCTGGACAAAAAGCATGTCGGGAGCCTTATAAGTGACAATACCCGCTGTCTTGACGAGCTGGGTGGCCAAGCTCGCATTGTCCTCATCCAATTGCATGACTTTGCCGATCGCTTTGGTGGAAAGATCGAAGGGATTGTCCGACAAGGCGGTCACCAACTCGACGTATTCCCCGGAAGGCACGAGCAGGCGCAACCCCAGCCGCTGGTTGCGGCTGTTGACCACCGCTCCGCAAATCCCGCTAACCCGGACCAGGCTTCCGAGAAGACGCTGCTGCACGTCCTTATCCATTTGGTTGACCCAGACAATGATCTCCCCGCCCGCGATGGCCAGGGTCAGGCGTTGCTTTTCAAAAGCGGTCACGACGCCTTCCACTTGCACCCAGACTCCGTCATCCCGTCCCGTCATCATATAATCCCAGGAATGCCGCAACGGTTCAGGGATGCGGCCTTTGCCGAGGACTGTGGCGGCCGCGGCGCAAGAAAGTATGCCGTTCTTCACCAGCCCTTGAATTTCGACATAGGTGCCTTCCTGCTCGAGCAGCGGATAGAGGCCGGCTTTGAGCGAGCCTTCCACCGGGATGCCATTCGAGCCGTTTTGCAAATAGAAGGTGCTTAAACCCAAATCGATGTAGGTAATGACTCCGCGAATCCGGACGGGAAATCTCCTTGCCGGGTTGTTTTTGATCAGTTCGTTGACTTGCCAGATATCGGTGGCAACGCCCTGCGGGTCTAACGCTGCGCTCTTCTCGTCCTTGGACGCAACGGCAGACTTGTTTTCAACGGCCTGCGCGCAGGCAAAATAGAGAACGGGCCGATTTCCTTCATGCGTCAGACAACCAATGAAGTTCGCAACGGCGCCGATAGGGACGTCCAGTTTTTGTTGGCCGTGCGCGACCAACCTGTTGGTTCCTTGGCCGAGGATAAAGGTGCCATCAGGTTTTTTCTGAACCAATGTTCCTCGCACGTGGACATAGCCGGAGGAATGATTGTTCGCTCGGCAGATCTCTTCCACGGAGAGAGTTCTTCGGCGCCCCCGTTCCCGCGGCGTCACCGCAACGTCGTCCGGAGAAGCGGCCCAGATCGTTCCGGCGACGCGGCGGCCTTGGTCGTCAAATACAGGTTGGATGACACCGTGGACTGTCAAGGCTTGGCGCGTGAGCGCGGTGAGAGGAACATTCCCCGGATTAAGGATTTTCACCCGCAGGCTGGCGGTGCGCTTGGGGTCGGCTAACCGGATGGTTGTGTAATATCTGCCTTGGGAAATGGTCGTGGCCGTTCCCTCGGCGGCGCCCGTCAGAAACGTCTGGTCGTTCTTGAACAACTGCTCCGCATTGACTGTTCCGGCCTCCTCCAAAGAATCGAGGGGATCGATTTCCCGGTCCAACAGCTCCGGCAATTCCCCGCCAAAGCGCACGTGCCCCATCAGACAGATGCGGCTGCCGGGGTCGGGCACGTCGGCGGTTGAATCCAGCGCGAACATCTGAAATCCCGTTTCATCCAGCAGACCCATGGAATTCGCGGTCCGGCTGACAATCACGCCCTCCAGGTTTACCCTGACCGGGCGGACAGAAAGCGAGGGAGCGGAGGACGCGGTCGTTTTTTTCATGGCCGCGACGACCGGGTCGAGGCCGCGGAGATTGATCACGGGCAAGCCCTCCACCTCGGGAATACATTGCCATTGGATCCAATTGGGCTTTTCCGGAGTACAGGGGTCGAAAGAGAGCCATTTGGTCTTGGCGTCGCCGTCAAAAGCCATTTCGGCGGATTCTTGTGGTGGATTGTCAGTCTGGGCGGAGACGACCAGGGAGTATGGTGTGACGTCGTCACGCGCCGCATAGATCGGCTCCACTTCCGCAATTTGCACTGTTTGACCCGGCCCAAACGTATTGTCGATTTTAAGCTGGTAGAGGGCAAACGTGCAGGAATTGGTCAAGGTGAACACCCGGCGCTTGAAGCGGGTGGCGAATCGTTCTTGATGACGTATGTCGAGGACCTTCCACGTGCCGCCTCCGTCATCGGAGCCGAGCAGGCGCCAATCGGACGGGTCGCGCTGAGGGACATCGTTGGCTGAAGTCAGCGCGTAACCAACCAGCCGCCGTGGTTTGGCAAGGCCCGCCGTCAAATTGGACAAAATGCCGGGTCCTTTCTCCAGGAGCAGATCGTGGGTGGCTGCGAGACGGGCGCGCATTCCAAATTGGCTGATGTTCGTGATGAGAATGGCGGTTTCAGCACGGTGGACGTACTGGCACTGAATCCAGCAGCCGCCTGGTTCGCTCGCCCCAAAATCGACCCAGCGCGTGCGCAAATCGTTGTCAAAGGCGTTCTCCGGGAGGCCGGTCAACGGGTGAGGATGCGAGGATGTGATCAACGTTCCCACGGCGGACTCGTTGGTCACGCCCACGAGCGGCCCGAGCAGTTCGATTTCCGCCAGTTGCGCTTGCCATTGCTCCGGGTTTGGGTCGTCCAGCTCCGCATTGACGCGCGTGATCTTTAATTGATAGATGTTGAAAGCCGTCGGGTTGGCCACCTCAAAGACGCGTCTCTCGTGGCGTTTGCTAAAGAGCTGGTTCGTCTCGGCGTCCAGGGTGGTCCAGGATTCGCCGCCGTTGGTTGAGCCGAGGAGGAGCCAATCCCTGGGATCGTAGTAGCTGTAGTCGTGGGTGGATGTCAGGGCATAATGGGTGACGATTCGTTCTGGCAAAGGATCAGATTGGGCCAGGGCAGGCTCACCCGTGGCCAGGAGGATGAACAGAGCCGCGACCCGCGGGCAGTGGCTTCGGTATAATATGTTCAGGGTGTCTCGAAACACAACATTATCCGGCCCGGACCGTCTCCGTGCCTGCTGGGGCAGGGGACAAACTGGCAGGCCGTCCTTTTATCAGGGTGGCGCTGGAGGGGGAGTTTGAGTGCTCCGATGGAGTCGGGCGCCCCGGGTTGGCGGCAGCCAGGGCTTGAAGTTGCACCGGCAGCTCCAGGATGAAGGTCGCTCCTTCATCCGGGCCATCACTGTGTGCCACCAGCGTCCCCCCCAAATCCTGAGCGGTTAGAGCGCCACTGTGCAAGCCAAAACCATGACCGTCCTTTTGCGTGGTGAACCCATGCGAAAAAATGCGGGTCAGATTTTCCGGCGGAATGCCAATGCCGTTGTCGGCCACTTCCAAGCGGATGCCGCGTTCACCCTGGGGGCGGATACGGACCGTGACGCGGCCGGATCTGCCTCTGCTCTGGCTGCAGGCGCGCTTGGCGTTTTGCAGGAGATTAATGAGGATTTGCAGAACTTTATGTTTGTCAACGAGGAGAGGCGGCGCTTTTTCAAAGTCACGAATGATCTCAACTTCGTGGGAATGATAACTGGCCTGGTTCATTTTGATGGCCGTTTCCATGATTTCGGATGGCTGGACCGATTCAAGGACGCCGACCCTATGGGCATTGGCCTGTTGCACGGCCACAATTTCATTGATGTGCTCGATGTTGCCGAGGAGTGAGCGCAATTCTTCGACCAAATGCTTCCGTTCCCCCGCCAGATGATCATCGAGGCTGGCGAGGAAGGCGGGCAGATTCCTGCCCCTTTCATCGCGCGTGATGAAGTCAGCCAGATCGGTTTTGTGTTGCTCCAGCAGTTGGACGACCTTGGCGAGGGTGGCAGCGCGGGAAGAGCGCAGGGCATTGACCACGAGATTGGCGGAAACATTGACACTGTTGAGGACATTGCCCACGTTGTGCAGCACTCCAGTGGCCACTTCCGCCATGCCCGCCTGACGGGAGGCGGCCATCAATTGCTGGTGCGTTTGCTCGATTTCCAATTCCATCTGCTTGCGCGCCGTGATGTCGCGGAACATCCATATCCTGCCGTAATATCGGCCGTCTTTGCCGATGACGGAGGAAGAGTAGCGGTCGAGCACGGTGCCATTCTTGAGCTCGACCTCGCGACGGTCCTTCACCCCGGGATGCGCGTAAAGGTGGTTGACATCGTCCAGGAATTCTTCCGGATTCTTGGCCATATTCATGACAAAGCGGGCCTGTTCGGCGTCGTCGTTTCCCGCCGTCAATGAAGCGGGGATTTGCCACAAATCGATCGCCTGCTTGTTTTGCAGGATTTTTCTCCGATCGTTGCCGACGACGAGAATCCCGTCCAAAGAAGATTCCACCAAGGCTTCAAAGAAGGCCGTCTTGCCGCGAAGTTCCTCCTCTGCCTGGCGGCGTTCCGTAATATCGGCCAGACCGCAAACGGCACCGATAATCGTGCCGTCCTTATCGCTCACCGGAGCGAAGGCACCCTGGCCAATCACCTTGGCGCCGTTGGGCAGGGTGTATTCATGGACGAATGGCTCCGCCCTGCCGGCCAGGCAATTGGCGATGAAGCCCTGCTGTTTCACGCAGATTTCAACCGGCATCACTTCCTTGAAATGCCGCCCCTCGATTTGGGAAAGAGGCTTGCCAAAGAAGGTGCTGACCAGATTATTCGCGAAAACCACCTTCCCGTTTTTGTCGATGCAGGCGATGTACATCGGCAGGGCGTCGATCATGGTGCGCAAGAGTCTCTGTTCAGCACGCAAGGCTTCTTCCGCCCGTTCGCCGGCCCGGATTTCGACCGCGAGCGCGCTGTTTGCCGCTGCCAATTCAGCGGTCCGCAGCCGGACTTTGGAGTCCAACAGGTCATTGGCGGCCTTGAGCTTGCGCTCCTTCTTTTCACCCCGTTGGGCCAGCCAGCGATAGAGGAGACCGATGCCGCCTGCCCCAAGCAGCGCGCAAATGGCAAAGAACCACGTCGTTTGGAAAAAGGCCGGCGGCAGTTCAACCTCAAAAGTATCGCCCGTTGTGTTCCAGAGGCCATCGGCATTGCAAGCTTGAACGCGAAAGGAGTATTTGCCGGGTTTCAAATTGTCGTAAACGACCGAGCGGCGGCCGTCGGCGTCCACCCACTCCTTATCGAAGCCAGCCAACTGATAGCGCAGCTTCATTCTCTGCGGGGCGATGTAGCTTAAGGCCGTAAAATGAAATTCCATTTGACCGTTGCCGCCGCGGAGGGCGGGAACCTGGCGGTTCTCCACCTCGATTCCATCGATGCGGATTTTTTCAATGTGAACCGGCGGAACAACGCGGTTGGTCATGAGGTGGGCCGGGTCGATCATCACCAGGCCCCGGAGATTGGGGATCCAAATCCGGCCGTCCGCCGTCTTGCAGGCGACCGGCTCCTGGAAGGAACGGCCCGCGACTTTGGCGGATTCCAAGCCATCAAAGAGCATGTATTCGATGCGCGGCAGCTTTCCATCGGCGAACTCGTTAAGGTCCTGCCGGCTGGCTTTGAGGATGCCGCTGCTGGTATCCATCCAGAAATCACCACGGTCGTCGGGGACGATGGCATAAACGGTATTGCCGGGCAGTCCATGTTCCGGGGTTAAGTTCTTGATCTGGTTGTTTTTCAGGCGGGCGATGCCATTGGCCAGGCCTGCCCAAAGAGCGTCATCCTCGTCTTGAAAAACCCAGTTGACACGGTTGTCTGCCAGACCCTCGTTGCTGGACCATTGTTGGAATTCTCCGTTCCGCAGGCGGAAAATGCCGTTATTACTCGCCACCCAAAGCGTGCCGTCGCGAGCCACGTAAAGGTTGTTGATCCAATAGAAAACCGGGGCGGCTTTGCCCGCGTAAGAGTAAGGCAGGAATTGGCCATTCTTAACGCGATAGAGCTGGTCAGAAATGGCCAGCAGCACGCTTTCAGCATCTTCCGCGAGAGCCGAGGGAAACTCTTCATTGGTGTAGGTTCGAACCACCTTTTCGCCGGAAAACACGAGTAATTGCTTTTGGTCATCCACCAGATAAAGGTCGCCATTACTGGCTTCGAAGACCCGCTTCATCCATCGATGGGGCAGCGAGGGATTCTGGGCAAAATTGGTCATGGTGTGTCCATCAAAGAAGCCCAGGCCCGTGTCTGTAGTGATCCAAAGTCCACCCGTCCGGGAATTGCACAGGGAAACGGCGGAGCCGTAGGGCAAACCCTCGTGGGTTGAATAGATGGGGAATTTTACGTCGGCGATCTGGCTCAGGCCGAGACGCGTGCCGACCCACAGGCTGCCTTCATGGTCTTCATAGAGACTGGTGACAGAATCGTCCACCAGGCCATCCGCCTTGCGGAGGAAAGTGAATTCACCTCCCTGGTAGCGCGCCAAACCGCCGCCCGCGGTTCCAACCCAAACGACGTTATGCCGGTCCATCAGGAGGGCATCGACCTCCCCGAGGAAGTCGAAGTTTGGTTTTGGCTGGAAACTCGAATTATAGCAGCGCAGCCTTCTTTGAGTGCCGACCCATATCTGGCCTTCGGCATCCTCCAAGACCGAACGGATGTTTTCCTTTTTGAGGGAGTCATCAGGGAAAAGACACAGCTTTCCGGCCTGCCAGTACCATAACCCGCGCTCGACTGTTCCAATCCAAAGTCTGCCCTGAGGGCCTTCGGAAAAACTCAAATAATCACCGAGGTTTTCGCCAAAGAACGTCTGGCGAGCCCCTTCCTTTTCCATGAGCCATCGGCTCACCCCAGAATGACTTGCGGTCCAGACGGCGCCATCGGAGGCCTCAAAAGCCGAAGTGACACTCTGTGCAGCCGTCGGCCACAACTTATGGCCGTCGTAAAGACCAAAGCCGCTTTCGCCTAACGCCGCCCACAAGCCGCCGGCTTTCCCCGCGCAAAGGCTCTTTATGTCGCGGCCCGCCGTTTGCTGGCCTGCAAGAGGACATGGCTTGAATCCCATCCCGTCAAACTGGTACAAGCCCTTTTGGGTGCCCAGCCAGAGATAACCGTCCCGTGTTTGGGCCACAGAGATGATGAGGTCGGCAGGCAGTCCGTTTTGCCCCGTCCAATTCTGGCAATTGTATTGGAAGAGGGACTTTGCCGGGTCCAAGGCCTGCAACGTCCCGGTCGAAAGCAGGAAGGCGCAAATCAGCGCTTTCCGCCATCGCGGTATCTTCCGGTTCGCCTGCATATTCTTATTAACATCGTCATTTTCAGCCTTCCGCTTGAATTTGGGTGGAGCGCCAGAATATCCGTCTTGACGAAATTTGCAGGAAGTTGAGTCTAGGGGATGGAATTTAGCCTCCGTCCCCGGTCATCGTGCCAAATTGGCGCAGTGACGTTTCTTCTTGTCCTCGCTCACGCCGCGCAGGCCGGTGCTGCCGCGGACGCCCTGGCGGATTATGTCCACCGCCCGGATGACTCGTTCGCGTGGAAAAAGACCGGGCAACGACAAACGAATTCGCTTCAAGTGGTCGAGTTGGATTGCGTCTCACAAACCTGGCATGGACAGCCCTGGCATCATCACTTGCTCCTGGCGCGGCCCGCCAAATTGCGCCACCCGGACATCGCCTTTCTCTTCATCACCGGCAGCGGCAAAGTGGAGCGCGAACTGGGCTTGCTGCAAACATTGGCTGATCGGGCCGGGGCCGTCGCCGCCGCGATTAGCGATGTTCCCAACCAACCACTCTATGACGGACTCAAGGAAGATGATCTCATCGCCTATACTTTTGAGCACTATCTCGAGTCAAACGACCCGACCTGGCCCTTGCTCTTTCCCATGGTGAAATCGGCCGTGCGCGGAATGGACGCAATAACGGCCGAGGCCCAAGCCGATTTGGGCGGGCACATCACCCGTTTCCTGGTCGGAGGCGCATCGAAGCGCGGCTGGACGACCTGGCTGACAGCCGCCGTGGACAGCCGGGTTGCGGCCATCGCGCCGATGGTCATCGACATGCTGAACATGAACGCTCAGGCGCAGTGGGCGCAGCAAATGTATGGTGGGCAGAGCGAGCAGATTAACGCTTACACTAAACTCCATCTCACCGAGCGCATGGACCCGGCAATGGTGAGGTTGCGCGGCTGGGTGGACCCGTTCAGTTACCGCGCCCGCTACACGATGCCAAAACTGCTTTTGCTCGGCACGGACGATCCTTACTGGGTGGTTGATTCGCTGCGGCATTATTGGAATGAACTTCCCGACCCGAAACTGGTTTTTCAAACGCCGAACGCCGGGCACGACCTTGCCGGTGGCAGCGAGGCCATTCCCGTCCTGGCCGCCTTTTTTCAGATGATTGCCGATCACCAAACAACGCCTCGCATGACCTGGAAATTCAAATCTGAGCCGCCTGAATCCGCCACCGTGACCGTGAACTTGAGCCAGCCGGCGCAAGCGTTCAAGCTCTGGACGGCTGTTTCGACCAACCGCGACTTTCGCACCAGCACGTGGTCCAGCGCGGATTTGGCGGCGCCGGATGGGACCAATGTCACGGCACAGGTGGAAAAGCCGGAGACAGGATTCCGCGCTTATTTGGTGGAAGCGGAAATGAAGGCCTCCACCGGTGACGATTACAAACTATCCACCGAAGCGCGCGTCATTCCGGATGGGCCGCCGGGGAAATGACGGTTGCGGGAAAACTTTGTTGTTTAATTCTTAATCTCGGAGCCCTTTGAATTATTTGGGCGGCGCAGCAGCGCCGCCCCACCATACTTGGGTAGGGCGCGCGCAGCCGCAACGCCCTCAAATAAATCTGGCTATGATTTTGTCAGCGCTTCGGCGGCGGCGGGCGTCTTGGAAAGCTGTTCGTACTGTGCGAATTTTTTCAACACGTCGGCTTGCGCGATTTCGAGCAATTCCTTGCCACGCGCCGGATTTTTGCCGGCCAGCATTTGGAAACGGCGTTCCAGGGACCAGAGGTTTTCCAACGGCAGCTTGGGAGCGGCGGAATCCAGTCTCAATCCAGGCTTGCCTTCGGCCACCCGGCGCGGGTCAAAGCGATAGAGCGGCCAATAACCCGATTCCACAGCTACTCTTTGGTGCTCCAAGCCTTGACCAAGGTCGAAGCCGTGCTCGATGCAAGGGCCATAAGCAATGATCAACGACGTGCCAGGATAGCTTTCGGCCTCTTCAAAAGCCTTCACAGTTTGAATGTCTTTGGCGCCCAAAGCCACCTGCGCGACGTAAGCCGTGCCATACGACATGGCGATCAGGCCAAGGTCCTTGCGGGCGGTGGCCTTGCCGGAGACAGCGAAGCGGGCGGCGGCCCCCAGCGGGGTCGCTTTGGATTGCTGGCCCCCGGTGTTGGAATAAACTTCTGTGTCAAGCACGAGAATATTCACGTTGGCGTTCATCGCGATGACGTGGTCCAGGCCGCCAAAACCGATATCATACGCCCAGCCGTCTCCGCCGACGATCCAGACGGACTTGCGGACGAGGCTATCGGCCAGGGCAAAAAGCCGGGAAGCGTCCATGCCCTCGATTTTTTCCAGGCGTTGGCGCAAGTCTTTGACCCTCACCCGTTGAGCGGCAATTTCGGCCTCGTTGGTTTGCGGCGCCTTGAGCAGTTCATCGACGAAACTATCACCCAATTTCGGGGCCAGGAGGCGGGCAAGGTGCCGCGCGAAGTCGGCTTGTTTTTCCAAGCCGATTCGCTGGCCCAAGCCGTATTCGGCATTGTCCTCGAAGAGTGAATTGGACCAGGCAGGGCCGCGTCCGTCGCCATTGACGGAGTAAGGCGTGGTCGGCAAATTGCCGCCGTAAATGGAAGAGCAGCCGGTGGCGTTGGCGATGACAAGACGGTCGCCATACATTTGGGTCAACAATTTGAGATAAGCCGTTTCTCCACAGCCGGAGCAGGCGCCGGAGAACTCGAAGAGCGGCTCCAGGAATTGGGTGCCTTTGACGTCCGCGGCCAGGCGCGTGCGGTCGGGCAACGGCAGGTTGAGGAAGAACTCAAAATTCCGATGCTCCTGCTCGCGCAGAGGTTGGGTCGGCGCCATGTTGAGCGCCTTGCGACCGGGCTCTGTCTTCGATTTGACAGGGCAGACGGCCTCGCACAAGGTGCAGCCGGTGCAATCTTCCGGCGAAACCTGGAGCGAATACTTCGATCCTTTCCATTCCTGCGAGCGGAAATCGACCGCCTTGAAGTTGGCCGGCGATCCGTCCAGCGAACTGGCGGGATAAAACTTGGCGCGAATGGCGGCGTGCGGACAAACGAAGACGCACTTGTTGCATTGAATGCAGATCGAGGAATCCCAAACTGGAATCTCCAAAGCGATGGAGCGCTTTTCCCATTTGGCGGTGCTGGTGGGCCAGGTGCCATCAACCGGGAACGCGCTGACCGGCAGCAGATCGCCCTTGTTGGCCAGCATCGTGGCGGTGACGCGTTTGACGAAATCCGGCGCGTGCTCCGGGATGAAGGAAACCTGGTGCGGCGCGGCGGTGACGGCGGCGGGCAACTCCACTTCGTAGAGGGCGGCCAAAGTTTGATCGACGGCGGCGAAGTTTTGCTGGACGACGGCGTCGCCTTTTCGGCCGTACGTTTTGCGGATGGCCTTTTTGATTTGGGCAATCGCTTCCTCGCGCGGCAGGACATTGGAAATGGCGAAAAAGCACGTCTGCATGATCGTGTTGATTCGCCCGCCCATGCCTGTGGCCTTGGCCACCTGGTAGGCGTCGATCACGTAGCAGCGGAGCTTCCTGGCAATGATGGTGGCTTGCGTCTCAGCCGAGAACCGGTTCCAAACGTCCGCCGCGCCGTAAGGTGAATTGAGTAGAACGACGGCCCTTTCCGCCGCGCAGTCAAGGACGTTGTAACGGTCCAAAAAGCTCCATTGATGGCAGGCGACGAAATTGGCGCGTTTGACCAGGTAGGGCGCTTGAATGAGCTCGGGGCCGAAGCGCAAATGGGAAATGGTGACGGCGCCGGACTTCTTGGAGTCATAGACGAAGTAACCCTGGGCGTAAAGGTCTGTCTCTTCGCCGATAATCTTGATCGAATTCTTGTTCGCGCCGACCGTTCCATCCGCTCCCAGGCCAAAGAAAACGGCTCGCACGGTATTGTCGGCTTCGATATCGAAATCCGGGTCCCAGGCGAGCGACTTGTGGCTCACATCGTCAAAGATTCCGATGGTGAAATGATTCAAGGGCTTGGGCAGTCTTAACTGGTCGAAAACCGACTTGACCATCGCCGGTGTGAACTCCTTGGAAGAAAGTCCGTAACGTCCGCCGACGACCAACGTTTCCCGGCCGAACCATGCCGTATCATGTGTCTCACGCAGGGCTGTGACCACGTCCATATAGAGCGGCTCGCCGATCGCGCCGGGTTCTTTTGTCCGATCCAGGACGGCGATTTTGCGCGTGGTTGGCGGCAGCGCTTCCAGGAATGCTTCGACCGCAAAAGGCCGATACAAGCGCACGCGGAGAACGCCGACTTTTTCGCCGTGGCGGCTGAGCCATTGCGCGGTCTGTTGCGCGGTTTCTCCGCCCGAACCCATGATGATGATGACACGGTCGGCTTCGGGATGACCAACATAGTCAAAGAGACGGTACTTGCGTCCGGAGACGGCCGCAAAACGATCCATGGTATCTTGGACAAGGAGCGGCAGGCGCTCATAATAGGGATTGCAGGCTTCGCGGGCCTGGAAAAAGACGTCCGGGTTTTGCGCGGTGCCGCGCAGACGGGGATGGTCCGGCGAGAGGCCGTTGGCGCGGAAGGCCTGGATGGCCATATCGCATTCGTCCATCATTTCGCGCAATTGCTCGTCCGTCAGCACGCGGATTTTGGCCACTTCATGCGACGTGCGAAAGCCATCGAAGAAATGGAGAAACGGCACGCGGGATTCCAGGGTCGCGGCGTGGGCGATGCAGGCCAAATCTTGCGCCTCCTGCACGGAACCTGACGAAAGCATGGCAAAACCCGTTGACCGGCAAGCCATGACGTCGGAATGATCGCCAAAAATGGACAGCGCGTGCGTGGCCAGGCTGCGCGCGGTGACGTGCATGCAGAAGGGCAGCAATTCACCCGCGATTTTGTACATGTTCGGGATCATGAGCAACAAGCCTTGCGAGGCGGTGAAGGTGGTGCTCAACGCTCCCGATTGCAACATGCCGTGAACGGCGCCCGCCGCGCCTGCTTCGGACTGCATTTCCACCAATTGCGGCACGGCGCCCCAAAGATTGGGACGGGCGGCCGCCGACCATTGATCGCACCATTCCGCCATCGGCGACGAGGGCGTGATGGGGTAAATCGGGATGGTCTCGCTCAACCGGTAGGCGATGGAGGCAACGGCTTCATTGCCGTCGAGCGTGGCAAATGGGCTTTCGACGAAATCGGTGGCGGCGACGGTGCGGACGCTCCGTTCATTTGCGCCGGCGATGGGAGTGGAAGATGTATTCATAATTAGAAAGGGGTGGAATTAAGGGCATGGGAAAGAATGCTGAGCAGCAAACCTGGCGCGCAGCCGAGAATAATAACAAGTCCCGCCAGCAGCACGATGGCCAATTGCGCCGAGAGCGACGGACGGAGCACGACCGCGGACGGGGACGGATCGGCGGCGTAAATCTGTTTGAGAATCTGCAAGTAATAGTAAAGAGAGACCGCGCTTGCGGCCACGGCCAGGATTACCAACCACAGCAAACCGAGGTTGGGTGCGGCCCCAACCGCCGCGGTGAAGAGGTAGAATTTTCCAAAGAACCCCGAAAGCGGCGGAATTCCCGCCAGGGACAGCATGAATACCAACATGCAGAAAGACAGCAACGGCGCGCGCCGGCTCAAGCCGGCGAAATCCGCCAAGTCGGCGCGGGCGTCGCTGTTTTCAACCACAGCGACGATCGCGAAGGAGCCGAGCACAGTCAGGGCGTAAGTGATGACGTAAAAGAGAAGCGGAGCCAGGCCGCGTTGCCCGGCCAGGAGCGCGATCATAGCGTAGCCGGCATGGGCGATGGCGGAATAAGCCAGCAAGCGTTTGACGTTGCGCTGCACAAGCGCGGCGAGATTGCCCGCCACCATTGAGACCACGGCCAGCGTGGCCAGCAGCGGCATCCAGCCCGGCAAGAAAGCTCCAAGAGACGCGCTGCCGCCGTTGCCGCCAAAGCCGGTGAGCAAAATTCTGGCCACGACAAAGAAGCCGGCAACCTTTGACCCCGAAGCAATGAAGGCCGCGATCGGCGTCGGCGCGCCTTGATAGACATCCGGGGCCCAAAAGTGGAACGGCGCCGCCGCCAGTTTAAAGGCAAACCCCACCAGGGTCATGACCAGCGCGACATAAAAAACAGGCTCCACCCCGCTCGATTGCAGTTTGACCGAGATCGCGCCCAGATCGATTTCTCCGGTGATGCCGTAGAGCAAACTAATCCCAAAGAGCGTGAAAGCCGCCGACATGCCGCCGAAGAGAAAGTACTTCAGCGCCGCCTCGGAGGAGGCCACGCTTGCTTTGTCCAACGCCGCCAGCGAATAAAGGCAAACACTGAGCAGTTCGAGCGCGGCGAAGATCATGAGAAGATTTTCCGAGCTGATCAGGAGCATCAGCCCCGCCGTCGCCAACAGGAGCAAAGCGAAGTATTCGCCAATGTGGGCGGTGAATTTCCTGGCGACGGGGAAAACCGCGCACACCCCGGCCAGCGCCAGCAGAACAACTTTAATGAGCTGGCTCAATGGGCTGGCGGAAAACATGGCCGCGCCCCGCGGCGGGGTGACCGCAAGAGTCAGCATGGCCGCAACGCAGGCCAGGCAAGTCAACATCCCGCAGGCCATCCAACGGTCGGTCAGGGTTTTGCGCCGTTTCAGGGCAAAATCGGCGGCCAGAACCACAAATGCCGACGCGGCGATGACCGCTTCGGGGAGCAGCAAATGGGCCCATTGGAAATCGGGACTCATGTGGTCACTCCTTTCCACAGAGGTTGCATGAGGGGGGAATTCAGCGCCGGTGTGATTAAATCCAGCAACAGTTTCGGATAAAGCCCGATCAACAAGGACGTGCCGAGAAGAACGCAGGCGCCTGTTCGCTCGGCGATGGAAATGGGAGCCATGCGCGCCGGCGGAAGAGAGGCCGGTGTCGAATCCTCGGCGTAGAAGGCTTTCAGCAAAGCGCGCCAGGTGTAAGCCACGCCGATCAAAATCCCCACCCCGGCAAAAATCGTAAAGAGCGGGAAGGCTTGCCATGCCCCCACCAGCACCTGCATTTCCGCGATAAAACCGCTGAAGCCCGGCAGCCCCATGGAGGCCGCTCCGGCAATCGCAAAGGTTGCGGCGGCAAAGGGCAAAGTCCGGTTGAGGTTAAGCCGTTGCAGCTCCGTTAAATCCCGGCTATGGGCGCGGTCATAAACCATCCGTCCCACCACCGCGAAGAGCAGGCCGGCGATGATGCCATGAGAGAACATTTGCAAAATCGCGCCGCTCAACCCGACCTGGGTCAAAGTCATAAAACCCAGCAAGACAAAGCCCATGTGGCTGACGCTGGAGTAGCCGATGACGAATTTGAAATCCCGTTGCACCAGCGCGACAGTCGCACCATAGACGATGCCGATGACCGCCAGCAGCGCAATCTCCTTGCGCCAGGTTTGCAGGCCAATCGGGAAAAGAGTCATGCCCACGCGCAAAGCCCCGTAAGCGCCCAACTTCATGACCACGCCGGCCAGCAGCATCGAAGCAGCCGTGGGCGCGGCCACGTGTCCGGTGGGCGCCCATGTGTGGAACGGCCAGAGACCCGCCAAAACGGCGAAGCCGACAAACACCAGGAGAAACGCCCATTTCTGAAAGGCCGCCGGGAACGGAAATTGCGCCAAAACAGGCAGATCAAAGGTGTGGCCACCGGCGACGACAAAAGCCGCGATCAGGCCGATCAACACCATCGCGCTGCCGATGAACGAATAAAGCACCAGTTTCATCGCGCCGTATTCGCGCCGGGTTGATCCCCAGCGGGCGATCAGAAAGTACTTTGGAATGATGGCCAGCTCGTAAAAGACGAAGAGGAGAAAAAGATCGAAACTGAGGAAGACGCCATAGATCGCGCCGATTAATCCAAGATAGAGCGCAAAGAATTCCTTGGTCCGGCTTTCGACGTTCCACGAAAACAAAATGCCGCAGACCGCGGCTATCCCGGTGAGCAGGACCAGTGTCACGCTGATGCCGTCCGCCGCGAGGTGATAGTGAATGCCAAGCTGCGGAATCCAGGCGGCATTGGCGATCTCCCACAATTGGCCGTTGACCGTCCCTCGTTCACATTCCACCGCGCCTGCTAGGGCCAGGGCCAAGCCGGCCAAGGCGGTCAGGAGGGCGATGACCCGCGCCGGGCGCGAAGCGAGCGAAGGCCACAGCATCAAAAGCAATGACCCGATGAAAGAAATGTAAATAGTCCAGGCAATCATGGCTTAGAAGCTTTTCACCATTTGCAACACGGTCGGATTGGCCACGTCGATCAGGATTCGGGGGTAAATTCCCAGGATGAAAATGAGGACAATGGCGGGAGCGACGATCAACCGTTCCGCGGCTGTCAAATCCGTCCACCCCGCCCATTTTTTTGCCAGCGGACCGTTAAAAACCCGCTGCAGAATAGTCAAGACGAAAACCGCCGTAATCAGCAGGCCGAGCGTGGAAACGGGGGCCGCCCATGGCGCCAGCGGCAGGACGCCCTTGAAAATGAGAATCTCCCCGACAAACCCGCTCAGTCCCGGCAGTCCGAGCGAGGCAAAGAGCGTAATGCCCATCAGGCCATAGAAAACCGGCGCCACTTTTCCCAAGCCGCCAAAATCGTTCAGTCCGCGGTTGCCTCCGGCGCGTTGCTCGATCAATCCCACGAAAAAGAAGAGACAGGCGGCGGTAATGCCATGATTGAACATTTGCACCATGACGCCGTTTAAAACCGCCGCTTTTTCGTCCGCCCATGACGCGCCCGGTGCGGTCAGTTGCGCGGCGGCGAATATTCCCATCAAGCAGTATCCAAGATGATTGATGGAAGAATAGGCGATAATCCGTTTCAGATCGGTTTGCGCGAAAGCTGCCGCGGCGGAGAAAACAATGGTGGCCACGGCCAGCCAGAGGAGCGGGGTTTGCATGGCGCGCATCGATTCCGGGAAGATCGGCAGGAGGATGCGCAGGAACCCATACACTCCCATCTTCGACATCGCCCCCGTCAGGACCATCGACGTGCCGGTGGGCGCTTCGGCATAGGCGTCGGGCAGCCACGTATGAAACGGCATCAGGGGAACCTTGACGGCAAAGCCAAACAGGGCGCCGAGAAAGACGGCCCCGGCCAGCGCCTCTTTGGAGGTGAAGAGAGACCCGCCCAGCTTGGCAAAGAGCGCGGAACTAAGGCCGCCATCGCGCGCGAGGCCGGCAAGTTGTCCGAAGTCAAAGAGGCCTGTTGCGGCATAAACCGCCAGGAAAGCCAGCAGCAAGGTCACACTGCCCGCCAGCGTATAGACGAAGAACTGATAGGCCGCCGCGGTTCGGCGCGGCCCGCCCCAAATCTTAATCAGGAAGAAAGCGGGAATGAGGCTCAATTCCCAGAAGAGAAACCAATGGACAAAATTGAGCGCGGTAAAAGTCCCAAAGAGGCCGCTTTCCAGAAAAAGGAGCAAGGAGAAATAGAGGCGGGCGTTGCGCTCCACGTTTCTTGAAGCCAGGATGGCAAAGGGAACCAAGAGCGCCGAGAGCAGCACCATCAGCATTCCGAGGCCGTCGATTCCCAAATGATAATCGACCGCCAGAGACGGGATCCAGGCGGCGCGCTCGACAAACTGCATGCCGCCGTTGGAGCGGTCATAAGCGGTCCAAATCATCCCCGCCAACGC
This sequence comes from Limisphaerales bacterium, assembly GCA_052139695.1. Taxonomy (GTDB): domain Bacteria; phylum Verrucomicrobiota; class Verrucomicrobiia; order Limisphaerales; family Palsa-1400; genus PLGF01. The sequence goes on from JBKQWF010000307.1 coordinate 103,299, forward strand.
GAGTGCCGCCAGGCTGACGGCCATGCCCAGGGACCGGGCCAGCTTCGGCCGGTCTGCGCGGACCGCCAACAGGCCAAGGCCGCCGACTAGCGGGATGAGCGTCAAAATCGTGAGAACAGGCAATTGGTTCATCCGCACCCCCAGATCAGCAAGAGCAACAATCCGCAAAAGCCCATGGCGATGGCGCGCAAGTAGCGTTGCGTTTGCCCGTTTTGGCAGCGGGCGGTCAGTTGGCCGGAGGCCCTCACGCCTTCGCAGCCGCCGTCGAAGCCCTGGTTGATCACAGCCTCATCCACTTTCCTGTCCACCTGTGAAATCAGCCGGGTCAAGCCGGCCACGAGTTTGACCGCGCCGCTCCAGATGGTGAGATCGAGCCAATTGGAAAAGCGGGCGAAAGCCGCGTTCAGCCGGATGACGGTGGCGTCGTAAAGTTCGTCAATAAACAATTTGCCGCGCAGCCAGGCAAAGAGGGTGGGTTGGAGCGTCTCCAATGGATCGGTCTCGCGGTGGGCCAGGGCGGCTTTGCCATAAATCCAGGCGCTGAGCCCTGCTCCGGCCAAAACGACGGCGGTGGAAAGGACCATGACCGGGATCTGGCCATCTTCCAGGAGTTTGGCCAAATCGAACGAAGCGCGCTCCCCGCTCAAATAGGAGGCGAACCACGGCCAAATCGGCGTTCCGGCAAATCCGACGATGATGGCAAACACTGCCAGGACAGCGAGCGGAAGAGTCATCGCCGGCGGACTTTCGTGGGCATGAGCGTCGGTTTTTCCATAGAAGACGTAACAAATCTGGCGCGTCATATAAAAAGCGGTGAGAAAAGCCCCCGCGACGCCCAAGTAAAACGGAATCTGCGAAACCTGCCAGTGATGCGCCGAGTGCAAAATGGCGTCCTTGCTCCAAAAGCCCGAAAAGAACAGCGGGACACCGCAGAGGGCCATCGTCCCGACGGCATAGCAGGCGAAGGTCAGCGGCATCAGTTTTCGCAGGCCGCCCATTTTGCGAATGTCCTGTTCGGCGTGGCAGCCGTGAATGACCGAGCCGGCGCCGAGAAAGAGCAAGGCTTTGAAGAAGGCGTGTGTTGTCAAGTGAAACATCCCCACGGAAACGCCGCCCATGCCCAAGCCCATCATCATGTATCCGAGCTGCGAAACCGTGGAATAGGCGAGAATGCGTTTGATGTCGTCTTGCGCCACCGCGACGCAGGCGGCAAAAACCGCGGTAATGGCGCCCACCCAGGTGACCACTTGAAGCGCCGCCGGATTGACCCCGGCGCTCATCAGCGGGTACATGCGGGCCACGAGAAATACGCCGGCCGCCACCATCGTGGCGGCGTGGATGAGGGCGCTCACGGGCGTTGGTCCTTCCATCGCGTCTGGAAGCCAAACGTGCAAAGGCAACTGCCCGGATTTGCCAATGGCGCCGAAGAAAATCAGGATGGAGATGGCGCCGGACAACGTCAGCCCGCCGACGGTCGTCAAGGCCGCTAACCGGGTAAGGGTCGATTGTTCCAGGACACCGTGGCCCCCGTCATAGAAAAGCAGCGTGCCGGACTGAGCGTAGAGCCAGAGCATGCCAAGAAGAAATCCCAGGTCGCCAATCCGCGTGGTGATAAACGCCTTCTTCGCCGCCGCCGCCGCGCTTGGTTTTTGATGCCAAAATCCGATCAACAAATACGAAGCCAGTCCAACCAGCTCCCAACAGATGAACAACAGCAGGAGACTGTTCGAGATGACAATGCCAAGCATGGCGGCGGCGAACAATCCAAGGAAGCAAAAGAAGCGCGCGAAATTCTCGTCCCCCGCCATGTAAGCGGTGCTGTAGATGAAGATGAGCAGGCCAATGAACGTCACGACCAACAGCATGATGGCGGTCAAGGGGTCCAGCACCCAGCCCAGTTGCAGCGAGCTGTTGCCGAAAGCGAACCACTCAAAATTCCGCGTGGCGCGCGCGAGCTCCGGTCCGTGGTGCAATGTTGCGGCAAAGGCGGCGCAGGAAAGAAGCAAAGAAAGGCCCAGGGACCCGATCGCCAAGGCGGCGGCTAGACGCCGTTGCGATGGCTTCAGCAGCGCGCCCAATGCGGCCCCGGCCAGCGGCAGGACCGGTATCAACCATAAATATTGGACAATGGCGTGCATCTCTCAGCCTTTAAGCGTGTCGAATTGCTCGGTTTGGATGGTTTTGCGATGACGGTAAATCGCAATCACCAGGGCCAGCCCAACGGCCGCTTCCGCCGCCGCGATGGCGATGGAAAAAAGAGCGAACATCACCCCCGTCAACGCTTGCGGATGGGGGCCATAGCGCCAGAACGCGATAAAATTCACGTTGGCCGCGTTGAGCATCAATTCCAGGCCAATCAGAACAAGGATGGCGTTGCGGCGAAGGATGGCGCCCGCGAAACCAATGCTAAAGAGCGTCGCGCTGAAAACCAGGAAGGCAAAGAGCGGAGGGCTCATCGCGGACTCTCCTCCAACTGGGGTTTGCGCCTCGGCAGGGAACGGCCGGTTTTTGGCGGAGCCGTCCGCTTCTCATCCAGAGCGATGATGACGGCGCCCACCAGGGCCGCCGTCAATAACAGGCCAACCGTTTCCAAAGGCAGCGCGTAACGCGTCATCAATTCCTCTCCAATGTCTTTGACTGGCGCCGCGACGCGTTGGGGGGCGAGGCGTCGCAGGCTGGGACTGGTGAGAATCGGCAGAACCAAGCAGCCCAGCATCAATCCGGCGACGGCGATGCCGGCCAGCCAGCCCGGTGAAATCGCGGAGGCGCCTAATTTGATGTCTGCTCCCCGGGTCAGCAGAACCGTGAAAACAATCAAAATGGCGATGGCGCCGACATAGACGAGGATTTGCGCGAAGCCGACAAACTCCGCGTTGAGATCGAGGTAAATCAACGCCAGACCCGCGAACGCCGCCGCCGCGCTCAACGCGCAATGCACCAGGTTGCGCAAAGCCATCGCGCCGATGGCGCCAGCGAGCGTCAATGCGGCCAGGGGATAAAATGCAAGTTCAGACGGCATACGAATAACGGCGCGGCGGCGCAGGCAACGGGACCAAGGCTCGGCCGAGGCAGACATAAGAAGGCACAAGAATGACCGCGCCGAGCAACCAGCGAATTTCCAACGCGCCGGCGAATGGCCAGGTTCGGCTCCAGTACCAAAGGGCCGCGACCAGCAGGTTGATCAGCGCGAGGGGCACGAGGAATTTCCAGGCGAAAGTCAGCAGCTGATCCAGGCGCAAGCGGGGCAAAGTGGCGCGGACCCAGATGAACAGAAAAATGAGCGTGCCAAACTTGGCCGCAAACCAAGCCCAGGAAGGTACCCATTCCAGGAAACGGAATGGCGCCTGCCAGCCGCCGAGGAAAAGCGTCACCGCCAGTCCGGTGACCGCGAATAGACCGAGATATTCACCGAGAAAAAAGAGGGCGTACTTGAAGCCGGAATATTCCGTCAGATAACCGGCAATCAACTCGGATTCGCCTTCCGGCAAATCGAAGGGCGAACGGTTGGATTCGGCCGTGGCGGCGATGAGAAAGAGTCCGAATGCGGCAAAGCCCCAGGGAGTTAACACGTTCCAGCGGGGCAGGCAGCCAGCGGTGTAGCCGGCTTGCGCCTGGACGATGTCGATCAAGGAAAGCGAGCCGGCGAGCATCAGGACCGGCACAGTCGAAAGCACCAAGGGAACCTCGTAGCTGATCATTTGCGCGATCCCACGCATCGCTCCGAGCAGGGAATATTTATTTTGGCTCGACCAGCCCGCCATAAACACCGCCAGTTCCGAGGCTGAACCGATGGCAAAGAAAAAGAGAATCCCAGCGTCGAGGTCGATGGCGTTCATGTTGCGGCCAAAGGGCAACACCGCGAAGGAGAGCCAGATCGGGACCGTCAAAGTCAGGGGCGCCAGGAAATGCAAAAGTTTGTCCGCCGACAAGGGAACCATGTCCTCTTTGATCAGCATTTTGACTCCATCGGCCAGCGGCTGGAAGAGTCCGAATGGTCCGACGCGGTTTGGGCCGTAACGGTTCTGCATGCGGCCGAGGATTTTACGTTCGAGAATGGTGGTGAGGGCGAAACAGGAGCCGAACAGCGCCATGAGGGCGGCGATGATCAGCAGCATGGCCACGAGCGGACGGACGCCGGCGGGCGCCAATGCCACCAAACGATGGTGCAGAAAGACGAACAATTGATCGGCCGAGTAAGCCATAACCAGTGTGAGAATCGGGCATGGCCGGGGTTGCCGCTTCCCCTATTTTGGGAAAAGGTGCGCAGAATTTGCGAAGTCGCGTGCAGGGACGCCCAGAAGAAAACAATAACTACTCCCGCAAAATGATTTACGCAACAACGGCTTTTTGAGGAACGGCGGCGCGCGCTTTCGCTTCCGCATCCGCTTTGGCTTTGGCTTCCGCTTTGCGCTGGGCTTCGGCGCGCCGCGCGTCGATTTCGGCGGCTTGGGTGGGATGGATCTTCTGGAAGTAAGTGTTCGGCTTGGCCAGTTGGGCCTTGTGCAGGAGCAAGCCGGCAAAACGTTCTCGCACAGCCAGCTCAAAGACGTTGTCCATCTTGATCGAGTCAAACGGACAAACCTCAACGCAAATGCCGCATCCCATGCAAGTGGAAATATCGATGTCAAAAACCTTGGGTTGAAGCTGCATCTTGCCGAGGTAATCCGGTTTTTTGACCGCATCTTTGACAATGGAAATGCATTGCGGGGGGCATTCCTGCTCGCAAATCGTGCAAGCCGTGCAGCGCAGCCCGCGAGCCGCGTCCTCGCCGTCATAGACCAGGAAGGGGATCGTGCGCGCGTTTTCGTCCGGGCGGAGTTTCTCTTCCGGATACTGTACGGTTGTCAACCGTTCCGGCTGGTAATAACTGCCGGCGAAATTTCGACCGGTTTCGATCAGTCCTTTAATGATGCCTGTGCCTAACATTAGCGATCCACTTCCCCCAGGACAATATCAACACTGCCCAGGATAACCACGGCGTCGGCAATCGTATGGCCCACGCACATGTCTTCGAGAATAGTCAAATTAATCAAGCTCGGCGGACGCACCCGGTAACGGTACGGATGAGGGCCGCCATCACTGATGAGATAAAAGCCAAGCTCGCCTTTGGGCGCTTCGATCCGGCCGTAGGCCTCGCCGGCCTTCGGCCGCAAGTTGCGCAGTTTGGCCTTCGGGTCCAGGATCGGCCCGGCGGGAATTTCGCCCAAGGCCTGCCGGAGAATGCCGAGGCATTCCCGCGCTTCCAGGATGCGGACCATGTAGCGATCAAACACGTCGCCATGTGCGCCCAGCGGGACCCGGAACTGGAAACGGTCATAGATGCCGTACTTGTCCACTTTGCGAACATCATAATTGACGCCGCTGGCCCGGAGCATCGGGCCGGTGACGCCCGCATTCACGGCCAATTGCGGCGGGAGCACACCCACGTTTTTCGTCCGCGCGTGCAGAATTTCATTGCCGGTGATCAACCCTTCGAATTCGTCCAGAAAGGGCTCGTAATTTGTCGTGACCCGCCAGGCCTTATCGAGCCAGCCCTCGGGCAGATCGCAGCGGCATCCGCCAAAGCGCAGGTAATTGTACATCATGCGCGCGCCGGTGAGGGATTCGAATAAATCGAGGATTTTTTCCCGTTCGCGAAACGCATACATCATCGGTGTGCCGAGCGCGCCCATGTCCTGCAGCAAAAAGCCCGCCAGGCAAGTGTGATTGAAGAGGCGGGTCAATTCGCTGACAATGACGCGGATGTATTCGGCCCGTTCCGGGACCGCCAAACCGGTCAGTTTTTCGACGCTGAGGACGTAGCCCCAGTTGTTTGTCATGGAGCAAATGTAGTCGAGGCGATCGGTGTAGGGAATGGAGCCGAGGTAACTTGTTTTCTCCGCGATTTTCTCATGGTTGCGGTGCAAGTAGCCGAAAACGGGCTTTAATTTGACCACCGTTTCCCCGTCGAGCACCACGTTCATGCGGAAGACGCCGTGAGTCGAAGGATGGTGCGGGCCCATCGCCACTTCCAGCAGATCGTTGGCGCCGTCGGGAGCGTCGGACGAGGACAGCGTCCAGCGCGGCTGGACCGGCATCTCCAACGTCTCCTCAGGCTGGACAGGTTCCACGCTCTCCATAACTTCAGGCACAGTCATGCCTTGGCCTCCGGTGAATGGTGGCGGCGCGCCTTTTCCAGGACATCATCATGCGGCGTAGGTTCGTATTCGTAATCGTCTGGTTCGAGATAATCCTTCCGCATCGGAAAGTCAGTAAATTCCTCCCACATCAGGAGGCGGCGCAAATCGGGATGGCCATCGAAATGAATGCCAAACAGATCGAAAACCTCGCGTTCTTGAAATTCACAACTGCGCCAAACCGGAGTCAGAGAAGGCAAGGTCACGTTATCCGAACGGTTTTGGGTGCGTAAACGGATGACGAGCGGGCCGCATTTGAGGGCCATTGAATACAGATGATAGACCGCCTCCAGATAAGCCGGCGTCTTCTTTTCCAGGACCTCCTCCACTTCCTTTTCGAGGCCGTCCACAGATTTTTTGACTTTCACTTTTTCTTTGACGATTTTTTCCGGCCAATCAACGCCGGTGACATTGGAAGCGTAATCAAAGGCAAGGTCAGGGTCCTCCCGCAGGATTTTCGCCACGGCTAACCCATGCTCGCGGTCGATCAGGAGCGAGGATTGGCCGGAAGGACTGCCGTTGGCAATCACCTCGAGGCGCGCGCCGGGCACGGCAGTTTCGAGGCGAGCTTTAATTTGTTCGATGGGCTGCATCGGCTCTCATTTATCCGGCGCCGGGACAGGCGGCTGCCAAAGTTCGGCGTTTTTGGACGGGACCAGGTCATGTTCCCCGAAATGTGGCACCGGGACCTCGCTGGAATCCAAGTAAGGCTGGCCACCGCCTACCGTCAGACGCTGGCCCGCGATTTTCTTCTGCAACAACATCAGCCCTTCCAACAAGGCTTCCGGGCGCGGCGGACATCCGGCGATATGCACATCCACCGGGATGTAGCGATCAATGCCCTTGAGAACGTTGTAACCTTGCTTAAATGGCCCGCCGGAAATGGCGCATGCTCCCATGGCGATGACATACTTGGGCGACGGCATTTGGTTGTAAAGTCGAACTACCTGGGGCGCCATCTTCTTGGTCACGGTGCCCGCCACGATCATCAGGTCGGCTTGCCGCGGTGAGGGACGAAAGACCTCCGCGCCAAAGCGGGCGATGTCAAATCGGGACATGGAGGCGGCGATCATTTCAATCGCGCAGCAGGCCAATCCAAATTGCAAGGGCCAGAGGGAGTTCTTGCGTCCCCAATTGTAAAGCTCCGCGAGGCTCGTCAGGACGATTCCTTGCTTGCTCAATTCATCGCGTAACTCGTTCGATTCCACAAATATAAGCGGTTAAATTATTTCCAGGCCAAAATGCCTTTGGCGAACGCCCAGACCAGTCCTTCCGCCAGCAGCAGAATGAAAACGAGCATGGCTGCGCAAGCGCCCGCGGGCAGACCTTTGAAAGCAACGGCAAAGGGCAAAAGAAAGATCGTCTCGACATCGAAAATGAGGAAGACAATTCCATAGAGGTAATACTCCGATTTAAACTGGACCCAGCCGGTGGGAGCCGATTCCAAACCGCACTCATAGGTGGCATTTTTGACGGAACCCGATTTATGCGGGGAAAAGACACGGGCCCAGACCCAGGCAATGGCCAGAGGCGAGAGGGCAAAGACAAGGGCGGCCACGGCGAAAAGAGCCAAAAACTGATAAGGACCAAGATTCATTGTTTTGCGGTGTTGGGACTTTACGCGGCGCTCGCCGCCGGCAGTGGTTCCACTATGATCATCTGGGCCAGTTCGGCGCTGACCGCCAAACGCGCGTTGCAAACCAGGCAGATCAGGTTCGATTGCCGGATGAGCAGTTTAATCACTTGCTCCTCGACAAAGCCGATTTCCCGCAGATGCTGGGTGAGTTGCGGCGGGGTGGAAAGCCGCTTGATCCGCACAGCCATGCCGGCTTTGACCCGGCTGAGCGGGCAGGTGAAAGGGCGCGCGCCGCCGCGTTCGCGAGATCGGCCCGCCGCGAGCAGCCCGGTCGGTTCTTCAAAGCATTCCGTCATTTTCATCTGCCTAATAGATAATCGGACAGAGGCGTCTCGACTTCCCATTGGTTGCTATTTGCACCCCATTTTTTGGTATGTTGGTCAATTCTCTCCTCTGGCGGGAAGAGGCGGCGCCAAGCCCCCACCCTGCATCGCCAGGGAAAAGAGGTCGGTGAAAGGCGATCCCGGCTAACCACAACTGGCCGAGGGCCTGGCAATTAATGGCGCATCCCTGCCGGAAGGGGCGGCGCACCCCCGGGAAGCGGCCTTTTGGGTCCGCCGCGGAGCCTCGTAGAATGTGCTCCAACCTTTTTCTGGCCTCTTCTTTCCCAAGGGAAGGCCAGAGATTCGCAATCCGTGTGTAGTTCATCATGGTCTCATCACCGATACTTATCCGCGATGAACGATCGGACAGGAAGGCGAATACGAGGGAAAAACGGGCAAATGGCGCGCTCCAAGTCCGGCGTTTCGCAAAAGATGAGGAACAAATGGCAATATCGGTGGAGCCATTTCCGCCGTCACGCCTAATAATACGGACATCAATAACCAGTGACATCACTTGGAAATATGATCTTGACTAATTATAGCGGCGAAGCATCCGGCCCCGCCTCCGCACCCAGCTCCACCCTCTTCGTGGCAGGCATCAGTTTCAGGACGGCGCCGGTCGCGTTGCGCGAGCAACTGGCGGTCATCCCCTCGCGTGTGATCGAAGCCGCCAAACGTCTCAAAGAGCTGGGCGGCCTCTCCGAGGTGGCCCTGGTTTCCACCTGCAATCGGGTGGAGCTTTACGGAGTGTCGCCCCACCCCGGCGGGTTCGCCGAGTTGCTCGCCTCCCTGGCGCGCGAGAAAATCGATCTCTCGTCCTACGTCTATGTCCATACCAATGAAGACGCCGCCCGGCATCTTTTCGCGGTGGCCGGCGGCCTGGATTCCATGGTGCTTGGGGAAACAGAGATTACCGGCCAGATAAAGACAGCTTATGAAGCGGCGCGGGGCGCGGAGTTGACGGGCCGCATCCTCAATGGGGTCTTCCAGCGCGCCTTCCAGGTGGTCAAAGCCATCCGCACCCGGACGCAGGTCGGACGCGGCGCCACTTCGGTGGGGAGCGTCGCCGTGCAATTAGCCGAGAAGATTCTCGGGGACGATTTTCAGAGCAAAACGATCATGATCATCGGCGCCGGCAAGATGGGAGAGGCCTGCATCCGGCACCTCGCCAAGAAAGGGGTCCGTTCCGTTATTGTCGCCAACCGCTCCCTCGAACATGCCGCGGAATTGGCCCGGGAAGTCGGCGGCCAGGCCGTCAATTATATGGACGATGGCCTGGCGGCCATGCAAGAAGCGGACATTGTCGTCAGTTCGACCGGCTGTCCCGAAACCATTTTGGACCGGGAAGATGTGGAGGCGGTCATGCGGCAGCGGCCCAATCGCCCGTTGTTCCTCATCGACATTGCCGTGCCGCGCGACATCGCCGTGGATGTGGAACGGCTGGAGAACGTCTTTCTCTACAACATTGACCATTTGCAGCAACTGATGCGGGAAAACGTCCGCCTGCGGGAGCAGGAGCTTTCGCGCTGCCGCGGGATCATTGAAGAACACACCGCGGCCTTGATGGCCAAACTCAACCAGGCGCCGAGAAAACCGGTCGTGGTCGAGCTGCCGCCGCGAATGGATTGGGCCTTCTCCCACTCCGCGGGCAATTATGCGAAGTGAATTTCACATTTTGAGGAGTTTTAGAATTTTGACAGGCGGGAACCAACAACTTTCCGAGTTGGGACTGGCTGTCAGGAGGTTACGCGGCAGCGCGCTAACTGTAAGTCACCCACAACGCTGATGATGGCAAGCCTTAGGAAGTCCCCGACACAATATACAAATGTAATATGAAAATAAAACAACGAACCAGAAAGGCGCAATCCTGTCTTTTTGCGATTGCGCTGATAACCACGGTCGCCTTCGCGGCGAAAGCGGCCCCTCCCTACCTCAACGCCCGCATTACCCCGCGGCCGGTCACACCCAACGACGTCACCGTCTATAATCTCGCGGCCAGCACCGAGTATTCGGGCGGCTTGAGCACCATCGGGATTGGCACACCAGCCTATTTGGAGCTGGATGTCACTAATACCGTTTCTCTTCAATCCATCACGAACATTACCTGGTCCTTGACCGGGCCTTTTGGGTCGGCTGCCGCCTATACGAACAGCCCGCTGCCGAACACCATGCCTGTTTTCCTGCCGTCCGATCGTTTGGTCTATCAGGTTGCCAGCCGCGTTTTGCTCCGCCCGGATGTGGCGGGACAATACACTCTGACCGCGGCGATCGCCACGACCAACGGCGTTACCAATGTCAGCGCCAACCTGATTGCGGGGACCTATTATGGCGTCGCCGGGTGCGAACTTTGCCACAGCGGCGGCGTTCAAGCCCCTGACACGTACCATCCCTGGCTCACGACTGGCCACGCCAGCATCTTTACCGGCGGCATCGATGGCTTGGATGGCAGCCATTATAGCGTCTCCTGCATTAAGTGCCACACGGTCGGATATGATACGAACGCGGTCACATTCCCGGATAACGGCTTCTACTCCGTGGCGCAAAAAGATGGCTGGACGTTTCCGTCCGTCTTAGTCAGTTCAAATTACGCCAATATGCCGGCCAATTTGCAGAATTTAGCCAATGTGCAATGCGAGAATTGCCACGGTCCCGGCAGCGAGCACATGGCCTTGCTCGGCGACACCACGGCCTCCAATTGGCCGAGTCTTGATGTTCCGGCCACGGTGGGAACGTGCGTGCAATGCCATGACGCTCCTCCAAACCATGCCGATGGCACTCAATGGTACGCCTCCTCCCATGCCGTCACGACGACCATTCCTTCCGGGTCGGGCCGGCAATATTGCGTGCAATGCCACACCGAGAGCGGATTCATCTCTATTGTCTCGAACAATGCGGCGGGCAATGGAATTACTTACTCCTCGAACACCGTCTATGCCGCGATTGGCTGCCAAACTTGCCATGAGCCGCATGGCCTGACGGCTCCGACCAACGATAGTCACTTAATCCGAGCTATGGTCTCCGCGACCTTCGGGGACGGCACGGTCATCACCAATGGCGGCGAGGGCAATCTGTGCATGACTTGCCATCACAGCCGTGATGGCTCGGCCGTGACCAACGTCGCCAATTATCCCTTGGGCCGCAACACCTGGCCCGGCGGATCGAGCTTTGGCCCGCATGATGGCGTGCAAGGAGACATGATCGAGGGCATCAACGCCATTACCTATGGACAAGTGATTCCCAGTTCCGCCCACCGCTATTCGGTCACAAATTCTTGCGTTGGTTGCCATATGCAAACCATCGCCTCCACCGACCCCGGCTTCCTCCTCTCCGGCGGACACACCTTCGAAATGAGCTATAAAGTTGTTTCCAACGGCGTGACGAACAAGGTGGACCAGGTGGCGGTCTGCAATCAATGCCACGGCGGAATCACTACCTTCAACTTCCCGGTGGAAGATTACGCCAACACCGGCGCCGTCCAGGGTGTTCAAACCGAAGTTCAGATCCTGCTGAACCAATTGTCCACCTTGTTGCCGAACTCCAGCGGCGTTATCGATGGCTCGGTCAAGACCAGCCTTTCGGTCAAGACCAACTGGACGACGGCGCAACTGCAAGCCGCCTATGATTGGCAATTTGTCAACAATGACGGCAGCCTCGGCGTCCACAATGCCCCCTATGCGACTGGCCTGCTCAAGGCCTCAATCGCTAACCTGACGGGCGTTTCCGTGCCAGGCGGTTTGCCGGATGCGTGGGAGATAGCGAACTTCGGTTCAGTCACCAACGTCCTCGGCGCCCCCGATGCGGACCCGGCTGGCGATGGCATCCCGAACTGGCTGAAGTATTCCCTGGGGCTTAGTCCCTTCACCGCGGGTTTGGCTGTTCCTGATGGAGTTGTCTATGCCAATGGCACGGAACTGGGCGGAAGCACCAACACCATCCAGATCTACACGGCGGCGGACGTTACCTTCGACACCACCGCGGGCACCACCTACCAAATCCAGGAAGTCAGCGCTCTGAGCGATGGATGGCAGAATGTCGGAAACCCGGTTGTGGCGACTAACAATGCCTCCGTGAGCTACTTGACTCCGACAGTGGGCAATGTCCAGCAGTTCTTCCGCGTCGTCCATACGCCATAAGCGTTGGGCCGCCGCGGAGACGGTTATTCATTGGCGGCTGGCAGGCGCGCGCGAAGCGCGGCCAGCCGCCAAATCAGGGCAACAAGGGAAAATTTGAACGGTTGCTAGACAGCGTTTCGCGCATTTGGTAATAAAATGAAAGGAAGATGATGAGCACGTCGCCAACAAAAAACGTGGAGGTTCCAGAGAAGCGGCGTGGGCGCGTTGTTGTCCGAATCCTCATTCCGTCGCTGCTCTTCTTCCTCGCAGGCGCGGCTTTGAGCGCGATCTTGATTTCCCGTTTCTCACGCGCCCCAGACCCGGCGAACGATGCGGGGGCCGTCCAGCTCTCGGAGGCGACCAAGACAATTTTGCAACGACTGGATTCGCCGATAGAGATCCGCTTTTACTCTATTTTAGATACAGCGACTGTGTCAGATTCTGTCCAGGCTTATGCCGGGCGGGTGGATCAATTGCTCTCTCAGTATGAACAACTGGGCAGCAACCGGGTGAGATTGATACGCTATAATTCTTTGGTCAGTTCCAACGTGGCCGCCGCGCAAGCGGATGGCATCAGAGCTTTTAATATCGAGAAAGGCGACAGTTCCTTTTTGGGAATAGCGGTCGTCTGCGATGGGCAAAGAGAATCTCTCTCGTCTCTCGCTCCGGAATGGGAGCAGGCATTGGAACCCGACCTCAGCCGGGCAATCGCGCGAGCCGCCGAAGCGCGGCAGGCGGCGCAACCGGTGGCTCGGGCCGATGCCGCCACCCTGGCTGAAGTCAAACGTTTAGTTCCTAACGCGGACGCCGTTTCCCTGGCCGACGGCACGGGGCAATTGCGCGGCACGGCGATCGCCCAATTCGCCCAAACAGCCCAGGAATTGCAAACGCAAGTGAAGGAAGCGCAGGAACGTTTCCTTAAGGCACAAAGCAGCCAGTCCGAGGAGGGGCAGAAGGCGGCCCTGGAGCAATTGCGGAAAATCCAAGCTGAAGCAACGGACAGATTACGACAAATCGCCATCAACTCACACGCGCAGGTAGCGGCGCTGCAACAAATGAAGAAGGCAGCGCCTTGAGGCCGGAATGCAAATCTCACGATCCTATTCATCGACAATTGCTCCAACGCATGAATAGGGCAATCCGCCATCTCCTTCGCCGGCCTTCTTTTCTTTTACTGGGAGTGGTGCTGGCTTCCGCGGCTCCAGCGCAAGAGGTTCAACATCTGAGCACTAATTTGCCGGGAGGGATGCCTGGGCTGCCCATCATTACGGGAATCGCTTCTGTTACCAATGGCGTGAAGGTAACATGGGATGGGCCTTCGGGTTACTATCAACTATTTGAATCTCCAACTACCAACAAGCCGGTGTGGCGGGCATTGACCAGGCAAACGGACTTGCTCCGCAATGCCATTGTGCCAAGCCGTTATAGCAATGCTTTTTTCCGAGTAGCAGGTCCGCCGCCTCAATATGCCGAGGCTGAGACGTGCCTGGCATGTCATGCGCCGATTTTAAATACCGAGATTCATACCCTGCACGCCGTTGCGTTCAGCAACGCGTCGTTCGCGGCTTGCGGCGGCCAGACCAATAGCTCTTGCCTGGCCTGCCATACGGTGGGATTCGATTTGCCGACAGGATTTGTCAGCGCGGCCCGGACACCGCCATTGGCCAATGTCCAATGTGAGAATTGTCATGGTCCGGCGGGGCCGCACGCCGCCAATCCCGCCGACCCGCTGGTCAGACCGCGTGTCGAGGTGGCTGCCACCGTTTGCGGCGGCTGTCATTCTGATCCTCGACATCCAACCTACGAAGAATGGACCAACAGCGCTCACGCGCAGGTGGTCGAAGATATGAATCCCGCCAGCCGAATCGATGCCTGCGGACGGTGTCATTCCGGGACAGTGCGTTTAAGCTTGCTGGAAAATATGGCGCTGCCCGCGGGCGACGCGGATATCGGCATTGTCTGCGCCACCTGCCACGACCCGCATCAAACCAATGCCTATCCCGCGCAACTGCGCAACCCGGTGGCATCGACCAATGATTATTTCATGCCGGCGAACGGCACGTTTGCCAGCTCCTACAATCCGGAGATCAATATTTGCGCCCAATGCCATAATCACGCGGGCGCCTCGTGGACCAATAACGCCTGCGAACCGCACCATTCACTGCAATACAACATGCTGCTCGGCTCTGTCGGCGAGTTGAGTTCCGGCCTGGCGCCTTACCAACCGGCCACGCACGCGCTGGCGATCACCAACCAGTGTGTCGGGTGCCACATGCAGACTTCCTCCTTTGTCAGTGATTCACAACCGGCGGTGACAGGCCATAGTTTTAAGGTTGAGACATATACCCTCTGCCTCAACTGCCATTCTCTGCCTGAGCAGACCGTTGCTTTCACCACCAGCGACGTGTCAAATCAAGTGCAGCAGGTCAAATCCCTTTTGGACGACTGGGCGACTAACAAGGCGCCGGCGGCCTTGGCCAAGTACGGCGTTCTCGCTTGGGAATATACCACGCCTGGAGGACTTTCTTCGGGTGGACCGGGACCGAACGCCGCGGAGCAAGCGCTGATTCCCGAGAACATTCGCAAGGCGCGGTTCAATCTCTACCTGGTGCGGAATGACGGCAGCTTCGGCGTTCACAACCCACATTTTACCATCAACCTTCTGCAAACGGCGGCAGGCTGGGTTGAGGGGGAACTAGACCCATAATTATGAAGTGGATCAAAACAATGGCAGCCGGTGGTTGCGAGGACAAAGTCGCGATCGGCACGCGGGTCCTGGCTTTCACCATCCTGCTGCTTCCGTTTCTGCTTTTCATTTCCTGCGGGACGCCGACCCGTCCGGTCGTCGTGCTGCCCAATGTGCCGGGCGCCAAGTATATCGGCTCCAAGGAATGCGAACAGTGTCATGACGAACTTTGCCGGGATTTTGTCACGGCCGACCACGCGCGTCTCATCGCGGAAGGAACCAACGCCATCAACGCGGGCTGTGAATCCTGTCACGGCCCTTGCAGTCTGCACTCGGAATCCGGCGGAGACACCAAACCTCCCTTTAGCTTCACATCCGGCCGTCCGCAATCCTCCAGTTTTGAGCGGGTGGGGCTGGAGCCTAACCGCTCCATCGAGACGGCTTGCTTTCAATGCCATCCGGAAGTGCGTGGCAAACTGAACCTGCCCAGTCATCATCCGGTGGCGGAGGGAAGGATGAGCTGCGTGGATTGTCATTCTCCGCACAGAGGTTCCATCCACGTCGGCGGGGGCACGTCCATGCTCACCCAAAATCAGGCCTGCATCCGCTGCCATCCTGAGGAGCGCGGCCCTTATGTGTTTGAACACGACGCTTTGCGCGAAGGCTGCACGGTTTGTCATGACGCGCATGGCTCGATCAATCCCAAGCTGCTCACGGTGCGCGATTCCAATCTCTGTTTGAAGTGCCACTTCCAACAATCCAGCGGCGGCCAGCTCTTCATTGGCGGGCAAGACCATACGCTGCGGGTGCAGCAGGGCTCTTGTTGGACCGCGGGCTGTCATGAAGCCGTTCATGGCTCGCGGGTCAGCCCGACTCTTCAATTCTGAGCCGCTATGATTCCGTTCAAAAACATCTTTCTGGCGCTGGCGGGGACGGTCGTAACGGCGGCGGCGGCGGAATCGACCAATACTCCCGCGCCTCCCGCGTTGACGCCGGAGCAATTATACGAAGGAGGAACCAACTCCTTCACCAATTGGATCGAGCTGGCCACCGGCGGTTTCTTTATCAGCGGCGACAAAGCGCAGTTTCAGCAATTGCATCAAGTCTCAGGCTACCCGTACGGCGGCCTTCAGGATTTTCATTACCAGGAAAACCTGGACAAGACGACGACGCTGACCGCGAACGGCCATGCGCTTTTCAATGAGCACGACTACAAATTGCGCCTGGGAATCCAGAGGGAAAAAGTCGGCTACCTCAATCTTTCTTACGATCAATCGCGGGAATGGGAAAACGGGGCCGGCGGCTTTTTCCCGCCAACGGGCGCTTATTACTCGCTTCCGGGCAACGCCCTGGGACTGGATCGCGCGAATTTTGGGATCGAGGCTGGTTTAACCCTGGATAATAAACCGAAGATTGTCTTTAAGTACAATCACAAGACACGCGAGGGAGAAGAAGCTTCCACCAGTTGGGGACTGGCCCATCCCGATAGCGGCTCCTTGACGCGGGGAATCAGTCCGTCCTTCTACGGCATTAACGAGCGGATCGACAGTTTTCAACTGGACATCAGCCATCACATTGACAAAACGGACGTGGGCTTGGGCTTTACCTTTGAGACCGGCAAACTCAACGACGCTCTCAATATCACGCAGTTTCCCACTGAACCGCTCCAGCAAAAGACCACCGACCGCGAAGGCACGTCTTACGATCAATTCAGCGTTCACACTTACACGGAGACATGGATTACTAATAACCTCATGCTCTCCTCCGGCTTTTCCTATACGCATCTGGACAATAATTTTTCCGGCAGCCGGATTTACGGCTCTGACTTTGACGTGGGTTATGTTCCGAATGCGCAAAACGGCTTTGGTTATTATGGCCTGGCGGGAGATTCGCGCCTGAACGATTACGTGATGGACTTGAACCTCCTCTACCGGCCCTCGCCTCACTTGACAATTATCCCCTCGATCCGCGTCCAGGACGAGGACTGGAACGCCTACTCCAGCGGAATGGAGACGTTGGAGAATTATGCGGCGGTGCCTTTCACCTCCGATAGTGACCGGGGGGTGTTGGATGTGATTGAGCGGCTGGATCTGCGCTACAATGGGCTGACGAACTGGGTCTTCACCGGCCGTGGCGACTGGACGGAAGGTCATGGGAATCTGAACGAGAATGGCGGGGTGCTGCCCATCGAAGGCATTGGCTTGCAGCCGGTGCTGGAAGAGATGGAGGATAACCGCTTCTTTCAGAAATACTCTCTCGGCGCCAAGTGGTATCCAGACCGGCGTGTCGCGATCGACCTTGGGGGATACTATAAGTTCGACCATTACGGCTACGATTTCAATTACGATAGCACGCCGAACAATAGCGCCAGCCGTTATCCCGGTTACCTTGTCATGCAGGACTTCCAAACGTATGATGGCAACTTTCGCTTGACGATCCGGCCCCGGCAAAATGTCACCTTGATCTCGCGCTACGAATACCAATGGTCCACCATTGACACCACGCCCGATCCTGTTTCCGGCCTCCCCGACGTGGAATCTTCGACCATGAATACCCACGTCATCGCCCAAGACGTGAGTTGGGTGCCTTTCTCTCGCTGGTCCTTGCAAGCCGGGCTGGACTATGTTCTAAGCGAAACCAAGACGCCCGCATCGCAAGTCACACAGGCCATCCTTAATTCCCAGAATAACTACTGGACAGTCAATGTTTCTTCCGACGTTGTCCTGGACAATAAAACCGATCTGCGGTTGAGTTATCTTTATTACGCGGCGGATAATTACGTTAATAATGACCTCTATGGCGTGCCCTATGGCGCGAGCGATGGCGAACACAACATTACGGCCACTCTCACCCGCCGCATTCGCCCCAATCTTCGCTGGATGCTGCGATACGGGTTCTTTCTCTACAACGATCTGACGTACGGCGGCAACCAGGATTTCCGCGTGCATATGATCTACACTTCGCTGCAATACCGGTTTTGATTGCCGGCCAGGTCTGGCTCTTAGCAGTATGGTCTGTATATATCAGACATGGTTCTTGACTGTTGTCGTCTATAAAGGTTTGCTGAATAAAGATGAGCCAGGTGAACGGTAAGCGTAACGGCTGTGCAGCAGCGCGCCGCGCGTGAGCAAGAAGGAGAGCAGAACACACATTGCCACCAAGGTGGTGCTGAGAGCTGTCGGGATTCCGGGAAAATAGCGATTCGACAATATGGGCAATCCCGCGCCATAAGCGATAACGAGGAGGTACAATGAAATATACGCCGACCTCCCGGACCCAAATTGCGTCAGGATAAAAACGCCCAACGCCGCGGGCGCGAGAACAAAGGTGTAGCTTTTCAAAGTCGCCGCCGCGACAACTCTTCCCCACAACAGACCCGCCGACAAGAACCCCAGCACTCCGACTGCCATGATGGGCAAGAGGGCAATAGCGATAAGCACCCCGGCCAGCGTCGTCGCGGATATGGGCATTGTTCTGCAAAGGCGCAATTGCTGCATCAGCGGCGGTGTGAGCGTAAAGACGATTATAAAGAGCGCGATAAAACTGGACAATGACGCCAACATCCCCCCTTCAAAAGCAGGCGTCCGTGCAGACTTGAGCCCCGGCAGGGAACAGGCCGCCATCATGAGAACGACCGCTGCCAGCAAATACCAAAGCCCTCGCCTCACTGTTTCGCGCAGGAGAAATCGAATTCCACCATAGCCGGTCGGAGGCTGGCCCACGCCGCCCGGAAGGAGGCGTTGCATGTCCGGCAACCGGAAACCAGCCCGGCCTCGCACAGATTTCTCCGCGCGAATCCAGCTTGCCGCCGTCACGGTGCAGCCAATCGTCAAAAAGAAGAGGAAAGGAACGGATCGCTCAAACAGGACCTGCGTGGTCCACATGCTGCCAAAAAGCATGACCATCGCCAGAAAGCCAGGCCATGCGCTGCCGACGCGTTCCCTCCAGTTTCCAAGAAACTCATCCGTCATGCCGTAATTCAACGTGAAGGAGGTCCCCAGCCAAAGAAAACAAAACAAGGAGGCTTCCGCTAAAGCCACCAAAGGCGCAGCCTTCCCCACATGATATGCCGACCAGAGAGAAGCGCCGAAACATAAGAGCCCGGCGAAGGCGGCCGCCGGGATGGCGACCGTTGCAAACCACCAGGCGCGTCCGATTTGTCTGGCCGTCAAGGGCAGTGCCAGCATGGTTCGCGGGAGCCCTTGTCGCAGATCAAAGCCCAGTAACATCGCCCCCATCCACATCGAAAGGAGTAACACCCAAAACGCGAACGGCTGGCCCGCCGTAGCAGGGATCAACCAGCCAAGACCCACCGTCAGCAGAGCATTCAAAGCCAGCACCCGCCACCAGCGGCGAAAATGATCCAGAATCAGCCGTTTCATTGCGCCTCCTTTTCCTTGAACAACGCCACAAATAGGTCTTCGAGCGTCAATCGTGTGAGCGACACCTGTTCCGCCCCCTGCGCCTTCAGCCATGCCTCGCCGGCGCGAGTCTGGTCCACCAGCGCGCGCCAGCGGTTTTCCTCCCAGCCCAAAACGGTGAATCCGTTGCCATTTTGGAACGTCGCGCCATTGCGGGTGAAGAATTCCGCCAAGCGGTAACGGTCAAGGATTTCGTCCGTTCGGCCCTCCAGGAGTAACCGGCCGTCGCGCAAAATGCCGATGTGATCAGCGAACCGTTCGATGTCGCTCAAGCTGTGGGAGGAGATAAGAACGGTGCGCTCCCCCGTTGCGATGGCCTTGAGCAATTCTCCGAAAATCTGCTGCCTCGAGACCGCATCCAGGCCGGTCAGGGGTTCGTCAAGAATGAAAATCTCCGGCTGCCGCGCCAGCGCCAACAGAAGGCTGAGCTTGGTTTTTGCTCCGAAAGAAAGCGTCACCACGTGGTCGCCGCTCCGCAGATGAAAGGCGTTCATCAGGTGGGCGCAATAATCATCGTCCCACTTGGGATAAAAGCCGCGAACAAACCGGATGGCTTTGCCCACTTTGCCCCAGACCTGGTAATTCAAGTCGGGACCCACGTAAGCCGCGCGGCGCTTAAAGGCGACTTCGTCCGCGCGGTGGTCCAAACCGAGGACCCGAATCGTGCCCGCGTCGTTGCAGCCCATGCCGAAAATCATGTCCAGGGCGGTGGTCTTGCCGGAGCCGTTGGGGCCAATCAGGCCGTAAATCGCGCCCCGCGGAACGGTCAAATCGAGCGGCCCGAGTTGGAAGGCTGGGTATTTTTTGACTAAGCCGCGGATTTCGAGGGCGTTGTTCATAGGGACTCCGGTTCTTTGGAAGGTTGATCGGTTTCTCTGAGGGTCTTATGGGCCAAATTCAGAATTTCCTCTTGATTTAGTCCGGCTTCGGCGGCTTCGCGGAAGGCTTCCCGCAGCAACCCTGCCGCCGCCGCCAGTTTAGCTTCACGGCTGCGGGCCTGGCCTTGCTCCGCCACGAAGGTGCCGAGGCCGTGCCGGCGGTAAATGATGCCTTCACTTTCGAGCTGTTCGTAGGCGCGTTTGACGGTAATGACGCTGACCAGCAGATCTTCCGCCAGTTGGCGGAAGGAAGGGAGGGCATCGCCGGGTTTGAGCCGGTCGGCGCTGATTTCCCGTTTGAGTCGATTGACGATCTGCTGGTAAAGGGTGGCGCCTTCAGCCGGGGAAACCGGCCCAATCCAGCAGGATTTGCGATCTTGTCTCACTGATATACTGTGTATATCACAGCAGCACAGTTGTCAACCGCTTTTCTTTGCGTCGGACGGCCTGGCGGGGCACCAGCGGATGTTCAGACCGGGACAAAAAATGACTAGAATGAGGCGCCTGATTTTGAGCCTGTTCGAGAAGAGGCAATTCTTATCTAACCAAAAATCAATTCCTCAGAACAAAAAAAGCAAAGCAAATCACAATTACGGTGAGGCAAAGGAATGGCGTTCCCGGCGATGTTATCAGCGGACAAAGTGGCCATGCCGCGGCTCGCACTGGGGAGTCGAGCGCCGGATGGCGAAGAGAAACGGATAACAACTATGAAAAGATCATACTTACTGCTCGCTGTTCTGGCATTAGCCGCCGGGACATCGGCCGTGCTGGCGGCTGATTCCGGCGAACTCTGGCAGAAAAACTGCGCCAAATGTCACGGCAATGACGGCGCGGGCGACACCAAAATGGGCAAGAAACTGGAAATCAAGGACCTGACCGACGCCAAATACCAGGCTTCCTTTACCGATGAACAGGCCTTCAAAGCCATCAAGGAAGGAATCAAGGAGGGCGACAAGACGAAAATGAAAGCGGGGGAAGGCCTTAGTGACGAGGACATCAAGGCGCTCGTGGCCAAGACTCGCTCTTTCAAGAAATAGCCGGTGAACAGGGCCGATGCGAAGCAAAGCGGAGTTCTAACCTGGCCAGCTTCGCGTTGGTTCCACCCCCCAGATTTTTCGGGCGGCTGGAAGGCCGTCCGGGAGAAAAAAGTCACAATCAACCAAGGAGATTACATGAAAACAGCACTGGTCCTCGCGCTGGCGGCAGCCGCATTGACGGCCACGACCGCGCGGAGCGACGATGTTAAAGCGACCTACGACAAAGAATGCACCAAGTGTCACGGCGCGGACGGCAAGGGCGAGACCAAAATGGGCAAAAAGCTCGGCGCCAAGGATTATACCGATGCCAAAGTGCAGGACGCGTTAAAAGACGACGCGGCCTTCAAATCGATTAAGGAAGGCCTCAAGAAGGACGACAAAACCCTGATGAAGCCGGCGGAAGGGCTGTCCGACGATCAGATCAAGGGCTTAGTCGCCTACATGCGTTCCTTCAAGAAATAAGACAACCATGAGTGCTCCCGCGCCATCCTCGGCTCCGCGTTCAACCGTTTGGAGAAATTGGACCAGCCTGGCTGGCGCGGTCGTCATGGTCGCCAGCGCCTTCGCATTTATCTTATTGTTCTTTCTCGATGCGGTGGCGCATTCCAATAATCCGTATCTCGGCATTCTGACGTTTCTTGTCGCGCCTGCCTTCTTCTTCCTGGGGCTTTTGCTCTTTCTCATCGGTGTCTGGCAAAAGCACCGGGACCAGGCCAAGGCCACTGGCGGGGCCATGCCGCTGCAAATCCGGGTTGATTTCTCGCGCCCGCGCGACCGGCGCATGCTCGCCATCTTTGTCCCGGCGAGCGTTTGCTTCTTTCTGGTGACGGCCATGGGCAGCTATCACACCTATCACTTTACGGAATCGGTCACGTTTTGCGGCGAGGCGTGCCATACCGTCATGCAGCCTGAACTGACCACTTACCGGCACGGCCCGCACGCGCGGGTGGCCTGCGTGGAATGTCACATTGGCAGCGGGGCGGAATGGTATGTGCGCTCCAAATTATCCGGCACTTATCAAGTCTATGCCACCCTGGCCAAGAAGTATCCGCGGCCGATTCCTACGCCTGTCAAAAACCTGCGTCCGGCGCAGGAAACGTGCGAGGAATGCCACTGGCCGCAAAAATTCGTCGGCAACCTCGACCGCACTTATTCCTATTTCCTGCCCGACGCCACCAATTCGCTCTATTCCGTCCGTCTTTTGCTGAGAGTGGGCGGAGGCGATCCCACGCATGGCCCCGAAGGCGGCATCCATTGGCACATGAACGTGGCCAACAAAATCGAATATGTGGCGGCCGATGAGGCCCGGCAGAATATCCCGTGGGTGAGGATGACCGATCGCCAGGGAGTGGTCACAGAGTTCCGCACCGCCAGTTTTACCAACGACCTCAGCAAAATGAGCGTGCGCCGGATGGATTGCATGGATTGCCACAACCGCCCCGCCCATGTCTTCCGCTCGCCGGAGAGCGCCGTGAACATGGCCATGTCTCTGGGCCAAATCGACCGCTCCTTGCCTTACGTCAAAACCAACGCGGTCGGCGTTTTATGCGGCAAGTACAAGGATGACGACGAAGCTTTTCAGCAAATAGCCGAGACCTTCCAGAAACGTTATCCGACCAATCTCACCGCCGGTTTGGCCATCAAGACCCTCCAACAGATTTATAAGGACAATTTCTTTCCCGCGATGAAGTCCGACTGGCGCGCGTATCCGGACAATATCGGCCACAAGGATTGGCCGGGTTGTTTTCGCTGTCATGATGGCAAGCACAAGACGGCGGATGGGACCCGATCCATCCGATTCAATGATTGCAACGTCTGCCATGTCATTCTGGCGCAGGGCAGCGGCGAGCAGATGAATCAATTGAGCCCACTTGGGCAGAAGTTCGCCCACCCGTTGGAAGAATATGACCCAGCCTACCAATGCACCGACTGCCATAATGGCGGACTCTGATTGTCCGCAAGCAATTAAAACCAAAGTCCGCTCCGCGCGCCCCGCCGCGCGCCCGCGGCGAAGCGGCGCCGTAGCTTTTCTTGGGCTCTTGGCTGTTACTCTGCTCTTAACGCAAGGCCGCGTCTTTGCCGCGGAAACTCTGGCCAATGCGGATTGCCTGGACTGCCATTCCGACCCCACCACTGCGCGCATGGTCGCCGGGAAGCAGGTTCCGATGGCGGTTTTTCCCACCAACATCTTTCTCAAATCGGTCCATGCCAAACTGAATTGCATCGATTGCCACGTAACTGTCAAAGAGATGGTTCACCCGAGCGGACTGCCGCCGGCCCAATGCGCCGGTTGTCACGACGCGCCCTCCAGCCATCAGAACGCGGTCAAGGATTACGCCGGCAGCATTCACGGCATGAGCAAAGCCATGGGCGCCTCGGCGGCCGCCTCCTGCGTCGATTGCCACGGCTCGCATGACATTCTGGCCGTGAAGGACCCCGCTTCGCCGGTTTTCAAGCTGAACCTGCCGCGGACTTGCGCCAAATGCCATAACAACCCCGGCCTGACAACGGAGTATCGGATGAAGTATCCCGACGTGGCCTCGCAATACAGCGATAGCATTCACGGACGCGCGCTCCTGCAAATGGGCCTGATTCTGGCGCCTTCCTGCAATGATTGTCATGGCGTGCATGACATTAAACGGAGCGTCGATCGCAGTTCCACGGTTAACCATGCCAATGTCGCGGCCACTTGCGGCAAGTGCCACCTGGGGATTGAGAAAACCTACAACGCCAGCATTCACGGACAGATTCTGGCCAAAGGAGATTCTAGCGGCCCGGTTTGCACCGATTGTCACTCGGCCCATGAAATCGACTCTCCTTCCGGCAGCAATTTCAAAGCGCGCAGCGACGAGCGTTGCGGGCGCTGCCACCAGGACCGATTGGCCCATTATCGCGAAACTTATCACGGCAAAGCGATGGCTTTGGGGCGGCCCAACCACGCCCCGGATGTCGCCGCTTGCTATGATTGTCACGGCTACCACGATGTCCTGCCCCGCTCCAATCCGGCGTCGCATCTGTCCCAAGCCAACATCGTCGGGACCTGTCGCAAATGCCATGCGGATGCCAGTCCCAGTTTCGCCCGATACATTCCGCACGCCAACCCGATGGACGGACGGAACTATCCGCAGTTGCATTGGACGTTTGTTGGGATGACAACGCTGTTGATCTGCGTTTTTCTCCTCTTCGGCGCGCACACCGGCCTGTGGCTTTTCCGCTCCGGCTACCTTTATCTGCACGATTCCAAAGCGTTCCGCGAAGCCAAAGTGGAAACGCAACAAGGCGGCGAATGGTTTACGCGCTTTCCGCCCTTTGAACGCTTCCTCCATTTCCTGGTGGTGACCAGCTTCCTGCTCCTTGTCATTACCGGCATGCCTCTAAAGTTCTATTATACAAGCTGGGCCAAGGTGCTGTTTAACTTCCTGGGGGGCACAGAAGTGGCGCGGAGTCTGCATCATTTCGGCGCGGTCGTGACCTTCCTTTATTTTGGCCTGCACCTGTCCAAGCTGCTGAGCAAGTCCTGGAAAGGCCGCGCCGCCCTTTCGGGGCCGGGCGGCTTTCTTGGCACGTGCGGACGTCTCAAAACAGTGCTTTTCGGGCCGGATTCCATGATCCCGACTTTCCAGGATTGGAAAGATTTTATCGCGCACCAGAAATGGTTTTTCGGCAAAGGCCCCAAACCGCAATTTGACCGCTGGACTTATTGGGAAAAGTTTGACTACTTCGCCGTCTTCTGGGGCGTGTTCATCATTGGCGCTTCCGGCCTGGTCATGTGGTTTCCGCAGTTCTTCTCCCATTTCATGCCGGGCTGGGTGATCAATATCGCCCTGATTGTGCATTCGGACGAAGCGCTCCTCGCGGCGGGCTTTATTTTCACCATTCATTTCTTTAACACTCATTTCCGCCTGGAAAAATTCCCGATGGACACGGTGATTTTCTCCGGCCGCATCTCCAAAACGGAAATGTTGCACGAGCGCAAACGCTGGTATGAGCGTCTCCTGGCCGCTGGCCGATTGGAAGACCACCGGGTGAAAGACGAATGGGAACGCTGGAAAGGCATCGCCCGCTCCTTCGGCTACCTCTTTTTCGGCGTCGGCGTCATTTTGCTCCTCCTCATCGTTTATGCCATGGCCACCCGCTTGAGCCACTGAGGAGCACGGTCTCGCAAATTGAGGTTAATTGCCTGACGACCCGCCCGGCCAACTGCTGCCGGGGCTGGTTCAAAGAGATAAATCCATTCCCGCCTTTGAGGGACCGCGCCGCGAAATACATGCTGCTTCGGCATGGGTCAAAAACTCCTGAAATTGTTCGCGCCGTAAGGGCGAACAGGATGCGGAAAATTGCATCAAAGATTTACACCGACGATCTGACTTCCCCGCCCGAAGAAATTGTAAGACGACATCGCCTGGAAATCGCCGCTCATTTTTATCCCGGCGCATTGATAAGCCACCGCTCGGCACTGGAGGGAGGTAATATTTCGCCGGGTGGCAAACTTCATCTCACGGTGCCGCAAGCCGTGGCAACGGTGCGCAAACTTCCCGGATTAGAAATTCGTCTTTGGCGAGGACCCGCACCACAGGCGAACGACATTCGGAACCCCTTGGGCGATGGCAAAGAACTGTTCACTTCGAGCCAGGCTAGAGCCATCCTTGAGAACATGCAGATCGCGCGGGCACACGGTGGCGACGAGGCCAAAACGCTTTCTGCAGGGGAATTGGAGCGCTGGATAGACCGATACCTTCGAATCTTTGGGGTCGCATGGCTTGATAAACTCCGAGAGCAGGCGAATGATTTGGCTTCGCGATTTGGCTGGCTACGCGAGCAGCAGGAACTCAATCAGCTGGTGGCTGCAATCAAAGGGGAAACATCGAATTACAGGCTCACCACTGACCTCGTCCGTTCCCGTGCCCAAGGGAAGCCTTATGATCCTGAGCGGGTCACTCTTTTCGGAACGCTCCAGGCGCGTCTGGCAGCGGAGCACTTTGTTGAATTGCCGAGGCCTCCGGCGAACGAATTGGAAAATCGCGCCTTCTGGGAAGCATATTTTTCCAATTTCATTGAAGGCACAAAGTTCACCGTCGAAGAAGCCAGGGTCATAGTTTACGATCGTGAGGCGGCGAAAGCCTTGGAAAGAAAGCGTCCCGATGACGCGCACGACATCCTCGAAACCTACCGGCTGATCATTGACCCAAAAATCAGCGGCGAAGTGCCAAAGGACGCGGCACAACTTCTGGAGCTACTCAAGCGAAGACACGCTCGAATGATGGCCAGCCGCCTGAACATCGAGCCCGGTGTTTTCAAGACAACGAACAACCAACTCGGTTCCCGGGTATTCGTCGCTCCCGAGCTGGTAGCCGAAACGTTGACCCGTGGTTGGCCGGCCAGTCGGGAACTGCCATCTGCCTCTGCCCGTGCCCTCTATGTCCTTTTTCTGATCGCGGAAGTGCATCCTTTCAATGATGGCAACGGTCGTATTTCCCGTTTGGGGATGAACGCGGAATTTTGTCGAGCAGAATCCGCCGCGCAATGAAGCGATTGAGTCCCTGTTGACGAGTCGTCTGGCACTTCACTTGCAGCTGAAGAAGAAGGCCGGTCGGTCGATGGAGCAGCATCACGGACGTCGCCGACTTATTGACATTTTGGCCCCCATGCCCTTCCGATCTCACAAAAGATGCTTCAATATCTGACTCCCGCACCCCCAAGGCGGCCATCCGCTGGGCAAGCTGCTGTGACCTTTCTGGGTTCACGGGAAACGCGGTCACCGCCGCCGTCTAGTCGAGCGGGTCGAGATTCTCAAGGCGGGGCCTCCACTGACCCGGGTCACTGGCAAGTTCCGTGCGCGTCCGCGTTCGAAAATGATCGCGGCAACTGAAGCTTCTTTTTGGAGATAACAGGTGATATGCCAGTATGCACGATTTGAATGATCAGCACCACGATCAATTCCTCCGCCTCTTCGCGGCTTCGCGGCGCATGAACCGGCGTTGCGGACGTTTGTGCGGTCGCAGCTGCCCTCGCTGGGAGAGGTGTTGGAAGTCATGCAAGAGGTAGCTGTGGTGCTATGGCAGAAATTCGCGGAGTTTGACGCCACGCGGGATTTTCGGAAATGGGCTTTTGGGGTGGCACGTTATCAGGCGCTCGCGTATCTGCGGGACCGGGCGCGAGACCGGCATGTATTTGATGACGAACTGGTGGGGCGTCTCGCCGATGAGGCCGTGGCGGCCGATCCGCGCCACACAACGAGGGCAAACGCCAATGTCCCTTTACAAGTTTCTGCATCGCATCCGGCAGTCGCTGCTGGAGTGTGTGCGGCGCGCCATCGCGATGGAGGGTTTCTCTTGAACAGCCACGGTCACGAACAGATTCAGCGCTACATCAATGGACTGGCCAGTCCGGCGGAAGCCGCCGCCTTGCAGGCGGCGTTGAGCCGGGACGCGGAGTTGCGTGCCTTGTATCTCGACTACATGAATCTTGATGTGGCTCTAAGCGCGACAGCAGAAACGATGACATTCACTGAGAACGGTCGCAATGGCATCGCGACGTCCCCACGGGCGCACCTTCGGTCGTCGCCTCGCTACTGGCGCTGGCTCGCTGCGGCGGCGACATGCGCGGCGCTGATTATCCTTGTGTTGCTTCCCAGGCATCGCATCTCTTCGCGGGCGCGCCTGGATATTGCCGCCATTTCTTCCACGCAAAGCGCCATTGAGCGGCTTTCTCTTAAACCGCCATCATTGTTTCCAGACTGGGCGTCGCCCACCGCCTCAATGCTCACACAATCGCCAATTCTAAAATGAGACCTATGATCACGAAACTTAAATCAACGCTAACTCACACCATGAAGCTTATAACCCTCTTCACCCTCCTGGCTTCGTTATGTCCACTTTTCGCAGCGGACACTCCCAAGACGGGCGCCGATCCGTTTGACGGCGCTTTTTTTCCGCCAGAACTGATTATGATGGCGCGGGATCGCATCGCTCTGACTTCGCAACAAGAGGAGGTTTTCCGCGCTCGCGTGGAAAAGACACAGGCGCGTTCCGAGGAACTTCGGGCGAAGTTGGAGCGCGAAACGGCGGCGCTTTCGGCCATCGCGAAACAGGACCACGTGGATGAAGCAGCGCTCGACGCGCAGCTTGACAAAGTTCTCGATGTCGAACGTGAGGTGAAGCATCTGCACATCGGCTTGCTGGTGGCGGCCAAGAATCTCCTGACGCCCGAACAACAGGCCAAGCTGAGGGAGATCGCGAAGGATGGCGGCGCGCAATTCATGCAAGACACTCGCAAACGTCTTTCTGAAAAAGTGGAGCGAGTCAAATCGGGCGCGGAAAAATGGGGAGCCAGTGGGCGCGACCCGTCGGCCATAGCCAAGGCGATGGAGGAGAAAGTAAAGCCCCTGCTCGATGCAGGCAAGATTATCGATGCCGAAGCCGAACTGGATCGAATTCTCGAACAACTCAAGCAGGGCGGGCAATGAGAGTTAATTATCTCATTATCATCTGAAGCCCGTCTAATTTCGTGCGGCGGGATTGGGCAACGCTATGATGGGCGTTGTGCCTGAATTGTTTTATCGGTTTCCGCGGAATATCATGGCGATCTTTAGCGGTCGCAACCTTTTGTGGCACGCATCGGCCATTGTCCTGACGATTGTGATCGTTGCTTCCGGTGGCGATTGGGCCTACTATCGGTTGACGCGAGCCGAGGCGTTTTTTGTGCTCGCACGCCCGGCGCTCCGCCTGGGAATGTTAATGCCTGTCCTGGGCAGTTTGACCATTTTAGTTGTCGGCGAAGCCACAAGGAACCGGCGTCTCATTACGGTCGCTTGGGCTTTGGGACAGGCAGCTCTTCTCGCCTATCTGATAACTTCTTGCTACAAGGCCGTAACCGGACGTCGCCCGCCGCTATTCTCTGGACATGCGCCAAACGTCGTGCCGCTGGCAGATTCCAGCCATGGTTTTCAATTCGGCTTTTTAAAAGGCGGTATCTTTTGGGGCTGGCCGTCAGGGCACACCACTGTGGCCTTTTCCATGGCGCTCTGCCTGATCATGCTCTATCCCAAGAACAAATTAATTATCTTCTCCGCATTGTTTTACGCGTTTTACATTGGGTTCGCCATTTCAGTCACCATCCATTGGCTTTCCGAATTCGCGGCCGGAGCCATTATCGGCAGCGTGATCGGGCTGACGGTTGGCCGAAGTTTCAGAACCAGGTCCGGACCGTGATGGTCACGAGTCGCCCATCACCGTGACCGCAATCGCACGCCGGCGCGGTTTGATGTCGCACTCAAGATGAAAGATTTGCTGCCATGTCCCCAGCAGGAGTTTGCCATCCCTGATGGGGACGGTGAGTGAAGGACCCAGCACCGTCGCCTGCAAATGTGAATGCCCATTGCCATCGTGCCAGGCGTGTTCGTGACCGTAGTCACGGCTCGGCGGGAACAGTTTATCCAAAATATGGGGCAGGTCTTCCTGGAGACCCGGCTCGAATTCAATGGTGCCAATCGCGGCGGTGCTGCCGATGTTGAAAATATGCACCACGCCGGAGCGCACTCCGGATACGTTCACGATTCGGGCCACATCGTTGGTGAGATCGTGCATCTCTTTATGTCCGGCGGTTTGAACCAGGATTTCTCGTTGATAGGTCATGTCGTTGTTTATATCGAAGCCGCCATCCATGCGAGGCTTTCCCTCCGGCATAAGTGTTGAGAGAAACAAGCCGGTGGCCGTCGTCAAGAAACTTCCAAAAATTGAACACTTTTCCATGCCGTCGGTCAATGTAACCGGTAGATCACGATTCGATGAAAACTGAGATTGAGCGTTTATGAAAAAACGTGACTTGGCAATCAAGATCAATAAAGCCTCAGCGCGTCATCCGAATTCCCTTGCGGGCCTTCCCCATTGATCCAAGTCCATTCACAGAATTATCACTATTCCATGCCAAGCGATATTCCATTGCCCAGTAAGGTGTTCGTTCGCCACGTCTCGCTCGACAAGTTTTGGGGACCTGCCGGCCGGTGGGTTAAGAGGGCAGAGGCAGCGTTCAACTTTCCCAATTTATTGAACGCCATCAACACCTGCCTTGGTCGCAGCTTAAAGGATGTCGAGTTGATTTTGCGCTATGACGGCAGGGTGCCCGACCGCCGCATTCCGCTGGATGCGATTCAGTGATTCGCGGAGTGATTTTTATGCCAGAGAAATATGCTACATTCGCGCACGAATGGTTTCAAGAAGTGTGGAATCAAGGCAAGGCGGAAGCGATAGACCGTCTGATGGCCGACGACGCCATCGCGCACGGACTCACGGACAAGAATGGAAAGGAGCTGCGAGGTCCCGCGTCATTCAAGGAGTTTCATCGGAGTTTTCGCGACGCCTTTCCCGATCTGAAGATTGAGGTGGCGGACACCGTGGCAGCAGGTGACAAACTGGTGGCGCGCTACGTCGTGCGCGGAACGCACAAGGGTGAAGGATTGGGTTTTAAAGCAACAGGTAAGCCAGCCGAGTTTACCGGAATTTCCATCATTCGTGTCGAGAATGCAAAGATCGTGGAAGCTTGGAATAGACCCACAGATGAGGTTCGTCGCTTGGGATCATGAAGCCCTTTAAATAGAGCTGCGGCAAAACGTGGTGTCGTCTTTTCGGATTTGCTCCGCCCGTTTTCATATTCTCTAAGGCGCTAGGACTCGTGCTGGCTGATGGCATTATGATTCAGCTGAGAGTTTGTGTTTTGCTCATATGAAGAGCAAGGTTCAAGATTGTGACAGTGCCCACCGGATGAGTAATCCGACCCGGTGGACACTTATTCACTCGTTGAGGAACAGTTTCCATTCAGCCACAGCGGGTGCATTGCGAATGGTAGCCGAGGCCGGCAGCTCCTTCGGTGGGCGTGGAGCGCTGAGCAGTTTCAGGCCGGCTTCGTGCGGCAGGCGGTTGCCCTTGCGGGCGTTTACGTCCTTGCCGGCCCAAACCAGGTTCTCCCAAGCGTTCTTGCCGCCGCGCGAGCGGGGCAGGACGTGATCTATGCTGCCTTCGTCGGGGCGCAGCACACGGCCAGTGTATTGGCAGCGGTTGCCGTCGCGCTCGCGGATGGCGCGGGCGCACAGTTTCGGGCGCTTCTTGGGCACCTTGGCGTAATTGACCGCCACAATCACAGTTGGCACGCGGACCGGGCCGCGGACGGTTTGCACTGCATTGTCCTGCGGACGAATAGGCAGCGTGATCCACTCGTCCCAGGCCACGGGACGGATGTGGTTTTCGCCTTCGATCTCCAGACCTGTCGCCACGCCCGTCGCCATCATGCAGAAGGCCTCCTGCGGCGTGCGGACGTTGACGGCCTGCCAGTTGCGGTTAAGCACCAGCACCATCGACTTGTTCAGTATGTCATTCATAAAATGTTTGCGCATGGCCACCCTGGTTCCTGCGGTGGGGTGTTTGTTCTTTGTTGATTCGGATTGCAAACGAAATTGGCTGCCTCGCCCGGTTTTGCTCCAGGTCCTCCGGTGTCAGAGACCGGCGCACTCCTGATTATGCAACGAGGCAATGGTCGCCCGGGAAGGTTCTGCCCCTCCGACTTCTGGGTGTAGGCCAGACGTGATTCTATTTCACCACCGAGCGGAAATTGGCTGCCGGGGCTGGATTCGCACCAACATAAGCCCCTCCAAAGGGGGCTGTCCTACGAGTTAGACGACCCGGCAAAACGGTATCGAGGTGCTAGACGTTACCTGGACCGTCCCGCACATTATTGTCATGACGCTTCGATTCGAGCGCTACGTCGCGATTGGCGACAGTTCCACCGAGGGGCTCGAAGACCCGGATGGGGCGGGCGGTTACCGTGGCTTGGCGAACCGTCTGGCCGAGCACGTGGCGCAAGCGCAGGGCGGGTTGCTCTACGCTAACCTGGGTGTGCGCGGCAAGCGCTCCCGGGAAATCCGCGAGGAGCAACTTGGACCAGCGCTCGCCATGAAGCCCGACCTCGCGACGGTTTTCGCGGGCTCAAATGACATCCTCGAACGTGGTTTCGATGCTGGCAAGCTGAGGGCGGAACTTGAGTGCATGATGGGAGCGCTCGTCAGCGGGAAAGCGGTCGTGTTGACCTTCACGCTCCCTGATCTTACCGGCGTTATGCCGATCGGCCGTTTCCTGGCTCCCCGAGTCCGGGCAATGAATCACGCCATCCGCGAGGCCGCTGCTTCCACCGGCGCCCGCCTCATTGACTTTGCCGCATACTCGGTCGGTTCCGACCCGCGACTTTGGAGCGAGGACCGCTTCCACGCAAACGCCGAAGGCCACTCCCGGATCGCGGCGGCGCTGGCTCAGGCCCTCGGCCTGCCGCGGACTGATGATGCCTGGCAGCAGCCACTGCCGGAGGGGAACACACGGAGCCAGCGGACCCGTATAGCCGAAACCTGGTCTTGGTACCGGCACCACTTGCTGGAACGCCTTTGGTCGGGCAGCAGTGTCGAAGCACAATGTCACCCCAAGCGTCCCCGGCTGAAGGAGGTGCATCTTGGCACGCCCGAAATGGTGGCCCGCCCCGGTAACGCTCCGGGTTCCACGGCTTAAAAGACCGCGGCTTCACTTTAAAGCTTGCAGGCCGAAATGGTGCTCGCGGTAGGAATCGCACCTGCACTGGCGACGCTCTCGACGTCGTGTCTCTGCTGTTGGACTAAGCGAGCAAAGGAAATGGAGCCTCCAGACGGTGATGCTCCGTCTGGATTTCTTTACAAAAGAAATCCGCAGGCTGCTGCATGGAGGCGAACTACAAAACTGACTTATCAGGCATTTGGTTTATTTGTTGACCGATTAAGCCAATCCGGCTAGTCTTGTTTGACAAATACAAAACCGTGTGGTTTAATTATTTGTGTTTATGACCAGTGATGCTAGACCATTGCGCAAAAGGATAAACCAACGCCTTTTTACCGCCCCGGCCAATGCCGTTCTCACTTCCGGTTGGCTCAGAAGGCAGGGCATATCCAGCAAGCTTGCAGTTTATTATGCGAGTTCCGGGTGGTTGCACCGCATTGGCGATGGAGCTTTTACCGTTCAACCCGGAACTCCCACTTGGTTGGGAGCGGTATTCGGCCTCCAGGAAAAATCCAAATCCCTTCACCCCGGCGGGCGGACCGCACTGGAGCTTTCGGGCCTTGCCCATTTCCTGCCCTTGGGCGAAACACATCCACTTTTCCTGTTTGGCCGTGTCGGGGAACGACTGCCTGCTTGGTTCGAGGGATTGCCCTGGTCGAAGTGCGTTCGCCATGTGAGCACCAATTTCTTGCCGGACGATCTTGGCATCGGCGAACACCGCGATGGTGACCTCATCGTAAAAATTTCGGTCCCTGAGCGTGCGATGCTTGAATTCCTCCAGGTGCTTAAGCTGTCTGTCACCGAATATGAGCACGCGAATCTCGTCTTCGAGGGGCTCGGAACGTTGCGCGCCGAGGTGGTTCAGTCGCTCCTGGAGCAGTGCACTTCCGTGAAAGTAAAGCGTCTGTTTCTCCACCTGGCGGAAAAGCACAATCACGCGTGGTTCAAATCACTGGATTTGTCCAAGGTGTCACTCGGCAGCGGTAAACGAGTGCTGATTGCAGGCGGACGACTTGACCCAAAATATCTCATCACCGTTCCCGTCGCGGCCGAACCTCAAGGTGATGCGCCATGAAAACCAGTCCGTTTTTTAAGCAGGCGGACCTGGTAGTTCAGCTCATCCCATTCGTGAACGCAGAGACTTGCTTCGCGCTCAAAGGCGGGACGGCGATCAATTTTTTTGTCCGCAATTTTCCTCGCCTGTCGGTGGATATTGACCTGGTTTACGTGCCCGTGGAGAACCGTGAGACCTCCCTGGGTGGGATTAATGCAGCTCTTCAGCGCATGGCCGACAAAATTCGCCGCTCAATGCCGACGGCGCAAGTGACGGAACGGAAGATCGCCGGCCAAAATCATGTCGTCAAATTGACCGTACGCGTACCGAACCTCGGTGAAGCTAAAATTGAACCCAACATTGTCCTGCGCGGAGTGGTGCATCCAACAACAGAACGCACGTTGGTCCCAAGAGCAGTGGACGCGTTCGGGCGATCTGCCGCCATTCGGACGTTGTCATTGGCGGAGCTCTATGGTGGAAAGCTTTGTGCTGCCTTGGACCGCCAACATCCGCGCGATCTATTTGACGTGCATGGCTTGTTTCAGGCGGAAGGAATCACCCACGAGATTCGCCGCGCGCTCGTTATTTTTCTGGCAAGTCACGACCGCCCGATGAACGAGCTACTCAACCCAAATCGGCAAAACTTGCAGCAAATCTTCGCCGATCAATTTGAAGGGATGACACTGGACCCGCTGCCGCTTGCAGAACTGGAAAATGCACGGGAGCGATTGATCGAGCAGATCAATCGTGATTTGACGAACATTGAACGGGAATTTTTGCTCTCCATGAAACAGCTTGCGCCAAAATGGGATCTGCTCGGAATCCCTGGTCTCGACCAGTTGCCTGGACTCCAGTGGAAACTCTACAACTTGCGCAAGATGGATCCGGCGAAACGCTTGACGGCTGAAAAACTCCTCCGCCGCAAGCTTGGATTGTAAGGTGGCGCTGCTGGACGAAGCGACCGATAGTGCGCGTCTAACTCGATTTCATTACAAAAGAAATCCGCAGGCTGCTGCATGGAGGCGAAAAAGGTCGCAGTCCCCAGTGCTGCCCTGGGCTGGGCTGGCTTATGACGCCTGCCTGAACGCTGGTTCGACTGCGGGTGCTTGCGCACTGCAACCATTCTGAAGCTGCAGCCCCCACCCGGAATTGCACCGAACTGGCTCCCATACCAAAGGAGTGCATCGCTCAAAATGCTTTGGGGGCATGAAAATTGGCGTCCCTGGCCGGCTTCGCTCCGGTTATCTCCTGCATGAGAGGCAGGCGTGTTGGTCTGGGCAACAGACGGGGACAATTACGATCGGGGAAATCTTGGGTCCTGGTGTCGAGCAGCTATAATACTGCCGGGGCACTCGATGCCACGCTTCCTGCTGACTTGAATGCGCGCCAAGCCGCATGCAAACTGGCGGGAGCGGACGAAAAACAGAAAACCCGCCATTTATGCGCTCTGTCATCACGAATGCTGTTTCTGCCTTTGTCTTCGTCAAGGTGCTGTCCGATCTTTTGGCTGGTTGGCTGTCCAAAGATAAACAGGAGCGAGTTCGCGGGTTGTGGCAACGACTACAATCCCAATGGGAGAAGGATGGTGTTGAAAAGGTTGTGGAAAGTGCCGTGGGTTGGCTAAATTCGACTTTCGACGAGGTTTTTGGTCAACGGCCGTTCTCCCGTCACTCTTTCA
This sequence comes from Limisphaerales bacterium, assembly GCA_052139695.1. Taxonomy (GTDB): domain Bacteria; phylum Verrucomicrobiota; class Verrucomicrobiia; order Limisphaerales; family Palsa-1400; genus PLGF01. The sequence continues at coordinate 138,867 of JBKQWF010000307.1, forward strand.
CGAGATGCCTTATCATCGGTCCGCTTCTCTTGGGGGCGTGCCTTGGCGTTTATGGACTTTGGCTCAAACTGCCTTTTGCCATGCATAACTTGCCATGGGTATCCTATCGAGAGTCGCTGGAAATATTGAAAAAAGCCGCAGCCGATCCAAAAACGAAGGCTGGCGCGGAATCAGTTTGGCAAAACCTCCGAGACTTGAGCCAACTACACGGATGGGCCTACGAAGCAATCTATACCATCTATTTTCTTCTGGTCGTTATCGCCGTTATAGCCGTCTTGCTCTGGCTTAACTTGGGTATTAGCCGCCTCTTTCTGCGGGAAATCGCCGGGACAAAGACGCTTTTTGCCGGCCTTGTCCTGACGATAACAAACACGATATTTGTTTTGATAATGGGGATGTCTGCCTCCCTGATGTTGTTTATCCTGACAAATGTTTGGACCTGGCCCTTTGCCTCCGTTCCGTTGGCTGTCTCATCTTGGTCAGTACTCTTAGGGGGTGGCATGGCTGCAGGCGCCAGCATTTTGCTGTGGTTGGTGGCTGAGCCGTGGCTCAGGGTGGTAGTAATACTGTCACTCCTTCCATTGTTTCTTACGGTTGCAGCCGTCGCAACAGCTTGCGTCGGTGTAGTTTTCCGCAACCAAATAAACAGGGTCGTTTCAAAAGTACTAAGGAGCCGCGCAAAAATAACTGTCACAGTTAATGCGATATTGTGTAGTTCCACTCGCCATGACTCAAATTCGGCGCCGGTACGCTCCTCAATCTCGGGAATCACCAAATGCGCCAGATAGGAATTGGGACTGCCGAAGTCGAAATGGAATTCCACTTTAGCCATCTCACCAAACCTCCCGATACGGAC
>JBKQWF010000308.1:0-52775 GCA_052139695.1 Limisphaerales bacterium
GCGCGAACCCATTGCTGGAGTTGGGCGCGATCAGGCTCCGATAGCGTGACGGCAGGAGCGATTTTAGCCATGCCGCGAATTTTAACAGAAAGTTGACATATGTCTAGCTATTTCAGGGACACTACACTAGCGCGGGGTGAAGGCGCCAGGATGACGATCCGTTGGGAGGGCAAAGAAGGATTGGACTTGGTTGGCTTGGCTCTTGGTCCGAGCGGATTCAATCTTCTCGACTAATTCCACCGGACTCTCGCGGCCGGAACCGAGATATTCCCAGACTTTTTCGCCGCCCGCGTTCACCAGCACCAGCGTTGGAAAACCATAAATCTTATATTTGGCTTGAAGGGCGTTGTTCGCCTCCTTTTGATCCTTTTGCGACTTCATCCAAGTCCGAGGAAAATCCAGCCGCACCAGTACCAGGTGTTTCTCAGCGTAATTGGCGAATTCGGGGGTCGAAAGCACGTGGCTCTCGAGCTGCATGCAGGACGAGCACCAGTCCAACCCTGTAAAATTCATCAGAACCAATTTATGGTCCTTTTTGCCCTGGGCTTCCGCGTCCGGCAGGCTCGTCAACCATTTCTCTTCCCCCGCGAACGCAAGAGCCGTCATCAAACAAAGCAACAGAGATGACAACAGTTTTCTCATGCGGCGAATATGCAGGTGTCCGCACAACCCGCAAGCAAAACCGCCTTCATGGCTAACGCTTCGCACAAAAAAGCAAAAAAGCAGAAAAAGGGGTCAAAAGAAAAAGCAAAAAAAAAGGGGTCAGAAAAAAAGGGTCAGTCCTCGGAAGTTGGTATTCATCCACTGATTTCTTTGGTGGCGAGGGCTTGAAGCTCGGCCAGGTTAACATTGGGGACGTAGTTAAACATTTAACATTTGCAGCTTTTCGCGGCAGCTCTGGAGGGCCCTGGTTAGGGCGGGTTGCTTTTTGGCCCTGGCCGGCACCCCCCTCGCCGCCATGCTCACCGCAACTTCCTCCATATTCCCGAATGGTCTATCGCGCGCTTGGGAGCACATCTCTAAGGCGGGGCGACCGTTCCTTCTCATTGCTCTCCATTTCCTGGCCACCCTAAATCAGACTGTCATCCATTAAGGATCCGCGCAAAAACTAATTCGGGTTTTCTCGAAGAGAATGTCAGAAGATCCGTGGCAGAAATATAGACGCCGCGCCCCCTTCTTTGAGCGAACCGGGCCACTTTCATTTTTCTGCCCCCATTTTTCCGCCCAACTCTCTTCTTTTCATAATGTTTGAAGTGCGCCTTTTGTCCGTAAGTGGTTTTTGCACAGACATACCCTAACCTGGGGTCCTGGAAAATCGCCGTTCAAGAGCCGCACGTAAAACCCGTTCAAAATCCTTCGGTAGGATTTTAATCTTGACGCATTCTTGTTACCATTGCCCCGTATGATAACAATGCAACGCTCAGGAGGCCTCCGATGACTCGCAACGGCAAAATCGCCCGGCTCCCCCTGGCCATCAACCGCCTGCCGGAAGTCCAGGCCATCCTCGCCGCCCACTTCGCCGCCAAGCCCATCGACGAATCCAACCTCACCCATTGGAGGCAGGGCGGTTATCTCGACAAGAGAAACAGCAGCGCATTCGCCAAGTCCTTGGCATCGGTCCCGAGTACGGCCCTGCCGCCGCGTCGGAAAGCCTGTTCTCACCGAAACCCGAACCTAATTGAACTAAATTGAACCAAATTGAGCCGCTGATACCCCCCCGGGGGGACCGCACGGGTGCCGCACCCCGCCGCGATCCCCTCGCTCTCTCTTTTCGAGTGCAGGAATTCCGTCACGCACCGTGCTCCCGCCGCCCGCGCGACACCACCTAGGCGGCGTTTTCCCAGGAATCCTATATGGGCCTCATAAATACTTTTGCTGCCCTCACTTATACAAGACGCCAAGAATCCTGTCTCACACCCGCCCGGGTCCTCCGCTTTCATTGCGCTTTCCTGTGCAACGGCGGCGGATTAGGCTTTTGGATGCTTGCGGAGAAACCTTGGGACATCTATGGCGTCGGGCGGCTCTTTTTGGGCCTGGTCCTGACGTATTGCTTTGGCATGTTGCCCATCAGTCTCCTTGATCGCGTGACGGCCTGGCCCAAAGATGAGCGTGACTTCGCGCAATTGCTGGCCGGCGCGCTGCTTTCGCAAGTCGCCGCTTTCCTTTGGATTCGCTTTTTTCTGCGCCAGCACGCTTTCGGATGGAAGGAGGCGTTCGGCTGGAACTCCTCGAAAGCGGTGTCGGTCACGGCCTGCGGCGTGCTGGCGGGCGCCCTCTTCCTTCCGGTAGCTTTCGGCCTGCAATGGCTATGTGAAACTCTCATGGTCCTGCTGCATAGCAACCCGCAAGCGCAGGCCGCGGTGGAAGCCATCCAGAACCCCGCTGTCCCGCTGGGTGGAAAAGTGGCGTTTGGCGTGGACGCCGTTTTGTTGGCGCCATTAGTCGAGGAATCGCTTTTCCGCGGCATCCTTTATCCGGCGATCAAACATCTGGGCTACCCGCGCCTGGCCTTGTGGTTTACCTCGCTTTTGTTTGCGTTTCTGCACTTCAATGAGCCGACATTTGTCCCCCTGCTGGCCTTTGGACTCCTGCTGGCGGCGTTATACGAGAGATTTGACAACTTGCTGGCGCCCATCGCCGCGCACGGCCTTTTTAACGCGGCCAACCTGGCCATCCTCATGTTCACGGACATCAAATGAATGAATTTGAATTGATCGCGAAGCTCACCGGATCGCTCGCCACCAATTCTTCCGTGGTGGCGGGAGCGGGCGATGATTGCGCCGTTCTGGAGAACGGGCGTCCGGGCTATTACCTGCTGCTCAAGACCGACGCGGTGGTCGAAGGAATTCATTTCACAGCAGAGGCCGAGCCGGAGCAAATCGGCCACAAAGCCCTCGGACGCTGCCTGAGTGACATCGCCGCGATGGCGGGCACGCCGCTGGCCGCGGTCGTCACCATTGCTTTGCCCAAAGATTTTAAAACGGAATTCGTCGAGCGCGTTTATCACGGGATCAATCGGCTCGCGGAACGATCCGGCGCGGCGATTGTGGGAGGGGAAACAACCACCAGCCCGGAGCGAATGCTCCTTTCCATTGCCGTCCTCGGCGAAGTGCCGCGCGACAAGTGCATTCTTCGCTCCGGGGCCAAGGAAGGCGACGCCCTTTTTGTTTCCGGTGAACTGGGCGGGGCCATCGCCGAAAAGCACCTCACCTTTGAGCCGCGGCTGGCGGAGGCTCAATGGCTGGCGGCGAATTTCGCCATTCACGCCATGATTGATTTGAGCGATGGATTGGCAGGCGATTTGCCGCATATTTTACACCGCAGCAACGTCGGGGCGGAATTGATGGCCCAGGCGATCCCAATCAGCCGCGCCGCCAAACTGGAGGCGCGGGCCCATCCGTCCGTAAAAACCCCCTTGCTGGCCGCGCTCTCAGACGGCGAAGATTTTGAATTGCTCTTCGCCGCTCCCAGTCACGAAGCGGTGGCCATCCTGGATGGTTGGAAGGAAAAATTCCCGCAAGTGCGGTTAAGCTGCATTGGGCGGATAACGAAAGAGCCGGGGTTGAAAATTCGCGACAAAACCGGACTTCGTCCTTTGAATGCGCATGGCTACGTTCACTTCGCATAGTCCCGAAGAGACGGCAGCGCTGGGCGAAGAATGGGGCCGCGCCGCTTCCGCGGCCTGGCTGATCGGCCTCAGCGGCGATCTCGGCGCGGGCAAGACGGTCCTGGTGGCCGGCCTGGCTCGCGGGCTCGGCCTGACCGCGCGCGTGGCCTCCCCCACTTTTGCCCTGCTTCACGAGTACCAAGGGGGACGGCTGCCGCTGGCTCATTTGGACCTTTACCGCTTGGAAAGCCGGGCGGAAATCATCGCCGCCGGGCTGGAACCTTACTTGTGCCGGCCCGAAGGAGTGGTGGTGGTGGAATGGATTGAACGATGGTTTGGGGACACGCCCGGCGTTCTGGTTCCCGGCGTTTCTCTTCGCCGCGTCGAGATCAAAACATCCGGTGTGGCGGATCGAATGATTCATTATGAAGATTTTGGCGGTTGATTTTTCCTCGTTATCACGCAGTGTGGCTTTGATTGAGGAAGGCTCATCCGCGGCGCCGGTTCGGGCGGCGGAGGTCTCAGGGCGGCGCGCGCTGGGTTTGGTGGAAGAGGCCTTGCGTCAGGCTGGCTGGGAGCGCGAGGAAATCGAAACGGTGGCGGTAGGGCTTGGGCCTGGCTCCTACAATGGCATCCGCGGCGCCATCGCGCTGGCCCAAGGATGGCAGTTGGGGCGGGGCGTGAATTTGCTCGGAATGAGCAGCGTCGAATGCCTCGCCGCCCAGGCCCAGGCGGAAAAAATGTGCGGCCCGATCCATATTGTCGTGGATGCTCAACGAAACGAGTTTTACCTGGCCCGATATGAAATTGGCGCGGACCGGCGCCAGGAGGCGGAGCCGTTGCGGCTGGCGCCTTTCGAGGAAATCGAACGGCTGGCCAAAACCGGGGCCAGGATCATCGGCCCCCAGGCCCCCAAGTGGTTCCCAAAATCGTCCAACGTCTTTCCCGACGCCGCGATCCTGGCACGACTGGCCTGCGGCCGGCGCGACTATGTGCCTGGGGCCAAGATGGAACCCATTTATCTGCGGGAAACATCATTTAAAAAAGCCCCGCCTTTGCGAATCGTCACCTAATACCCCTGAAGATGGATTCTCCATTGCGCATCGTTCAGATCACACCCGGCGCGGGGAAGATGTACTGTGGCGCCTGTTTGCGTGACAATGCCCTGGTCACGGCGTTGCGCCGCATGGGGCACTCCGTCGTCATGGCGCCGCTTTATTTGCCATTGACCTTGGATGAAGAGGACCAGACCGCCGGCTCGCCCGTTTTTTTCAGCGGGATCAACGTTTATCTTGACCAACAGTCGGCCTCTTTTCGTCACGCCCCCTCCTGGTTGCATCGATTGCTGGCCGCGCGCCCACTGCTCGAAATGGCTTCCGGGGCCGCTGGCCGGACAAACGTCGCGGACCTGGGCGACCTGACTCTCTCCATGTTGCGCGGGGAAGAAGGAAACCAGGCACGGGAGTTGGACGATTTAATCGCCTGGCTTCGCGTGGAAAAACCTGCCGTGGTCTGCCTCTCCAACGCCCTCCTGTCAGGCTTGGCCCGCCGGATGCGCGCCGAGCTGCGGCTGCCGGTCGTTTGCACCCTGCAGGGAGAAGACTTTTTTCTTGACTCGCTGCCCGAACCGCATCGCGGCGAGGCTTGGCGGACCATGGCCGAGCGGGCCGCGGACGTGGATTTATTCATCGCTCCCAGCCGTTATTTTGCCGCGTTCATGGCAAAGCGCCTGCAACTGCCGTCCGCGCGGATCAGGATCATCCCCAACGGGATCAACCTGGATGGCTACGACCGCGCCGCGACAGCCAGTGCCCAACCCGGACCGCCGGTGCTGGGATATTTCGCCCGCATGTGCCGCGAAAAGGGCATGGACCAATTGGTGGAAGCTTTTATTCGCTTGAAGAAGCGGGAAGGGTTAAGCGATCTGAAACTCCGCCTGGGTGGCAGTTGCGGACCCATGGACCGTCCGTTCGTCGCAACCGCGCGACAGGCCTTGGCTGCGGCGGGCGTCCTGGCCGACGTGGATTTTTCGCCCAACGTTTCGCGTGAAGAGAAACTGGCGTTTTTCCAGACGCTTTCCGTTTTTTCCGTCCCGGCGACTTACGGCGAGGCCTTTGGCCTCTTTGTGATTGAAGCGCTGGCTTCAGGCGTGCCCGTCGTGCAGCCCGACCACGGTGCCTTCGGCGAACTGGTGGCGGCGACCGGTGGCGGCGTGCTGTGCAAACCGGATGATCCGGAGGCCTTGGCCGGCGCCCTGGAAGCGCTCCTCCGCGCGCCGGAGCGGGCGCGCGCGTTGGGCGGGGCGGGCCAGGCGGCGGTGCGGGAACGGTTCACCGTTGATATCATGGCGCAAGCTGTGGCGGCGATTTGCCAGGAGGCCGTCAGGAATTTTCCCTCGTAAATTTTGGCGTCAAAACCTACCTTTTTTATCATGGCTTACGAATTCAAAGCAGTGCGGCGCGTGGAATTCTCCGACACCGACATGGCCGGCATCATGCATTTCTCCAATTTCTTCCGCTTCATGGAAACGGCCGAGCACGGCTTTTTTCGTTCCCTGGGATTCTCGATTGCCCCGGACCAATCCGAGTCGTCGGTTGGCTGGCCGCGCGTCCACGCCCAATGCGATTTCAAAATGGCCTTGCGCTTCGAGGACCTGGTCGAAATCCACCTTTTGGTGCGGGAAAAGAAAACCAAAGCCTTGAGCTACCTCTTCAAATTCAACCGGCTCAACGACGGCCCTCCCGTGGAAGTGGCGCGTGGGACGATAACGGTTGTCTGCGTTCGGCATGAGGGCGGCAAAATGACCGCTTGCGCCATTCCCAAGGCCGTGGTGGACAAAATCGACCTGGCCCCGCCGGAATCGTTGCAGTGAATTACTTATGGATCGCGCTGAGAGAATGCGGCAGTTGCCCCGGGCTGGAAGCCCAATTCTTGTTCGGTTTAGGACCCATCACAAACTCCAGCGTCCCACCCGCGACAATTTCGTCATGCCGAATCCACGCGCGGTCCAGCGATTTTCCATTGAGTCTTGCGGACTGAATATAAATGTTCTTCGACGAGTCATTTTTTGCCATGACCGTGAACGTGCGTCCGTCGTAATAGCGGGAGTCCAATTGAATCGTAACCTTGTCAAATATGGGACTGCCGATGATGTAAACGCCGTCCACCGGCGACACGGGATAAAAGCCGATGGCGCTCAGGACGTACCAAGCGGACATCTGGCCCACGTCGTCATTGCCGCAAATCCCATAGACGCTGTTCTTGTAAGCGTTGTCCAGGACAAATCGCGCCCACTTTTGCGTCAACCAAGGTTCGCCCGCATAGACAAAAAAATAGGGGGTTTGATGGACCGGCTCGTTGGCGTGATTGTCATACTCATTCCAGCGGAAATCCGGCGGCGTCTTCTCAAAAAAGCCGTTCAAATAATTAACGAAATAATCGTGCCCCATGAGATGGATCAACCCCTGCACGTCGTGCGGCACCCACCATCCTTGCTGATAGGGATTGCTTTCCACGCAGCCCTGCCCTTCGTGTGTCGCGCCTTCCCATTTTGTCCATGAGCCGTCGGCATTTTTCGCGCGCATATTTCCCACGGACGGATCGTAGATGTTGCGATAGTTCAGGGAACGCTTTAACAGATGCTCCGCATCGTTGGTCTTGCCCAATGCGCCGGCAAATCGCGCGGCGCAATAATCAAAATACGTATTCTCGAGCGTCCAGGAGAGGCTGCCCGGAACATATCCAAGTTTATTGTAGTCCGGTAGTTTTTCCCGGCTGCTTTTGGCGCCCATGACGCTTTCGCGGCAAAGCGCGTACGCCTTTTCCACATCATAACCGCGAATGCCCTTGAGATAAGCGTCAGCGAAAACAGACACGGCGGGATCGCCGATCATGCAGCCGGATTCGGCGCCCAGGATTTCCCAGCGGGCGAGGTAACCATTGCCGCTCAACTCCGCCTGTTGCATCAGCGAATTGACCGTATCATTCACCACGTCCGGTCGGATAATCGTCAAGAGCGGATATTGCGCGCGAAAGACGTCCCACCCGCTGAAAATGGTTCGATAAACAAAACTCCCTGTTTGATGAACTTGGTGGTCCGCGCCCGTGTAAAGACCGCTCACGTCCGAGTAAGCCCGCGGATCGATCATGGTGTGATAAAGCGCCGTGGCAAAGATTTCCCTCTCCACTTCCGTGCCGCCCTGGACGGAAACTCCGGAGAGCGCCTTGGACCATAGTTCCCGCGCCTGGCCGCGAACCTGGTCAAAATCCCACTGGGGAATATCATGCTGCAAATTCGCCCGCGCTCCTTCGATGCTGACAAATGAAATCCCGGCCTTCAACAGCACTTGCGCTCCGCCCTCAGTTGGAAATTCGGCGAAGAATCCCAGATGGCTGCCTTCCATTTCCCGGCAGCCCTTGCGAACCTCCGCCTGAGCGACCATTTCCTGATAGCGCCCGCTTTCCAGGTCCTGGAGATAGCGCGGCCAGGGCTCGGATATTGCGGCGGACCAGACCCCGAAATCTCCCAATGGCTGGCTAAATTGCGCGGAGAAATAAACCGTGTAATCGGCTTTGCCGTCCCCATGACCCCAGCCGCCGCCAGCCCGGGGACATTTCATCCAGCCTTCAATCGTATGATCGTCCACGACCTTGACGAATTGCCGCGTGGAGGTGCCGCCGACCCGGCGCGCCAGATCGATTTGAATGCGGGATTGATCTGACTTGGGAAAGGTGAAGCGCAGAATTCCGGCGCGCGGTGCCGCCGTCGCTTCCGCCCTGATATTGTAATCATCCAGCGTGACCGCGTAATAGCCTGCCTTTGTCATTTCCGTTTCGTGGTGAAAGCGCGAGCGATAGCCGTCATTGGACCCCAGGACGCCGCAATTCATTTTGAGTTTGCCCGTGCTGGGTATGACAAGAAAATTGCCCAGGTCGCCATACCAGCCGACGCCGCTCATGTGGGTGAAGCTGAAACCTTCGATTGTCTTGTGCTCGTACGAATAGCCGCAGCCGTTATCCCCTCCCGTGATCGTATCGGGGCTCAGTTGGACAAGGCCGAAAGGCGTCGCCGCGCCCGGAAATGTTTTGCCGGGGTTCATTTTATCGTCCGTGCTGGCGCCGATGATAGGGTTGATATAATCGACCAGAGGTTTCTGTTCATCCGCTCTTGCCGCAACCTCAACAAAGAAGAGAGCCGCCAGGAAAGGAGGGAAAAATAGGCGAGTTTTCAGATTCATAACTGGAAAATGGGACATTCCGTCGCCAAAACCAAGCTTACACCGCGGTCGGGTGCAATTTGGAGGGGCGGAGCTGCCGCTCCGCCCAAATTTTTCCTCGCCAGCGAGTTTCATGCACCCTGGTAAAAAGAGATTGGGCGCACAGCAGCACCCTGCCAATTATCTTTGTCTGGCGCCTTTAATTACACCCGCACCCTCAACCCGCTCAACCCGTTCCTCGGTTGCGGAGCCGGGTTGAATTTGATAGCCTTATTCCATGACAATTGCCGCCATCCCAGCACCCCGGCAGCGGCAAGGGGAGCTTGGACAGTTCCTCACCCCCGCACCCGTAGCTGCCTTCATGGCTTCGTTGTTCGGGCCGCTTCCGGATGTGGTGCGCTTGCTGGACGCTGGGGCGGGCGCGGGAGCGCTGACGGCGGCATTTGTTGCGCGTTTGTGCGGAAGAAAGGATGGTGTTCGCGCCGTTGCAGCGACTCTCTTCGAGCTTGACCCGCTCATTCAGGACGCGCTTTCAAAAACGATGCAGGATTGTGAGCGTCGTTGTGCCCAGGCTGGGATCCGATTTACTTTCAAGGTCCACAAGACGGACTTCATTTGGGAAATGGCGACTCAGGTAGCGAAGGATTTATTTAGTACGCCGCCGCCCGCCTTTGATGCCGCCATTGCAAACCCGCCCTATCGGAAGATCGGTGTGGATTCGCCCGAAAGGCGTCATTTGCGTCACGCCGGCATTGAAACCAGTAATCTTTATACGGGGTTTATTGCTCTCATTCAGCGTTTGCTCGTTCCTGGCGGGCAGCTCGTTGGCATTACGCCAAGGAGCTTTTGCAACGGCCCTTATTTTCGCAACTTCCGCGACGACTTTTTAGACAACGTCGAAGTTCACAGGCTCCATGTTTTTGAATCGCGCGATGCCGCCTTCCGCGATGATAGCGTGCTGCAAGAGAACATCATCTTTCACGCCGTAATAGGCCGGAAACAGCCTGGCGAGATCATCATTTCCAGCAGCAGCGGAGAAAATGGCGATGTCGTCGCGCGGAAGAAAGTCTCTTTCGATGAGATCGTTCATCCGCACGACAAAGAGAAGTTTATCCATATTCCCTCGGCTTCAGGTCATGCGGCAGCTAAGAAAGCGATGGACGGTTTGCACTCAAGCCTCGCCTCTCTGGGGTTGAGCGTATCCACCGGGCGGGTCGTTGATTTTCGACTGAAAAGCGCCCTTCGCCAGGAACCAGAGCAGGGCACAGTGCCTTTGCTCTATCCCTGCCATTTCAATAGCGGCACGGTTCATTGGCCGAAGCCCGAATCGCGCAAACCCAATGCCATTCTTAACAACGATGAAACCCGCCCCTGGCTGGTGCCGTCTGGCGTTTATCTGCTCACCAAGCGATTCACTTCCAAAGAGGAGCGCCGCCGCTTAGTCGCCTGCCTTTTTGACCCGGAAGTCGTGCCAGCAGAATGGCTTGGTTTTGAAAACCATCTAAACTATTTCCACTCCAATGGGCATGGACTTAATCGACGTCTCGCGTCCGGCCTTTTTGCCTTCCTCAATTCCACCGTGGTTGACCAGTATTTCCGTCGCTTCAGCGGGCACACCCAAGTCAACGCGACGGACCTTCGGGCGTTGGCTTACCCCGACCGCCAGACATTGCAGGTGATGGGAACTGAAATCAAATCCCTGGATTTGACACAGAACGAGATCGACGCCCTCGTGGAAAAACATCTCCATGCCTGCCGATAAACGGAATCGCCTGGCTCCGAAACAATAGGTGAATCTTCCGGCGGGGTGTTCAGATATTCCCCGATTGATTCGCCAGGAGAGGTGGGGAATGGATGGAGTGTGTGCTTGATGGTTTTTCTCATCGATGAGGGCATGAACACTCAATAACCCATGCCTGCGGAGCGTTATTTGCCAGGGCCGGACGCTGATCCGTTTTGGTACAAGAGCGGCGTGATCTATGAGATGCACGTGCGCGCTTTCTACGATAGCAACGGCGATGGCACAGGGGATTTCCAGGGACTCACGCAAAAGCTTGAATACATCAAAGACCTCGGTGTCACCGCCATTTGGCTGCTGCCCTTCTATCCGTCGCCGCTCAAAGATGACGGTTACGATATTGCCGATTATTGCGCGGTGCATCCGAGCTACGGGACGCTGGCGGACTTCAAGGCGTTTCTGCGCGAGGCGCATCGCTATGGGTTGCGGGTCATTACGGAATTGGTCCTGAACCACACCTCCGACCAGCATCCGTGGTTCCAGCGCGCCCGGCGGGCCAAGCCGGGCAGCCGTTGGCGCGATTTTTACGTCTGGAGCACCACCGCCACGGAATATGCCGACGCCCGCGTTATTTTTAAGGACGTGGAAGTGTCCAACTGGACGTGGGACCGCGTGGCCAACGCTTATTTCTGGCATCGGTTCTTTTCTCATCAACCCGATCTCAACTTTGACTCGCCGGCGGTGCATGAGGCGGTCTTTAAAGTGGTGGACTTCTGGCTGGACTTGGGAGTGGATGGTTTGCGGTTGGACGCCGTGCCTTACCTTTACGAACGCGAAGGCACAAGCTGTGAGAACGTGCCGGAAACGCACGCCTTTCTGAAAAAGCTGCGCCGGCACGTCGATGAAAATTACAAAGGCCGGATGTTGCTCGGCGAGGCCAATCAATGGCCGGAAGACGCCGTCGCTTACTTTGGCCAGGGGCGGGGCGACGAATGCCACATGGCTTACCATTTTCCCCTCATGCCGCGGCTCTTCATGTCGGTGCGGATGGAGGACCGGCAGCCTATTGTCGATATCCTCGAGCAAACCCCGCCCATTCCGGAAACGAGCCAATGGGCGCTCTTCTTGCGCAATCACGACGAATTGACCCTGGAAATGGTGACCGACGAGGAGCGGGACTATATGTACCGCATGTACGCCCATCTTGACCAGGCGCGCCTCAACCTGGGCATCCGGCGGCGTCTGGCGCCGTTGATGAACAACGACCGCAAAAGTATCGAGCTGCTCAACGCCCTGCTTTTTTCGCTGCCGGGCACCCCCGTGCTCTATTACGGCGACGAAATTGGGCTGGGCGAAAACATTTTCCTGGGCGACCGCAACGGCGTCCGCACCCCCATGCAGTGGAGTCCCGATAAGAACGCCGGCTTCTCCCGGGCCAATCCGCAAAGCCTTTACCTGCCGATCATTCTTGATCCGGGCTATCATTACGAAGCGAACAACGTGGAAGTGCAGTTGGGCAATCCTCATTCGCTCCTCTGGTGGATGCGGCGGATGCTGGCCTTGCGCAAGCGCTGGCGCGCCCTGGGCGAGGGGAAATGCGAGTTTTTGCAAACGGAAAACCGCAAAGTGCTCAGTTATATATTGCGCTACGAGAGCGAGACCCTTCTCGTCGTGGCCAATCTCTCGCGCTTTTGCCAGCCGGTGGAGATGGACCTTTCCGCGTTTCAGAATATGGCGCTGATTGAGCTTTTCGGCCGGACGGAATTTCCCTTGATCACGGAGCGGCCCTATTTTATTTCACTCGGCCCGCACTCGTTTTATTGGTTTTCGATCGAGCCGAAGTTCGCCCGCGTCCAGACTCCAGTCTCCAACGCTCCGGTCAAGCTTCCCGTCCTGGCCGCCTCTCATCACTGGACGGAAATCCTGGAGGAAAGCCACAGCTTTGAATTTAAGGAAATTCTGCCGGATTACTTGCCAACGCAGCCGTGGTTCAAAGGCAGGTCCAGGACCGTCAAACTCATCGCCATTAAGGAGAATATTCCCGTGAAACTGGCGGGCGGCGCCGAGGCGAGGCTGGCTTTTCTGGAAGTGGATTATTTGGACGGCGATATGGACCTCTATTCCGTTCCCCTCGCTTTTGCCACCGGGGCCGAGGCGGAGGACTTGCGGCAACACGCTCCGCAACAGGTCATCGCCGAACTAAAAGTGAACGGGAGCGACCAGGCTGGAATTCTTTATGACGCTTTCGGCGGCGCTGAATTCTGCGCGGCGCTGCTTGAGCTCATCCGGCGTCCCCGCCGGCTGAAAGGGGCGCGCGGCGAAATCGAGGTGCTGCGGATGGCGGCGCTGCGCAAAATCATCGGAGACGCTCCGCCGCCCAAGCCTTCGGCCGCGCGCAACGAGCAAAGCAATTCGTGCGTCGTCTTCGAGGATAAACTGATGTGCAAACTTTTTCGCCGCCTTGAGCCAGGCATTAACCCGGAGCTGGAAATTGGCCGCTTCCTCAACAGCCATGAGTTTCCCAACTGCCGGACCGTGGCGGGAGGCTTGGAGTATCTTGGCGCGGCCGGCGCTCACTACAGTTTGGCTGTCGTTCATGCCTTTATCCCTTCGGCCAGCAACGCCTGGAATTTCACGCTGGATTCAATCGGACGCTATTATGACCGCGTCGTGACCTGGGTGGCCCAAGGGGAATCGGCCGCCGTGCCGCTGGCCGCGCCGGTGCGGCTTTTGCAGCCGGACTTCCCTCCTGAAGTCGGCGAAGCGGTCGGCACTTACCTGGAGTCGGCTCGCCTCCTGGGCGTCCGGACAGCCGAGTTGCACCGCGTCCTGGCTTCCGATACGGTCAATCCTGCTTTTGCGCCGGAGCCTTCCACGCCGCACCACCGGCGGGCGGTTTTTCAATCGATGCGCAACATGGCGGCGCAAAATCTGCGCTGGCTGCGCCAGCAGAAGGATTTGCCACCGGAGATAGCGGCTCTGGCGCAAAAGGTGGCCGAGCTGGAGCCCGCCATTTTGGAGAGTTACCGCGCGCTGGCCAGCCAGCGTCTCGCCGGGCAGCGCTTGCGGCTCCATGGTGAGTGCCGCCTTTCTGAAGTGCTTTGGACAGGGAAGGACTTCGTTTTTATCGACTTCGAAGGCGACTCCACCTTGCCCATCAGCGAACGGCGTCTGAAACGTTCGCCCATCCGCGATGTGGCGACGATGCTGCGGTCCTTCCATTACGCGGCTGCCTTCGGGCTGGAGCAACACATCAAGCGCGGCAGCATCCCGCCGGAGAACATGGTCCGTTTCCAATCGTGGTTGCGCTATTGGAATATGTGGGTGAGCGCGGTTTTTTTGAAGGCCTATTTCCAGGCCATCGCGGGGGCGCACATTGTTCCCGAGTCGGAAGAGGCTGTCCGGGTGATGTTGCGGGCCTATCTTCTGGACAGCATGATGGGCGAACTGGGCCGGCAAGGGAAGGAAGGCGGCGAACGCCTGGTTGTTCCCCTGTCCGGGGTGCTTTTTCTTCTGAGAGTGCCACTGCCACAACCTCCCGCCGCCAAGCGGCCACAGCCGCAGGCAGGGTAAGGCATTCCCTGATGGGCGATTGGTGTTTTGTCGGGTGCAACAAACGTGAACAGTTCCGTTGCGCGCCCGACTTCATCTGTGTTTGGCTTGGGCAACGCATCCGGGAGACCTGAGCTTTCTCGGGGGCTTCCGCTTTGCTAAAAAAAAGTTGCTATGAAAAGTTCAGAAGCCGCGAACCCCGCATTTTCTGCGTCCGGCAAAAAGGAAGCCCGGCGTGTCCTCATCGTCGATGACCATCCGCTTTTGCGCCGCGGAGTCAGCCAGCTAATCGACCAGGAGTCAGACCTCGTGGTAGTGGGAGAGGCGGAGAATGCCGCTGAGGCGATGGCCGCCATCGCACACGCCGAGCCGGACGTGGCCTTGATCGACATCACCCTCCAAGGCAGCAGCGGGATTGAGCTGGTTAAGGATGTCAGGTTGCGGTTCCCCAAATTGAAAATGCTCGTGCTTTCCATGCATGATGAATCGGTCTATGCCCATCGCGCCCTGCGGGCCGGGGCTTCCGGTTATATTATGAAGCAGGAAGGCACAGAAAAGGTGTTGACGGCCCTGCGCAAGGTCCTCAAAGGGGAAGTTTATCTGAGCGAGTCTCTGGGCAACCGCCTGCTGCATAGCCTGGTCAATCATCGCGCGCCCCGCACGGCTTCGCCGGTGGACGAATTAAGCGATCGCGAATTGGAGATCTTCAATTTGATCGGTCAGGGACTTGGCACTCGCGACATCGCCCTCCAGCTACATTTGAGCGTAAAAACAATTGAATCGCATCGCGCGCATATCAAGCGAAAGCTCGACCTGCAAAAAGCTTCGGACCTGATCCATCACGCCATCCAATGGGCGCAAAGTGAGAAAGCCCTGGGTGGCAGTGACCATCCGCTGCCGTCGGTTGCGCCATCAGCCGCGCCGGAAGAACCTGTAACTTTTGCCGGATTTCCCATACAACGGCATTCGGCGCGAGCGGTCTAATTAACTATGCGGACGACCGCGCTCCCACTTTCAATTGCATCCCCGGCGAAGCACTGATGAGCGCAAGTACGATGACGTTCGTTATCGCGGAAGAACTCACCACCGCGGTACGCCTGTCGGATTTCAGCGTTTGTGGCAGTTTATAGAGATAAATGCCCACAACGAGCGATGCTGAATTATTAGGCCAATACGTCCGAAACAGGTCTGAAACTGCTTTTGGTGAAATTGTCCGCCGTTACGCCAACCTCGTCTATTCCGCGGCCCGCCGCCAGACTGACGATGTGGAACAGGCACGCGATGTCGTCCAGATGGTTTTCACCGACCTGGCGCGAAAAGCTGGCTCTCTCGGCGGCGCGTCGCCGTTGGCAGGGTGGCTTTATCGAGGCGTTCGCTTGCAGATATTTGAATTACGCCGAAAAGACCACCGCCGGCAGCGGCGCGAAAACGAAGCCATGAATTTGCACGATTTTTCCGCGCAACCCGCCGGCGACTGGTCTGCCGTCCGCCCCATCCTGGACGATGCTATGGCCAGCTTAGGTGACAAAGACCGAAACGCCTTGCTGCTTCGATTTTTCAAGAACGAGAGCCTGGCCGCAGTTGGAGGAGCGTTGGGCATCGGCGAGGATGCCGCGCAAAAGCGCGTTTCCCGCGCGCTCGACAAATTGCGCGCGCTGCTGGCACGGCGCGGTATCACGACAAGCGAAGCCGCCCTGGCCGCGACGCTCGCGGCAAACGCGGTCGAATTGACTCCAGGAGGGGCTGAGGCTTTATGGGTTGCGGGAGCGCTGGCGGGCGCGCCGCTCGGCGTCTCCAGCTTTCTGCCGCTGTTTAACATGAAAATGGCATTTTTGGTTACAGCATTGACCGGTGGCCTCGTTTTCCTGTCCGTTCTGCACTCTCGCTCGTTGCACCAAGTGCAGGAGTTGCAGACCGCTCTTCGAACGCAAGCTAAAGACCTTGCGGCGACGCGCGCCGAACTGACGCGGCTTAAAGGCCGCTTTGCTAACGGGGCAGATGATTCACGACTGCGCGAAATAGCACGATTGCGCGCCAAGGTGGACCGGCTGGAGAGCGATGCAAAGGCTGCGAAGGCACGCTCCCCTCGACCGTCCGCCGAGCCTTCGCCGGCAAACGCGCCCGCATTCCCAGCACAAATTACCCTCGAGTGTAAATTTCTGACTCTGCCAGCCTCACAGTTTGACGCCGCCACTCCCGACGTCATGACCGCCGCAATGGCTGAATCCATCGCCAGCAAATTGACAAATAATCCAGAGGTAAACTTAGCCCATACCCCGCGCGTCACGACGTTATGTGGGCGCGCCACACAACTGGCAATGGTGGACCCGGTGACGATTGGCCGCGAAACCACCAACGTTGGCTTGTCGTTGAGCATTTCGTCTGAATGTTCGACCAATTCCGATGCAATTGGCTTGCAAGTTTCTCTTCTCGGAACCCGGCTGACGGCGCAATCCGCCATCGAAGCTCTCACCGCCGACACCTCATTCACGGTTCCAGATGGAAATACGGTTGCATTTCATTGCGAAATACCTGGGGAGGGACCGTGGTTTGACGGAGATCCTACAAACTCCCCCGGCCCCCGGGTGCTGCTCGTGTTCTTGGCCGCCACGCTGATCGATCCCGCGGGGAATCGTCTGCATGTTAATGACGTGTCTTCCGCGGGAGATTCGCCGGTCGTTTATCCCGTTCCCGGCGGGTCTGCAACCGTCTATACGTCTTCCACGTTGACGAATTCGCCAGCCGTTTTGCCGGCTCCAAGCGGAACCATTCTGCAAAACCCGTCCGGCGTCTTTCCCGAGCCCAACCGGATTTTGCCGGCTTCCAATCCGTGACCTTTCCGCCGGAGATGGTAGAATAGGTCGTCATGCCTACCCAACCCAGCCGGATGGGCGGGTCATTTTTCCGTTTTTGCGGCAATTTGCCGTGGTCTATCGGGGCTAGGGACGGCGAGGCGTCCCTGCCGTCCGTGACTGACGCATCACATTTCCAAAATAATTGCGCTTGCATTCCCGGTGGGAAAAAGAACCATAGACATGGTGGAATCAACCGTTTCAAAACGGCCTATTATCTTCGTCGTCGAAGATGAGCCGACTTTGCGCGCCTTGGTCCGCAAAGTGCTCGAACGCGCCGGCTACGACGTCATCGAAGCGCCCAGCGGCCTGGCCGCCCTGGAACTGTGGCAGCAAAAGAAACCGCACGCCGATCTGCTCTTGACGGACATGGTCATGCCCGACGGCATTTCCGGGCGGCAACTGGCCGAAAGGCTCAAGGCGGAAAACCCCGGGCTCAAGGTCATCTTCACCACCGGTTACAGCAGCGATTTGATCGGCAAGGATTTTGTGGTCAAGGAAGGCCTGAACTTTTTGCAAAAACCCTACCCGCCGCAGTTGCTCGTGCAAACCGTGCGCAACAGTTTGCAGGCGGAGTAAGCCCAAAAAGGGATGACGGGGCGGAGGGGCGTGGAACAAGTTTCCACCGAAACTGTTTGACAGCGCGGTGATTTGTTGACTCTATTCCCTTATGAAAACGCACCTTTGGTCCCTCTCCTCAACCGTGTGTGACATCGCCCTGGCGTTGCTGGCGAGCGCGTTCTTCTTCAGCGCCGGCGAGGGCGCCGCCTCGGACGCGCCCAAGCCGCCGGACAAACCCATGAAGAGCGAGCCATCGCAGGCCCATACATTGATCGCGGCTGTTTTGACCGGCGCCGATGCCGAAGCCATGCAGAAGTTGCTGGATGACGGCAACGACGTCAATGCGCGCGCCGAGGCCGGAGTGACCGCCTACCACGTGGCCCGCCTCGTGGGCGATCTGGAGATGGCCCAATTCCTGGCCAGCCACGGGGCCGACACTCATCTCCCCGTCCCCGCGCCGGATAAGCTCGTCGATGCGCTTTTTACCCACGTCTTCACCAACAACAGCCCCGGCGCCGCCGTGCTCGTCGCCCAGGACGGCAAAGTCCTTTTCAAAGGGGGTTATGGCCTGGCCGATGTGGCGCATAACATGGCCTTTTCCCCGGAGACCAAATCCCGCATTGGTTCCATCACCAAACAATTTACCGCGTCTGCCATTTTGAAGCTGCAGGAGCAGGGAAAGCTCAGCGTCAATGATAAACTCTCCAAATACTTCCCGGATTTCCCCCGCGGCGACGAGGTGACGCTGCGCCATCTATTGACCCACACCTCGGGCATCCGCAGCTATACTGACAACCCCGGATTCATCAGCAAGGTGACGACGCCGGTCAGCCCCGGCGACCTCATCAATTCCTTCAAGAACGAACCCTTCGATTTCGATCCGGGAAAAAAATGGCATTATGACAATTCGGGTTATTTTTTGCTGGGCCAGATAATTGAAAGGGTCTCGGGACAGTCTTACGGTGACTTCCTGCAAAAGAATTTCTTTGACCCCCTTGGGATGAAAAGCACGGGCGTCCATCATTCGGGCATGGCGCTGGAACACGAAGCGCTGGGCTATGAATTCGGCGACGGCAAGTTCACCAACGCGCTGAACTGGGACATGTCCTGGGCGGGCGGCGCCGGCGCGCTCTATTCGACGGTGGAAGATTTGTTCCGCTGGAACGAGGGAGTTTTTGGGGGCAAGGTCCTGAGCGAAGCCAGCCTCAAGGCGGCCTGGACACCCGTCAAGACAGAGGAGAACGCCGAGGACAATTCCGACAACGGCTACGGCTACGGCTGGCAGGTGTCCCAATTGCGCGGCGCGCGGGAGATTTCCCATGGCGGCGGATTGAATGGATTCAGCAGCATTATCATGCGTTTGCCGCGCGAGAATTTCACGGTCGTGGTGCTGGCCAACGCGATGCCAGGCGGTCCGAACGCCGATCCGCAGCAGTTGGCCCGGTTGGTGACACAGTTTTATCTCGGCGAGAAGCTGGCCCCGCGTGGCGGCCACGAAGTCAGTACGAACATTTCGCCCGCCGCTTTGGACGCCGTGGCGGGCCGTTACGACTATGGGGGGCCCATCTTAACCGTCACCAAAGAGGGCAGCCGTCTTTACGCCCAACTCGGCGACCAGCCCCGCTTTGAAATCTTTCCCAAATCCGACACCGAGTTCTTTTGGAAAGTCGCTGATGCGCAAGTGACCTTTGTCAAAGACAACAGGGGCAAGGTCGTCAAAGCCGTGCATCATCAGAACGGCAGCATCATCAACGCGCCGCGGTTGGAGGATTTGAAGGAGGCGAAAGTCGATTCAGCCGGCTATGATGCCATCGTCGGCAAATATGACTACGGCGAGGGCACGAGCATTTTAACCGTAACCCGCGAAGGCGATCATTTGTTCGCGCAATTGACCGGCCAGCCAAAATTCGAGATTTTCCCCGCCTCGCCCGCCAAGTTCTTTTGGAAAGTGGTGGACGCGCAAGTTGAGTTTATGAAGAACGACCAGGGAAAGGTCACCAAGGCCATTCATCACCAGGGAGGCCGCACCTTCGAAGCGCCGAAGATGAACTGAGTCGAGGTGCCGACAATCCGATTGGCCCGAAGCCAGCGCCTACTTTCCTCCCTCTCATTGAACATCTGTAAAGGCAGTCGGGCAGTAAAGACGGAATTTTAGCGGCCAATAATCGACTGGATTCGTATTCGGAGGCCGGGGATTCTGTCAAGATTTCGCCTTACGGTCTTTATATGCGCGGCAACTTCCTATGAACCGTCCACCGAAAAAACTAGCGGTTCTGCGCCAAAAGCTCCTCGGCAATTTGCACGGCATTGAGGGCGGCGCCTTTGAGCAACTGGTCGCCCACCACCCAGAAAGAAAGACCGTTGTCAAAAGCACAATCTTTGCGCAGCCGTCCGACCTGGCAGTTGTACTTGCCGCTGGCGTAGAGCGGCAGCGGATATTCTTTTTTCTCCGGGTTGTCCACCACATCCAAGCCGGGGGCTTGCGCGAGCACCGCGCGCGCCTCCGCGACCGTCACCGGCTTCTCGAATTCCGCGCTGACGGCGATGGAGTGCGCGCGGTAAACCGGCACCCGGACGCACGTCACGCTGGCGCGGAAGGCGGGATGGTGCATGATTTTTCGCCCTTCGTTTTCCATTTTGACCTCTTCCTTGGTATAGCCGTTGGGCAAAAAGACATCCACGTGCGGCAGCACGTTGAAGGCGATTTGATGCGGATAAACTTCCTTCGTTACCGGTTCGCCGGCCACGACCTGGGCGACTTGCCTTCTTAATTCCTCAATCGCCCTGGCTCCGGTCCCGGAAACGGCCTGGTAGCTGGAGGCAAATATCCTCTTGACTCCAAACGCGCGATGCAACGGATAGAGCGCCATCAGGGTCACGGCGGTGGTGCAATTGGGGTTGGCGATGATCCCCTTATGCTGGCGGATGTCCGCCGCGTTGATCTCGGGCACGACCAGCGGCACGGTATCGTCCATGCGGAAGGCGCTGGAATTATCGACGACCACGCAGCCCGCCCGCACGGCCAGGGGCGCGAATTCCTTGGAAATGCCGCCGCCGGCGCTGAACAACGCGATATCGACTCCCTTGAAGGAATGCGCGGTCAATTCCTTCACCGGCACGCTTCGTCCCTGAAAGGTCAAGCTTTTGCCAGCCGACTTGGCCGAGGCCAGCAAGGTCAGCTCGCCGACGGGAAATTTGCGTTTCTCGAGGGTGGCAAGCATTTCAACTCCGACGGCGCCGGTGGCGCCGACGATGGCTATATGAGGATTCGCATTCATGAAACGACTAAGAATACATTCGACCGGCCAGACCTGTCAAAGGGTCCGGGTGGTGAGTGGCGGTGATGGTTTGGCCTCGCGCCCTTTGCCGCTGTGATGCGGCGAGGCTTCCCGCAACTTGGCAATGACCGGCGGCAGATGGTGCAAGAGGTAATCCACCTCTTCTTCCGTATTGTAAATGCCCAGGCTGAAACGGACGCAGCCCTTGGCGCGCGCCGGCTTGATGCCCATGGCGGTCAAAACATGGGATGGGTTGAGCGAGCCGGTGGTGCAGGCCGACCCGCTGGAAACGCAGATTCCCAACTGGTCCAAGGCCATCAAAATACCCTCAGCCTCGATGAACTCGAAGGCGATGTTGCTCGTGTTGGGTAACCGCGGCTCTTTAGGCCCGGTGCGGATGGTGTTTGGAATCGTCCGCAAAATCGTGTTTTCCAGCCGGTCCCGCAACGCCCGCACCCGCGTGTTTTCCTCTTCGAAATGTTCCTGCGCCAGTTCCGCCGCCCGCCCAAAGGCCACAATGCCAGCCGTATTTTCCGTCCCGCCCCGTTTGCCGCGTTCCTGGTGGCCGCCGACAATGTAGGGCTGAAATCTCGCGCGGCGTTTGATGTAAAGGAGTCCAATGCCCTTGGGCGCATGAAGTTTGTGGGCGGAAAGCGACAGAAAATCCACGCCGAGGGCTTTCACGTCGATTTTCAATTTTCCGGGAACCTGGGTGGCGTCGGTGTGAAAGGGGACATTCCGGCTACGGCAAATGGCGGCGATTTCCTCCACCGGGAAGAGCAATCCGGTCTCGTTGTTGGCCCACATGACGGACACTATCGCCGTGTCCGGACGGATGGACTGATCGAGCAAATGCAGGTCCAGCATGCCATCCGCATCCACCGGAAGGAACGTGACCTCCACCCCTTGCGATTTCAAAATCTCGCAATGCTTGATAATGGCGGAATGCTCGACGGCGGTGGTCACGATGTGGCGTTTGCCGGGTTGGGTGGCCAGGGCGCTCTGCAAGACGGCGTTGTTGCTCTCAGTGCCGCAACTGGTAAAGACCAATTCCTTGGGATCGGCATTAAGGAGGGCCGCGACGCTGGCGCGGGCCTTTTCCACCAACTGGGCCGCCTGGTTGCCGAACCGGTAGGCGCTGGAAGGGTTGCCCCAATGGTCGCGCAACAGCGGCACGATCGCGTCCACCACTTCGGGCGCAACGCGCGTCGTGGCGTTATTGTCGAAATAGTATATTTTCCGATCCGTCATACGGAAGAGCTCGGCCAAGCCGCCGCCATTTCCAGCTTAAGCTTAAGGAACGCCGCCCGAATCCGCAAGCTTGGGGCGGGTGCCCACATCTTCAAGCAATTCGCCATTTAATGTTCCCTCGCGACGGGAGGGCGGAGCGCCGCGACGCCCTGTTATAATGGGGCTCGCGGCGCTCACCCCTCCCGAAAACTCCCGCTGTAACGTCGAATCGTTTATGCGCGGTTAAACAGCAGAATTGCCCGACACTTTCGGCCTAGGGCGAGACCAGGCGGAAGAAGCGCGCTTGCACCGCATCGACTGGAATGAGGTTCGTGTAATAGGTCGGCGTGCCGATGGCCTTGTTCGTGGAGAGGGGAGTCCATTGCAGAAGATCGGTGGAAGTTTCGACCGTGTAATTTACTCCAACATAGGAATCCCAGAAGATCGTGAAACCGTTCGTGGGCGGGGTTTTTGGCCAGAACAGGATCGGGGCGGTCCTGGCAGCGCCGCCGGCGAGCGTGTCGGCCGTGATCGAGTACTTGACCACTGCGCTGGACGGATTGGGCACCGCCAGGTACCAGATTCCATTGAGCGACGGCATGGCGGCGTTGGTCCCGATGAAAACGAGCTGGACGGCGGTTCCAGGATTGAAGCTGCCATAATAAAACTGTTGCGGCGTGGGGTAAACTCCATCCGCGGAGAGCAATTGCACGTTCCCCGCGCCGCTTAAGTTCGTCACGATGAACTCCAGCCCGGCTGGATCGTTGTTCACCGTAAAGGAATAAACCAAATTGGTGGGGAAGCCCGCCGCAGCCGTATTGGTATGAGGAATCTGGTCCGTCAGAGGGATGATGACCATGTGCCCGTCGATCACATAGGTCGCGATGATGGTATAGCTTGCGTTCGCCGCGCCGCCGAAGTTATAGACCGAAAGATACCAAGTGGTCGGCGCCGGCGGCAGCACCGTGAACAAGTTGCCGCTGGCGAGTGGGACCGGGAGCGAATTGGTTGTCACGACAATGATTTGGTCGTTGGTTCCGGCATCGAGGCTCTCGTAGTCGTAATTGAGCGGGCCGGGCAGCGGCAACCCATCGCGCGCGAAAAGTCCCAATTGCGCGTTCGCCGGATTAAGGACCTGGAAGGTCACCATGGTGGCTTCCGGCGGAACGGTAAATGAATAATACTCGGGCGCGGCGGGACTGATGTTCGTCGTGATCGCAACCTCATTGCTCAGCACCGTCACCTGGTTGGTCGCGATGTCAAAGGACACCTCCAGCTTGAATCTCACGTTGGCGCCGCTGTTGTTCTGCACGCCCAGATAATAGCGCTGGCCCGGCAACAGTGGCGGGGGCGCTCCCTGCGTTGAAAGCGTGGCGCTCTGCGCCGGGCCCGTGACGCCGGACAACAGGGTAACGTCTCCCGGCGTTGTGCCGGTCGGGAGGGCGGTCTGGTTGAAGAGCAGATTCAACGGGTTTACGCCGGCGACCGTGAGAGTATTCGTCGCAAAAGTCGCCGTCGGCGGCACGTCCACCGCGAAATAAGTCATGCCGTTGGTGGCCAGGACATTGGTGACAACGCCGTTGCTCAGGACAATGAGGTTGACATTGGTGGAGGAGAGGGTCATCTGCATATTCCAGCTCAAGAGCGTCCCGTTGGTGAGCGCCGACGCGTCATTGCGGGTGTCTGTCACTTGCAGCGTCCAGCAGCCTTGCGGATTCTGGCCGACGAACGGGCTCATCGATTCCTCCGCCTGATAGTAGTTGTTGTAGTTGGTATAGGGCAGCTCCAGCAATTGGATGTTGGCCAGGAGTACTCCCAAGGGGTTGCCCGCGATTTGCACCGTCACTTGATTGCCGGTGGCGACGAAGCTGTTCGTCATCAATTGCCAGCCGCCGTCGAAGTTGGTCACCAGCACGGTATTCGTCGAAATACCATTGAGCGTTACCTGGAAATTGGGATACAACGAGTTGGTGCTATGTTTGCCGAGGTTGCCCGCCGCGTAAATGGCATAGACTTCGGCGGGAGAAAGCGCCCGATTCCACAAGTCCAATTCATCCAGTTCACCGATGAAAGGAACGATCGCGCCAAGCCCCGGGCATACGTAATTCACGTCTTGCCCGGCCTGCATCAAGGCTGAATTGGTGAGGTTGGCAATCCCGGTACTTGTGACTGAATTATCGAGGATGCCATCTACATACAGCGACAGCACAAGGCCCACACGGCTGACGGCTACTTCGTGGAAGCCCCCATCATTAATATTTGTCCGTGAAACCAAGTTTGTGTAAAAGGTCCCCGCGGCGTCCTGCGCGATGGCAAAGGAAATCTCGCCGTTGGCGAGCGTTTGCATGAACCACCCGTTTGCCAGGCAGGAGAACAGCTGCTTGTAGAGCACTCCCATCGCTTGCGAACTAGTAGTTTCGATCCAAAAATCGATCGTGAAATTATTCGTGCCGAAACTGCCGGTGTTCGTGCTAAACGCCACATAACTGCCGAAGCTATTGGTAAAAGTAAAGGCCCGGCCAACTTCGCCCGCCTCAAAGGACATATTGGTAAACGTCCCGTTATTGGTGCTGACAATGTCATCGCCGTTGTCTTCCCCCGGCCACCAATCCGCGATCTGCGGAGCGCGCACATAATACTGCAATTCATAGCTGGCGCCGGGCACTGTCGGAATGTTCTGGACAATTTGTCCGCCGGCCAGCGCGAGGAAGTTGCTGCCCTCGTAACCGGTCGCGAGATCGTGAACGATGCTCACTTCATTGCTTGTAACCTCCCATCCCGCGACAACTTCGCCGGGGACATAGGTGCCAGGGGCCGCGCCGGAAAACACGCCCACGAGGTTGGTCGCCAATCCTGTAAAAGCATTGGTCGAGGCGTAGGGCGGCGCGGCGAATTTGATCGGGGTCGTGGTCAGATTGGTGTTTTCGGTGAAGACCGTATAGACAATGTTCGTGGCAACCTCGTTGCTCACGCTCAGGCCCAGGTTGCTGGCGAGCAAACCGCCGCGGTCTTCAAAAAGCAACACGCTGGTCCCCTGCGGACTTATCAAGTGAATGGACAAATCGTCCAGATTGGTGTCGGCGATCCGCAGTCCCACTTGCAAAGCCACCACCTGCTGCCCGTTGGAAATGCAAATTTGCGAGGTCGTTGTCCCATCCGTCATCAAAGGCGTGACCGTATTGTTGCTGAGGCTCTCGACCAGGTTGGGCGTGAGGCTGGTCAGGAAATAGATGTAGTTGGTCAGCGTCAAGGCGGTGGGACCAAAGTTGACGATTTCGTAATACCACGTGCCGCCGCTTAAGGGCGGGATGTCGTTCGTGCCCAACACGATGTAACCGCCCGGCGGAATGATGTTGTTGGTCCCGAAATCGCTGGTGGTCACGTCGTTTTCGTTCGTCATGAAAATGCCGACCGGCCCGCCCGCCCCCTGGCTTTGGAAAATCACGACATTTGTCAAGTAGAGCGCATCGTCGGGCACATTGACGTAATTGTAATAGGACCCTCCGTTCGCGGCCAACTGAATGACGATGGGCCCATTGATCGGCGGGGCCGGCGAGACGGTGACATCAAACGCCGTCACGGTGCCCGTTTCGCCCGAGACGCTTTGGACTTCGCTCAGTTGCCATTCCCCCGACGCCGGCTGGCCGATAAAGTTTTGCAATGACCCTGGCCCGTCCGAAGGCGTCACAGGCACGGCTGGATTTTCCGGCATGTCGTCATAGTTGTTGGTAAATCCGGGGGCGGTAGCCCCGTCTGGCAAAATGGTGGAAGTGTGATCATTCAGAATATCGCCAAGCACGCTGGGGGGATGCGTCAGGCTTCCCACCAGATCGCCCGGGTTTGGATGCGCCACCCCCTCCAGGACCGAAACCTTGCGCACGTTGAAGTCGCCTTGGAATGCCACCAGGACCAACACTTGTCCTGGAAAATCAGACGAGCCGGCCGGAATGGCCGCCGGGATGGGAGTGCCATAGTAAGTCACGTCCCCGGTCTGCAAGTTCGCGCTGGAAAACGGCGACTGCTGCGCCACGGAATAAAATCCAAAATCCGACGCCTGCTGGTCCTCCGACTTGACACCAATATAATAGACCGCGCCCGGCGTGGAATTGCTCAGGTAAATGAATTCGTTCCCGCCGCGGTTCAGGGATTTGAGGGCGGCCCGGATGATCGCCGCGTTCAAGTTCGTCAGCCCTGGTTTTGTCGAAACGTAGAGGTCGATGTCCGCATCCGAATTGCGCGGCGCGGAAAGGTCGGGCGGAAAGAACGTGGCAAAGAGGACGTTGGTCGCGTTGTTGGTGGCGCTGAATTGATTATTCGTAAAGACGAAAAAGTGCCATTGCGAAAGGCTGCCATTGGTCTGGCCCAGGGCGTAGTTATAGAGATTCGGCTCGTTGGCCCCCACCCGCTGGTGCAACAAGGGCACGCCGCTATTGGCCACGGTGACGAGCGCGCTGGTCAGGCCGATGATGCCATTGGTCGTGGGAGCCAGCGGAACCGTCAGCGCGGTGTCATCGCTCGAAACGACCAACGCGAAATCCTGCGCGATCTGGTTGGTCTGGGCGGTGACGACGTTGACATTCACCCGGTTGGCCGTGACCGTGACGGTCAGCGGCAGGATGATCGGCGGCTGCAAATAAACGTTCTGCACGTTGTTGATCATGTCCCCGGCGGCGGGATTGGTGACTAAGCTGGCTTCGGTGAAAATGTCCCCGGCGCGGAAATCGTTGCCGACATAGATATTGCTGCCGGAGCCGTCTGTCACGGTCAGTTCCAGATCGTTGACCAGCGCGACGCCGGCCGCCGGGTTGCCGGGCGGGTCCGTCCAGACCAGGCTGACCCGGACAGGATTGTTGGTCACATTGGGGTCGCTATTCTTGGGAAAAGTATAACTGACAGATTGCCCGGTGGAGAGCGCGGTGCTCGGGCTTTGATCCGCGAACCACATGGAGGGAAAGCCATTGGTCAAGGAAGCGGGAAGGCTGTTCGTGAGATTGACCAGGCCCCATCCCTGCTCGT
The DNA here is from genome assembly GCA_052139695.1 of Limisphaerales bacterium. Classification (GTDB taxonomy): domain Bacteria; phylum Verrucomicrobiota; class Verrucomicrobiia; order Limisphaerales; family Palsa-1400; genus PLGF01. The sequence goes on from JBKQWF010000308.1 coordinate 27,051, forward strand.
TGCCGGCGTTGGGCTGCATGTTGAAATCATAGATAGTGCCCAGGGAACGGGCGCCATTGATGAGCATCGCCTTGAGCAGCGCCGGGCTGGGGTCCGGGTGGCTGGGAAAGCTTTGCAGCAAAAACTGCTGCATCAAGGCCAGCATGCCCGAAACCGCCCCCGCCGCCATGCTTGTGCCCGTCTCATAACGATAGTAGGGCTTGAGGGTGTTGTTCATGTTGCTCAACACCACATAATAATCGCCCTCGGTATTGGTCTGATAGGCGTAGATATTCAAATCGTAGGAGACGGGTTGAACATTCGTATTGAGGATCTCCACATACCAATTGCCGGGCACAAGATTGGTGGTGGACGTCTGCAGATTGGTCGCCGCCGGGCCGACGGGCGGATTGGCCGGCCCGTTGCGGATGAGCAACGGTGGGAACGGCCTTGGCGACTGCGAGTTGGGAATCACTTGGATCGTGAGCGAGCTGGTATCCACCGACAGAAAAAACTCCTGGATATTGCTCTGGCCGGGTTTGACGATCAGGCTGGGGTAGTTGAAATACCCCACGGTGAGCAAATACGATGGGTCGATGTAATTGGACGCCCGGCAGGAGACGGTGAAGACGCCCGGCGCGACCACATCCGGCTTGAACCGCCCATACTCCCCTTCCGTGCCAACCCCGACGTTGCCGCAACTGGAAAAGTAAGCCACCAAATTGCTGTTGTCCGTGCTGCTGAAAAAGACTTCGTTGGAAGTGATCCCATCATAGCTGACTTCGTTCGTGATGAATCGGCCAGCGTCGATCGCCCCGACCGTAATGACGTTCTTGGCTGTGGCGGGTGACGTGATGGTGTCTTCCTGGCCAAGCCCCGAGCCGGAACCGTTGCCGTTGTTGCCCGCCGCGAAGACGAACAACATCGCCTGCTCGCCCGGGGCCGCCGGCTGCGCGTCGCGCACCGCCGCGTCATAACTGGCCGCCGGCGTGTCATAAAGCATGCCTTGGTAACCCCAACTGTTGTTGGAAATGAAACCGTTGGTGACAATGGAACCATTGGTCTTCGCCCCCGTCGTCAAGGCGTAGGAGGCGTTGCTCTGCAAGCTCGCGTCGGAAATAAACGGGCCTAAAACCAAATCCAATCCCTGGACAAACAAGTTCGCCTGCTTGGCCTTCCCGCGAAAGTCCGCCCCTGGAACGGACCCTGGGACAAAATTGGTCACTGCCCCTGATTCCAACCCGCTGCCCGCGATGCTGCCCGCCACATGCGTTCCATGCCCGTCGGCATCTGTCTGCAAACCAAAAACGCGCCCGGTCAAGTCCGGATGGGTGTTATCGACGCCAGTGTCATTAATATTGATCCAGATGTTGGAGCCGTAGAGGCTCAGGTAATTGGCCCCATTGGTCAGCGTGTTGGCGGAGACGCCGATTTGCGCGCGGGTCAAATCGTTCAACGCCTTGCGCGGGGTATAAGCCTCGACTTCCCAAGCCAGCGGCAACTGCGCCACCGCCGCGAGCGTGTCAGGCGGCGCTTGCACGACCAGGCTCGGCCCAAAAGGACTGCTGTCCTGGCCCACGATCCGGGCGCCCAGGCCGGTCAACGCCGTCACCGCCGCGTCGAGTTGGCCGGGAAAAGTGGTCACGCGCAAGGCGTTGCTCACCGGCTCCTGCTCCACCGCCGCAGGCAGAAGCGTGGAGTCAAGCTTGTAATAGGGCTCCCACGGCAGCACGGCTTGAAACTCCGGGTCTTGCACCATCGCCTTGGCCTGCTCGGGCGACGCTTCCACCAGGGCGGCGTTGTTCGGAATGTAAGCGACATTCGTTGCCCCGATCTTCTTCAATTCGTCGTAAAACTCCTGGTCCAGCGCCCGGTCCGATTGCACGATATAACTGCCGGGAGCGCCTTTGGCGCGCAGATGCGGCGGAATGTTCAAACGAACGGCCTTGGCGGTGTCGATGAGCGCGTTGCGCAAAATAATGCCGTGGTTGTTGCGGGCCAGTTGCCCAGCCGTGGCGCCGGTGTTGGCCAAACGATAAGAGGCCGGCGGTTGCGTCTTGTTGGCCGCGGGGGTCAAAGGCGGAGCGGATTTCGCGGACGAATGGGCCGCGGCGGCAGGCGCGGACGGGTGGGTGCTGTAGTATCTTTTTTCGCCATAGAGCCACGACCAATAGGCGGCGGCAAACAGCAGCAAGCTGAGCAAAAACCAAGTGAGCGGCTTAAAGCGCATAAACTCCTCCAGACCTCAATCCCGAAGGGATTGTATCATTCAGCCCACGGGTTGCGAGGAACGAGCTACCCTGGGGGGGATGCCCCAAATAATGGATCAACCCTGCAAGGGTTGAATCAATCCGTCGATGAGGCGACCGCTCCGGCACGAGACACCCGCGGGCCGCTCGGCGAGCCGTCCCTGCCATTGGTGAACGGTAGGACGGTGCGACCGCGCCGTTCATTCCTTCGCTCAGGGGAAAATCAGGGCGGAGCGGCAGCTCCGCCCCACCGTCATGGAGGGCAAGGTAGGGCGCGCACTCCGTGCGCGCCGCACCGGTTTGGACATTTTGACCAAACCGGGATCTCAATCCCGCGGGGATTGTATCAATCCGGCGATGGCGGATCGCGGCGTGTTCCCTGGAGCGATCGGAATAGGTTTGGGGAGCGCGACCGTCCCGGTCGCTCCAGCCGGCGTCTCGCCGGCTGGCGTGGGGCTCAAAACCGGTCAGGTCTTGCCAAACCATCTCAAGCTGATCAACGCGCTGATGCCTTCGGCGGGACGCCGAAGGCTGCGGTCGGGACGACCGCGATCCCCGGAACGTGTCCATGCCCGCCTCCTGAAAGTCATGCTGTTTCTTCATCGGCTCATCTTCATCCTGGCTAGTGTCGTGTTTCACTGTAACCTTTACACGATCCCCTCTCCCGGCCCGCGGCCACCCTCTCCCCGCTTTGCGGGGAGAGGGCAGGGAGAGAACCCAACCAGCAAAAAAGCTGGTTAATTGTGCCCATGAACACACGCGGCGCAACTTCATCTCCCTCTCCTCCACACACTTGTGGAGGAGAGGGCCGGGGTGAGGAGGTTCCCTTCTCGATGGGAGGTTCATGGGCAGGGGTTCGTCGTAAAGCCATTTCTGTAACAACACACTAAATTAGTTTCCAGGTTCAATATTGAAACTGTCGATCACCAGCTTGGGGTTGGCCGCCAACGGATCGCTCACCACGTGGCATACGGTCCGCGTCAGGACTTCGCCTGTGATTTCATAGTTGGTGCAGATATTGAAATTGGGCCCGGAGCCGAAGTAGAGGCTCTTGGGCCGCAACGACTGTCCCCAGCTATAAATCACAAATTGCGGATAGCCCACTTTGAGCAGCGAGAGAATCTGCTGCGGAATGGCTTCCGCAACCTCATCCGAATAGGGCGCGGGCGAGCCCAAAAAATTTGTGATGAGCGCCGGCGTCCGGAAAATATCGCCCACATGATGGAAGAGGCCGTTCGGCTGCACGGCGCGCGTGTAATTGATCCCACCCGCGCCACCCATGGCAGCCTGGCCGTCCACCAGGTTATAGACATTGGATGGGGCCAAGATATACGCGGGGCCATTATAATTGGTCGGAATAATCAACCCGCCGAAGACCGCCGCCCAGGCCGCGTCGTTCGTTTGGTTCACGGAAAGCAAGCCGCGCGCGGCGTTGTCGTTCGGAACCGCGGTAAAGAGGTCCGGCAAGACCCAATCGTTCGTCGGGTAGGTGTTATCTGGCCATCCCGTATAGGACCAATTTGTCCAAGTGATGAAGTCGGCGTTGGAGGTAGGAGAGTCGGGCTTAAAATAGACGGTTTGCCAGGGCGTCCCACGATGGACGCGTCCCAGCCAGCCGATGCTCGGAAACTTATTCGTGGGGAAATTATATGCATCCGCCCTCGTTAGGCCGGGGTCCTTGAAAAGGGTCGTGTTATTGCCCCCCACGTTCCAAGGACTATAGCGGGGGCCGACCGCGCCAAAACCAAGATTAGTGGCAGCGACGCCCAAAGCAGTAATTCCGTTCGGAATAACAGGACGGACATACTGCACCGTATTGGTTTGTTGCTGGTAGGTCATATCGTCCATCGTATAGTGGACCAAGGGATCGTTCGCTTGCCAAAGGCTGGATTGCACCAGAACCGCAGTGGGTGCAAAGGGGTCCTGCACGTTGAGGCCTTCTCCGCCGCCGTTCAACACCGCGTAAAAATTGGCGATCTGATTTTGCCAGTAATCAGCGTTCTGGCCTGATACTAATCCTCCTGGCCAGTCAGAGGCCTGCATCGTGCCGCTTCCAATCGCGATTTGTGCCTGCACTCCGGCGGAAAAGCCGGCATTGTCGGTGGCGTTGGACGGGTTCCATACCAGAAAGCTGCTGTCGATGCCGCTGCCTTTCCCCGCAACGGGAAAGAGGGCAGAGCCCGCGCCAGTCGCGCCATTGGTCATCAAGGTGGGGATGATCGCCAGCGACGTTCCAATCGGGCCGAGGTTGACGAAATCCAGCAGACGCGGATTGCCGCTAACACCGGTTCCGTCCATAGTCCACATGCAATACAGCACATAGTTGGTCACATTGAGCACCCAGGAATGGTTTGGCCATGCCCTTGCATTGTTTGGCGCCCAAGTCCCCTGGTGCAAATCAGCCGGGAGGGAGAAAGGCGTGTAGATGCTGGCGGGCCGGAAAGTTTTCGTAGATTCGGAATAGAAGGAGTCGAACATCGCCACTGCATTCGTTGCCGAAATCAGCACGATTCCGCTCTTCGCGCTGCCGTTGTAGCCGTGCAAGTTGCCCGCGAATATCATGGCTGGGACGGCGGGCGCCTGAGGACGGAAAGCGATGTTGTTGGTTACCGTCATATTCGTGTACCAATATCCCGGCCCGTTGGTATTGGTAATACTGACCGTCGCGGTGTTGTAGAGAGTGTAGAAAACCTGCTTCGGATAGGCGTTGCTGTAAGGGTTGAAAAGCTGTGCGCCCAAATAGTTGGAAACGGCAACTTCGTAGGATTGGCTCATATATTGTGGCGGCACGTTCGTCGCCAGGCGGAGAAAATCGAGCCGCCGCGTCATGGCGAACGAGTTGACGAAGGCAAATTGATTGAAACTGGGCACGCCCTTGACGGTTCCAATGACCCACGGGACCCCCAAGACAAGATCGTTCGGCCCGGACCTATGATCATTATACATTGTTTTCACCCCATTATAATCCAGAGTTCTGACGCGCATTTGGCCCGATCCGGTCTGAAGGGCATCGTAAAGATAGGTGTACCAGTCTGTCAACTGCGTCCCGGTCTGAGCCATCTCCACGTAGTTCGTTATGGTGACTGTGTAGTTTGTCCCATAATTCTGGACCGAAAACTGCGGGCGATAGACATGCGGATAATAGACATTGGTCCCGACTCCCATATTCCGATCAAAATTGGTTCCATTTGCCGCCTCATAAATATTGGCGGCCAATTGCAACATGCGATGGATTTTGGCGCTGTAGCGGACCGTTGGGTTTGTCGAGTTATAGATCGGGATGTTGGTTATGCCGAAGTGGACGGCCCCATAATAGGGAATATAATTAGCAACGCTACCATTGGCGGCGAAGACAGGGTATATGTTCGTAGCCATCACAAACTCCTGCGAGCGCAAGAGCAAGTCGGCGGCGTTGGTGAAAAACGTGATCGGCGCCCATGAAACCAGGTTGGTGGGCATCGGCGCAAACGGGGCATTGACGTTGGTGATTTGAGCCGTGTTATCGTAGTTGATATTGACTTTCGTTCTGAGCCAGGTCGGGGGCGAGCCAGCGTAAGCGTTGGTGCTATTGGTATAAACGAACACTCCATATTCCGGGCTTGAGCCGGTGCCGATGCTGCCGAGCAAACGCTGGAAGGTGTAGCGGTCAAAGAAATTGGTCCGCGCCTCCGCCCACAACAGGCAATTCACGAAATGCTGCGAGGTCTTGTTCGTGTCAAACAAGTCCTGCGGCTCATAAAACAGATTGCTCGTATAGCTGCCCGGCCAGGGATTGGCGGCCATCGATTGCTTCACGTTCGTATAGACAAAAGGAGCCGTCAGCGCCGGATTGGCGCAATAGGTGTCCAGGTTGAGAAAGGCATTCGTGTAACTGCGGCCAAAGTAAGTCTCGATATTTGCTAGGATATAAGGCGGCCACGTGCCCCGGCCTGGAGGATAATAGCGATAATGCAGCATCGACTCCGCGTCATCGAAGGCATATCCGGTATTCGGTTTGCCCGACAGCGGGCTGGTATAGTTGTAGGGGAGATAACCATTGGTGTTCGCGGGGTTTTCGTAGCTCGAGGGGCTGAGCACGTCGAGCATCGTCGCCAGGTTCAATTCCCAGGAGCCAATCCCCTGGTCGCGCGCGAAGCCGTCGCTCTCCGGCCGACCCGCCTTCCCACCGCCATTTGTCAAAAAACCAATATTGCCATTAAACCCTTTGAGCCAATTGTGAATGTAATTCAGGTCCAGCGTCTTCCCGATCGGCAGCACCATGTAAGCGTAGCGGCCCACGAAGCGGTTGCTCGAGGAATGGTGCGAAAACGGGTCATTCAAAACGCCGATAAACTCCGGTTCACCGTTCCAAAACGAATAGTAATTCCAGTTGCCGAATTCATTAGTCACCGTCGGGATATAGCCGTTGGTTTCAAAGCGGCCATTGCGATTGACATCCACCCAGAAACGAAAATCGCTATTGGTGGAGAAAGACGGGTTGGTCACCACAAAGACCGGCGGGCGCGGGTCGTAATAAAGATTGGCGATATTCTGCGCCCAGTCCGCCCCGCCCCCTTTCGTCGAGGACATGGGCAGGATCTCCCCCGTGTAAACATCATAATTGACGTTCGTCGTGTTGAGCGGCAGGCCGGGCACAAAACCGTTTTGGTTGATATAATTGCGCGAAACCGTGTAGTCGTAACTGAGCCAGTCCGTTTGCGCCATCATCCGGGCGATGATTTCCGCCTGGGCGCGGGCGAAGGCCGCGTCGCTCATGGCGCGCGCGCTATTGACATCCACGCTGGCGGTCGCGGCGGCGCGGTCCCGCCGCGTCATGGCCAGAAAAGCCACCGCCAAAAAAGTGATGACCGAGAGCATCAGCAGTGTAATCACCAGCGCAATGCCGTCTTCGCGACGGCTTCCGCCACCGCTGGCGCCGCGGCTATGTAAGTTCAAGTTCATTAAGGGACGACGGGGATGGCCAGGCGCTGGTGGAAGACATCGACTTTCATCACCGCGTTGGTGGCCAGGAAATTGGAGACGGCGGTCTGGCTGGTCTGGCTGGAAGCCAGGGCATGGGCCTGGGTGTAAGCGTCCGGTTCCAGCATGGCCAATTCCAGATCGACGGAATTCGGCAGGGTGTTGCTGTTGAGCACGGCGAGGTAGGCGGCGCTCTCGTAACCTTGGAGGAGGTAGGAAGGCGGATAGGAAAACGCATTTCCCCCCGCCGCATAATCGCTCGATTTGGTCTCAAGCCAGGTTTCGTTCCCGTTCTGGTCGTAAGCGCGAAGTTTCAAATGAATCACCCCGTCCGCCACCGCGTGCCAGTTGGTCCCAAAAGTCTGATTATTGACGGTTTGGGAAAACTCGTTAAACAGATTGTTGGTCAGGAACGGTGTATTGGTGGTGGCAACGAAGCGATAGAGCGTGCCCAGGCACGGGCCGATGTTGGAGACCGCGTAGCCGATTCCCGTCCACAGATTGTTGGTATGCACCAGGATGAAAATCTCGTCCTGCTGGTTGGTGCGGACCACCACGTTCCCCGTCTCTTGCACGAGTTGATTGCTCCCCGTCCAACTCCAGTAGAGGTTCGGCACGCCCGGGTTTTTGGCGTCGGTCATCTGACGCAGGTCGCTGGTCACCATGTCCATAATCGTGCGCCCGGCATCGCTCACATCGCTTTGCTTGATGCCATTTTTGAAAGCCCGTTGCACCTGAACGAAAACCGCCGTCAACCCGAGGATGATGAATGCGAGCATCGTCGTGGAAACGATCATTTCCAGGATCGTCAACCCTCGCTCCCCGCGCCGATGGTGGTGGCGCGGTGCTGCCGCGCCGCCCATTTTAGTGTTTTGTTTCAAGGAAACCTTTACACAATCCCCTCTCCCGGCCTGCGGCCACCCTCTCCCCGCTTTGCGGGGAGAGGGCAGGGAGAGGGGTCCATTAAGGCAGAGCAGCCCGTCATCCGTGGCAGAGCAACCGCCGAGGGTGGACAACTTCCCCCCACGGCCATGCCCGGCAAGGTAGGGCGCGCACTCCGGGCGCGCCGCGGCGGGCAGAGGACTGCCCGCCCTACCTGTAACTGGAAATCGTATTCTCACTGATAATACTGGTTCAGATAGTTTGAATAGATGTTCAAGTAGGACAGCGGTTGGAAAGACCACGCCGGAATCGTCTCTCCATTCATGTAGGCGGGTGCGTACACCAACTGCGCCGCAATTTGGCTGCGGTAAGTTTGGGCGTTGGGGCCAACCGTGATCGTCGCGCCGTTCTCATATACCGGCCACGCGAATCGAAGACGTATGTCATAGAAATTATTAATCATCGCATTCGTATAGCGCTGGTTGGCCAGGTTGGCATCATTGAAGTCCAAGTTGGTCATGAAGCCCGTGTAAGCCACGTAGTTTGTCAAATCCGGCGACAGATTTACGAAAGGCTCGATCTCCACCGTCATCTGGTAGCGAAAGGTCATTAAGGGGTTGGCGCCGTTTTGCTGGATGGCCGGCCCGCTCATGCTTCGCACAATGGCCACGGTGCTCAGGTACCAGCTAAAATCCGCATTGGTCCATTCCGGGGTGGAAAGCAGCCGGATAATGTTCGATCCGCTCCAGCCGATCATGGTGTTGTTAAAAATCGTGTTATTCGTCGCATAGCGAAGACCTTTCGCGGGCGTATTATAATTGGTGACGAAATAAATCCTCTCGACGTAATTCGTCAGAAAATCCAGGTTCTGGTTGGCGGCCCCGAACCGGTTCGTATTCAACACGCAGCCGTTGCGGATGGCGTCCATAAAATAGGGAGCATCCTGACTGATAATGGTATCCTCGCGATTACTTTGCTGCACCCCCATCCCCGCCGGGAGGATGCCAATAATCGCCACCAGGGCGAAACCGATTACACCGATGGCCATGGCAATTTCGACCATGGTGAAACCCAGTTCGCCCTGGCGGCGCTTTTCCTTGGCGTCTGCTGTCGAATGCTCAGACGAAATTTTCATTACATATGGTTCTGCAACAATGTCGCCCGCGACGTCAGCCAATCGATCTGGATCAGATTGGGATTGTTCGTCTCGTTGCCGGCTGGCGTGCTGATGGCATCCGCCGGCCCGGCGATGGGCACTCCATTGCTATTCTGCGCGTAAAAAACACTCCCCCGCGTGAGCACGATGTACTGGTTCAACTGCTGCACCAGGCTGCCCTGCGGTGTGAATCCGATAAATGGCAGCGTGTTCAAGGTGCCCGCAGTCAGAGACGGAAACGGCACCGCCGCACTCCAGTTCAAGGGATAGACCGCCACCGCGTTGGTCACGCCGGTGGTCGTGTTGGTCGTGGAAATGGTGATCGGCGGCAAATTGCTTTTAAACTCAAAGGCCGAAATAAACACCCCCTGCGGCAAGGTCCGCCAGTCAGTTAAATAATGGGGATAATGCTGTCCCGGTTGGTCGCCCACCGTGCTCATGGCGATCAAGGCATAGGAAGTGTATTGCCGCCCGAGCATGTTAGTGAACTGCACCCCCGGGTTCAGCGACGCGTTCGTCCTCTCAACCCCCTCCAAGCTTCGCAGGTAGGAGGTATTCGTCCAAAACCCTGGCGGAACAAACACCATATAAACTGTCGAACGGTTGACCAGGGCCCTCTGCCTCGCATAGGCCAAGTCATCGAGGATTTGCCGATTCGCCGCCGCTAATGTGTTCGCTTTGGCAAAACCGCTGACATGCGGCAAAGCCATCCCCGCGATAAAACCAATGATCGCGATGACCATCATCATCTCCAGAAGCGTGAACGCCCGCCCTCCGCGGGAATGGCGAAGCCCTCCCGTTCCGGGGGGCGCGGGCGTTTTATCCTCCGAAGCCTTAGCGAAGGAGGACCTCGTCCGCGGAAGTCTTGGTGGGGCGGTGCTGCCGCGCCGCCCTGATATTAGGGCGGAGCAGCAGCTCCGCCCCACCAAAGTGGCTTTGAACCTGGGGACGGTCGCGCTCCCCAAACCATTTGGATCGCGTTCCGGGGAGCGCGGGCGTCCCGCCCGCAGCCTTCGGCGTCCCGCCGAAGGCATCAGCGCCATGAAATGGTTCAGCAAAGAATCTGCGCTTTTGATTCCGAGGCCAGCCAGCGTGACGCCGGCCGGAGCGACCGGGACGGTCGCGCTCCCCGGACCAAAAAACAGCGTCCACATCGGTGCGTCCTCCAGCCATTGCACCGGCAGGCGCCGTGGAGCTGATTCGCGTGTGGCGATGGAGTTCATCAAAATCATTACCAATTGCCGTTGGTGACAATGGTTAACTGCCCACTCTTGGAGCCGATGGTAAATTCGGCCCAGAGATCGTAGCTGTTCGGATTATGCCGGTACTGGCTCGAGGCGTCGTAATGCCAAAAGTTAAGCTGCCCATTGGTCAACGCCACCGGCACGAGCAGGCCGAAGACGTCGGGATAGGCCGTATTGATGAAATTTGTATAATCCGTGGGCATCGGCGGCGGGTTATAAAAGTTCTGTGGCTGCGTGGGGTCGGAATTGGCGATCCCGCCGCGCGCAAACACCTTGAAATACGAATTTGTGGAAACTGTGCTTCCATTGGTGCCGAATTTCAGTTGGTAAGCGGTTCCATTGTTCGGCAGAATTCCGCCCGTCAATTCGTAGAGCAACGGATTGATCGCCGCTGTGCGGTCATAATAGGCGGCATTGGTGGTGGCCAGATTGCCGTTGTCCGGTGGATAAAAGCCCAACTTCGATTGATACGCGTCGATCGCCACCAGCAAACGGTTCTTCTCGGCATCGACCATGCCGCGCCTTTTCGCGGTCGAGGCGGCGCTGTTCATGCTCAACACCATCGCCGCGACAATCCCCATGATGGAAATGACCGCCAGCAACTCGATCAGCGTAAACGCTCTGGGATGTCTGTTCGCCCGGTTCATGTTGTCTTATCCATTCTGTGACCGCGCCCCTAACCTTTGATCGCGCATTTCGTGTTCCATCCGTTCGCTTAACCATTGCTTGATCATGCTCTGGTAATTGAGATAACGCGACCGCGCCAGGCGCTTAATGCGGGCGAGCATGCGCGGGTCCATCCGCAGCGTGATCGTGGTCGAGTCAGCCAGCTCGGTCCCCGCCGCCACCGCTCCTTCCATCAACCGCACGTCGATGCGGTTCTCCGCCCAATAAGCCGCCTCGGCCTCTTCGCGGTCGAAGATCGGAACTTCTTCCCAATCTAAAATGGCATTCATGAGCTAAGTGCTGATTACTGCGCCAGCGTTTGGTTCATTTTCCGCTGATAAAAAAAACGCTCTTCCGGCTCGAACTTGCGCGCGAAAATCACCCGCGCCTGCTTGCCGTTGGTGCGGAAGATGGTGAAAACTCCCGTGCCATCCGCCGCCGTCCCCAGATTGAAAAACCGCGCCTGGACGGAAAACCGAGGCGAATCCGGCATCAGCCGAACCGCAAAGGGGTCTTCAAATGATTCTTCAATGGTCACCAGCGAGAGCGAGCTTTCGAGATTGAACGGCGGATTGTTCCAATCAAATTCCATATTCGTAAATCAATTGACCATGCTTTGTATTTACATTGTAAATACCCTATGAGGACAAAGTCGTCAAGCGATTATTCGAACTTTTTTGAAGCCACAGATAAACACAGATCGGCCACCCCGAATGCATTCAGACAAACGAGGACGCATGGATAGGAATTCAAAAGAATTGACAGGATGAACAGGATTCGGACATGGATGAAGAGCAATTGACAGAGAAAATCATTGGTTGTGCGATGAAGGTTCATTGTGTTTTGGGCCCGGGCTTTTTGGAGTCGGTTTACGCCAAGGCCCTGGCCCACGAGTTGCGCAAAGCAGGTCTGAAGGTTGAATGTGAAAAGCACATCACCGTCCAATATGACGGAGTGCCCGTCGGGGATTTTTCGGCGGACAAGCTGGTGGCGGAAAAGGTCATGGTGGAAGAAAAGGCCGTCCAAGCCCTCGTTTCCGCTCACGAAGTCCAGTTGGTAAATTACCTCACCGCGACCGGCATCGAGATTGGCCTCCTGCTGAACTTCGGCGCCCAGCGGTTGGAATTTAAACGCAAGAGCCGGATCTATCGTGAAAGGCAACCTCCCAAGGATTTTATCCTGTAAATCCTGTTCATCCTGTCCGTCTTTTCCTGGTTGCGGCTTGCCGCGCTGCGCCTCTGCGTGGGTCCTAATTAACGGGCTTCGGCTGCGGTTTGCCGTGTTGTGCCATCCGTGGATGTGAATAATTCCCCTTCCCAAACTGTCCAACCAAAGCCGTAGTCGTTGCGGCCAAATCCAATCGTTGAAGGCATCCAAGAAATGTAATTTGGGCTTCACCTTGATCGAGCTCTTGGTGGTGATCGCGATCATTGCCATTCTGGCCTCGCTGCTTTTGCCCGCCTTGAGCATGGCGAAAACCCGCTCCAACGACGCCAAATGCATGTCCAATCTCCGCCAATGCGGGATCGCGCTGAACCTCTACCTGCAAGACTACAATGACCGCCTGTTTTGGACCTCCACCAACGTGACGCTCGAAGGCATGGATTGGTTTATTTGGGGCGGGCGCACCAACAACAACGAAATCGGCGCGGCCCAAGGCAATATGTTCAATGCAAAAGACCGTCCGCTCAATCATTACGGGCTGACCGAAGCTGTGGTCACCTGTCCGGTGGACCAGGGACGGAGCGAGGACCAAACGCCGTACACGCTTTTCCAATGGGTCGGCAATTCTTATATCTTCAACTGCCTGGGAATGGCGCCATTCCAACCGGGTCACGGTTTGGACGGGCTCTCGGCCATCGGCCTGACCAATGCCTCCCAAACGGTCGTCTTTGCCTGTGGCGTTTTGTCCTACCCCACAACGGAGACCAAAGGATGGCACCGCACCAAACCGGCGGGAAATATCCTGTTTGCCGACAGCCACGTCGCCTTTTATAAAGCGCCGGCCACGACGAATCTAAATTGGTGAGTAACTATTCAAGACCAGCCGGCGGGATGCCGCCTGGAGCGACCGACCGGGGACGGTCGCGCTCCCCGAAAAACGGTCAGACGGGGGCGATCACCACTTCCAATCCGCGCTCGCGCAACTGGGCGACCAACTCGACTGGCGCGCCCGCATCCGTAACGATGGCGTGAAGGCTGTCCAGCCCGCATAGCATCGACATGGAGCGCCGCCCAAATTTTGTGCTGTCCAGGCAAAAGATGACCCGTTGCGCCGCCCGGATCATGGCGCGCTGAATTTCAATCAGCAGCCCATGCGAATTGCTCACTCCTTCGAGCGTGATCCCGCCCGCGCTCATGATCGCCACGTCCGCGTGGATTTTTGAAAAAGCCTCCACCGCCAGCGGGCCCACCAGCACCCCGAGCCGCGGGTAAATCACGCCGCCTGAGACAATCAACTCCACCCGGCTGGCGGCGGCGAAAAAATTCGCCACAGGCAGCGAATTGGTGACGATCTGCGGCATTTTCGGCTCCAGTTGCTGTGCCGCGTGATAAACCGTCGTCCCGGCATCGATGATGACCGTCTGGTTGGGGCGGATAAGTTCCGCGCAGGCCTTGCCAATGGCCTCCTTTTCCGCCAATTGATGAGAATCGCGCGCGCTGAAAGCAAATTCATCCGAAGGCGGATTGACCAGCCTGGCCCCGCCATGAGTGCGCCGCAAACTGCCCGCCTCCTCCAAAGCTGCCAAGTCCCGGCGCACGGTGGAAACCGATACTCCCGCCTCCGCCGCCAGTTCTTCCAGGGAGGCGAATTCGGCCCGGTTGAGGAAATCCTGAATCCGTTTTTGACGCGCCTCTGGCTGCATTTGAAACATTTTGGTGTCTTTTGAAATATTTTGCAACAAATATATTGACTAAATTGGAGGATTTTGAGATTTTATGCGAAAAGCATGGTTGCGCTTAATAACAATTTGCACCGCGCGGTCATTGAGCATCGTGTGCGACAGGCTGTCTATCAACGGCTTGGAAAAGCCTTGCCTCAGATTGCCCTGGCGCCAAACCCGCTCGTCGTCAACATCAGCGCCCGCCATTGCCACCTGACCCAGGAAGCTGTGGAAGTTCTCTTCGGAAAGGGCCGCACCCTGACGCCGTTCAAGTGGCTTTACCAGGAAGGGCAGTTCGCCGCCCAGGAAACCGTCACGCTCATCGGCCCGCGCAGCCGGGTCATTTCCAATCTGCGGATTCTCGGCCCCTGCCGCAATTTCAATCAAGTCGAGCTGGCTTATACCGACGCCATCGCGCTGGGGTTCGAAATCCCGCTGCGCATTTCCGGCGACATCAAAGGAACGGCGGGCGGCATGTTGATGGGACCGGAAGGGTTTTTCGAGATGCCGGAAGGGGTCATCCGCGCCATGCGCCACGTTCACATGCATCCCAGCGACGCGGAATTTTACGGCGTGAAAGCCGGCGGGCAGCTCAGCCTGAGGATCGGCGGCGCCTGCGGAGTGGTCCTGGACAAAATGCTGGCGCGCGTCGATCCCGCTTTCAAACTGGAAGTCCACATCGACACGGACGAAGGCAACGCCTGCAATTTGCAGCCGGACACGCCGTGCGAACTGATCACCTCACCCACGAGAAGTCAATAATATTATAACCTAACCACAGGAGAACGAAAAATGAGTCAAGAAGCACTCGGCATGATCGAAACCAGGGGCTATGTCGGCAGCGTCGAAGCGAGCGACGCCATGGTCAAAGCCGCCAATGTCACGCTGGTCAAAACTATTCCCATCGGCGGCGGTTTGATCACCGTCTTTGCCACCGGCGACGTCGGCAGCGTCAAGGCGGCGGTCGATGCCGGTTCCAAGGCGGCCGCCAAGGTCGGCGAACTGGTCGGCTCCCACATCCTGGCCCGCCCGCACGAAGACATCATGAAAGCGTTCTTCGCCGAACCGGCCAAGAAATAATCCCGAACCTTCAACCCCAATTTTTTATATGGTACAACAAGCAATCGGCATGATCGAAACAAAGGGCCTGTGCGCGCTGCTGGAAGCGTCTGACGCCGCCCTCAAAGCCGCCAACGTCCAGTTCGCCGGCTGGGAAAAAATCGGCAGCGGCTATGTCACCGCCTTTTTCCGCGGCGACGTTGCCGCGGTGAAAGCCGCCACCGACGCCGGGGCCGCCGCCGCCGCGCAAGTCGGCAGCGTCGTCAGTGTGCAGGTCATCCCCCGTCCGCACGAAGGTCTGGCCGGCCTGGGCAAATGGCTGCAGCAATAGCGGATGAAGATTCTCGTCGCCAATCTTGGCTCGACGTCGCTCAAGTACCGCCTGTTCGATTTCTCGGGCGGTGAAGAGCGGATGGTGACGCGCGGCGGCGTGGAGCGGGTGACCGATTACGCCGGAGCGATTGATTCCTGCCTGGGGGAATTGCTCGCCGGCAGTTTTATTCGCAACGAAAGCGATTTGGCGGCCGTAGGTTTCAAAACCATCATGGCCCGCGGCCTGAACGGCTGCCGGTTGTTGGATGAGGACGTGGTCCGGCGCATGGAAGAGTGCAACGCCATCGCTCCCGCGCACAACCCTCCCTACATCATGGGCCTCCGCCTCTTTGCCCGGCGCATGCCCAAGGTGCCGCTGGTGGGTTTGTTTGAGACGGCTTTTTACCAATGGGCGCCCGAAGCGGCCATGCGCTACGCCGTGCCCGAGTCCTGGTATGAAGCGGGCGTCCGCCGCTGGGGCTTTCATGGCGCCAGCCATAAATTTGTCGCCGAACGCTCCGCCGAATTGCTCGGCCGCGAGGATGTGGCCGAGCGCGCGCGCCAGCTTTATGTTGACTGTGGCAAGAGCCCCGTCCGCTCTCCGGCGTTGCGAGTGATTTCGTGCCATTTCGGCGGCAGCTCGTCGGTGACCGGCATTCGCGACGGCGTGGCCATCGGCACGAGCATGGGCCTGAGCCCGCAATCGGGCCTGCCGCAGAACAACCGCGTGGGGGACTTGGATTCCTTCGCTATCCCCTACATGACGCGGACCACTGGCATCACGGCCGAGGAAGCGGAACGGCAACTGTGCAAGGAATCGGGCCTCAAGGCCCTCTCCGGCGGCTATACGGATTTCCGCGACATCGCGGCCCAGGCCGCGCAAGGCAATGCCCGCGCGCAATTGGCCCTGGATGTATTTATTGACAACGCCCGGCACTGGATCGGCGCGTTTTATTTGAAATTGAACGGCTTGGACGCGTTGGTCTTCACCGCCGGCATCGGCGAACACAATCCCGAACTGCGGACCGCCATCTGCCGCGACTTGGACCAATTGGGCATCGTCCTGGACGCCAAACGGAACGCCCATGCCCATGCCAACGAAACCGTCAGCGCGCCGGAAGCGCGTGTCAAAATCATGGTCATTCCCACCAATGAAGAATTGGTCGTGGCCCGGGAAGTGCGCCGTTTTTTGCAAACCAACTGAACCCTTTAGCTCCCTGAACCTTTAACGAAAGAAAACACTATGCCTCATCAAGCAATCGGACTCATCGAAACCCGCGGATTGATCGCCCTGGTGGAGGGCACCGACGCGATGCTCAAGGCGGCCAACGTGGAATTGGCCGGCCCCATGCAGCAAGTCGGCAACGCCCTTGTCACGGCCGTGGTCGTGGGAGACGTGGCGGCCGTCAAGGCGGCCACCGACGCCGGCGCCCAGGCCATCAAGGCCAACAAAGGCGAATTGGTCAGCGTCCATGTCATCGCCCGGCCTCATGCGGACGTGGAATCCGTCCTGCCGCGCAAAGCGCAAGGGAAGTAATTATGTTCCTGGCGCGAGTCGAAGGCTCCGTCGTGGCGACGAAGAAGGACCCGGCCATGAGCGGACGCAAACTGCTCCTGTTGCGGCCGCAACTGGTGGACGATAAGGACCCATCCCGGTTTCGGGCCGGCGTCAACACCGTCGTGGCGGTGGACAGTGTCGGCGCCGGCGTGGGGGAATTGGTGCTCTTTTGCCAGGGCAGTTCCGCCCGCCTGGCGCCCAACCTCAAGGAAGCCCCCGTCGATGCCGTCATCATCGGCATTGTCGATGTGGTCGATGTCCTGGGCAAACAAATCTATAACGCGAAGGTGTAATTTCATTATGTCCGCCGCAGTCAACGAACAACTTATCCGTGATGTCGTGGAGGAAGTCCTGGGCCGAATCGCCTCCGCGGGCGCGAGCCCTTCAGCCGCCCCGGCCCCTGGCGCCGCCACCTCCTGCAATTGCCATAAAAACACCGCCGTCCGCGCCGGTCAGGATGGTGTTTTCGCGGACGCCAATCAGGCTTGTGAGGCAGCGTCCGCGGCCTTCGTCAAATTGCAGCAAGGCGGCGTGGCCGCGCGGGAAAAAGTGGTCGCGATTGTCAAGACCCTGGCCGCGGCCAACGCGGTGGAATGGGGCCGCATCGAATTGGAAGAAACCAAGATTGGCCGGCTCGACCACAAAATCGAGAAGCTGCAGATGATCAAGAATGTCCCGGGGGTGGAGTGGCTCCGGCCTTACGGACTAAGCGGCGACCATGGCATCACGTTGGAAGAAAACACCCCTTTTGGCGTCATCGGCGCGGTCACGCCTTCCACCCATTCCATTCCGACGCTGAGCGGCAACATCGTCAATATGGTCGCGGCGGGCAATGCCGTTGTTTTTAACGCGCACCCGGCTGCCACCCGTTGCGCCGCTCTCGCGATCCGCGCTTACAACGAGGCCATCGCCCGGGAAACCGGGATCGAAAACCTTTGCTGTATTATCGAGCAACCCACCATGGCCTCTTTCCAGGCGCTGTGCGCTCACGAACAAGTGCGCTTGCTCTGCGTGACGGGCGGTCCCGGCGTGGTGCAAGCCGCTCTCAAGGCCGGCAAACGCGCGATTTGCGCCGGCCCCGGCAACCCGCCCGTGCTGGTGGATGACACGGCTTCGATGGAACGCGCCGCCCGTGCCATTATTCAGGGAGCCGCTTACGACAATAATTTGCTCTGCATTGGCGAGAAAGAGGTCTTCGCTTTGGACAGCATCGCGGGCCAGTTGATGGCCGAATTGGAAAAACAAGGCGCTGTCCGCCTCAATGCCGCCCAATTAGAACGCCTGACCAAGGCGGCCTTCGTTTTCAAGGAAGGTCACGGCGGCGGTTGCCCGGAGCCGGTCGTCAATAAGGATTTCATCGGCAAGGACCCTTCCGTCCTGGCCCAGGCCGCCGGCGTCAACCTTCCGGCCAGGACACAATTGCTCTTCGCCGAGACCGACGCCCGTCATCCCTTCGTCATCGAAGAACAAATGATGCCGTTCGTTCCCGTCGTCCGGGTGAAAAGCGTGGAGGAAGGCATTGCTGAGGCCAAAACGGCTGAACATAATTACAAGCACACCGCCATCATTCATTCCCACAACATCGAGCACATGACCGCCATGGCTCGCGCCCTGGACACGACCTTGTTTATCAAGAACGGCCCCTGCATGGCCGGCTTGGGCTCCGGCGGCGAAGGTTACTTGAGCTTTTCCATCGCCACGCCCACCGGCGAAGGCATCACCAACCCCAAGACTTTCACCCGCGTCCGCCGCTGCGTGATGGTCGATAACCTGCGAATTTACTGACATGCTCCTGGCGCGCGTCGAAGGCAACGTGGTGGCCACCCGGAAACATCCGAGTTTCGAGGGTTGGCGCCTCGTGATCTGCCAGCCGATCAATTTCGCCGGCCAGCCGGAAGGTTCGCCGCAAGTGGCCATTGATGCCTACGGCGCCGGCCTGCATCAGCAGGTGATCATTTCCTCCGATGGCGCGGCCACGCGCCTGGCGGTGGGCGATCCCAAAAGCCCGGCCCGCTGGATGGTCATTGGCATCGCGGATGAAAAGGAACCGGGGGTGCTGGTATGAGAGTGGGAAATGTCATTGGCAGAGTCACTCTCAGCAAAACGGCGGAATCGCTGCGCGGCGCGCGCTGGCTGATCGTCAGCCCATTCCTCCGCGAGCAGTTTCAACAGGATAACCAGCTTCCCGCCATCAGCCCGGAACCGAGCCTGGTGGTGTACGACGATCTGGGCGGGGGCGTGGGGCAAACCATCGGTTTCATTGAGGGCCGCGAGGCCGCCGTGCCGTTCGATCAGCCCGTCCCCATTGACGCCCTCAACGCCGCCCTCGTGGACAATATATTTTACTCACCATTCAAATGAAAGTCATCATCAGCGCCCGGGAAGTGGAAGAAATGCTGCGCAACGGCGGCGACGTCCGCTCCATTCCATCCGATGCCATCGTCACGCCCGCCGCGCGGGATTTGTTGCGCGATTTCGAAAACAACGGTTCTTCCCATCACCGGAGCCGGGAAGAAAAGCCGGCTGCCCCAGCCGCCAGGCCCGTGACCGCGGCCAGTCCGCCGGCGGAGCTTCAAGTCTTTTTCAATTCGCCTGAAATTCACGCGCTCAAACTGCAATTATGCGACATCGGCCGCCGCCTCTGGGGCCGGGCCTACGTCGATGGCAACGGCGGCAATATCGCGATTCGCGTCGGCGAGGGACTGGCGCTCTGCACCCCGACGCTGGTTTCCAAGGGCTTCATGAAGCCGGAGGATATGTGCCTGGTGGATTTGGATGGAAATCAATTGGCAGGCACGAAAAAGCGTACGAGCGAGATCCTGATGCACTTGCAAATTATGCAGCGCCAGCCGCGCGCGGTGGCCACGGTTCATTGCCATCCGCCGCACGCCACGGCTTTCGCCGTCGCCGGCGTGGAACCGCCCACCTGCATGATTCCCGAGATTGAAGTCTTTATCGGCAAAGTGCCGATCGCCCCGTACCGCACGCCCGGCACGATGGAAATGGGCAAGCTGGTTTCGGACCTGGTGGACAAGCACAACACCATCCTCATGGCCAATCACGGCGTCGTTTCCTGGAGCCATGTCAGCGTGGAGGACGCCTATTTCAAAATGGAGATCATCGAAGCCTATTGCCGAACCGTCGTGGTGGCCGCGCAATTGGGCACGCCTCTGAAAACATTTTCTCAAACGCACTTGCAGGACTTGCTCAAGATCAAGCAAACCCTGGGCATTCCCGACCCGCGCATCGGCCTGAAGGAATGCGAGCTTTGCAACAGTGACGAATGGCGTCCGGGCGCTTCCTGCGCCGTTCCGCCGCGCCCGCTCGAAGGGACCGCGCCGGACGAACAGGCCGAGGCCCTGGTCAAGACCATCACCGATCAAATCATGTCCCGAGTTAAAACCTCATGAAAGTCACCATTATTGGCGGAGGCGGACGTGTCGGCTCCTGCGCCGCTTATGCCTTGCAATGCGGAGGCCTGGTCTCGGAAATTCAAATTCTTGACGCCAACCGCGACCTGGCCGAGGGCGAAGCCCTGGACCTGATGCATGGCAGCGCCCTGGCGGGCAATCAACGCATTTACGCCGCCGACTACGCGCGCGCCGCCGATAGCGATCTCTTTCTCATCACCGCCGGCCTGCGCCGCAAGCCGGACGAATCGCGCCTCGATTTGATCAATCGCAATGTCCAGTTGTTTGTCTCGATCATCGATGCGATAAAAACCACCGGTCTGCGCAAGGACGCCCTGATTTTCGTCGTCTCCAATCCAGTCGATATTCTGACCCAACTGGCCTTGCGCCGCACCGGCCTTCCCTGGAACCAGGTCTTCGGGCTGGGCACCATGCTGGATACCTCTCGTTTCAGCTCTCTCATCGCGGCCGAACTCAAGCTGGCTCCGACCCAGGTCAAAGCGTTGATTCTGGGCGAGCACGGCGATTCCATGGTGCCGATCTGGTCGAGCGCCGCGGTCAACGGCCTGCCGCTGGCGGGTTTGCCCGAATGCGCGCCCGCCTTCCAAAACGCGGTCTTCGAGCGCACCAAGGGCAGCGGCGCGGAAGTGATCAAGCGGAAAGGCGGCGCGGGCTGGGCCGTCGGCATCGCCATTCGCGACGTCATCCACGCCATTCTTCTTGACCAAAAAGCGCTTTTGCCGGTTTCGTCGCTCACCCAAGGCGCTTATGAGATTCGCGATATTTGCCTGAGCGTTCCTTCCCTCGTCGGCCGGCAGGGCGTCGCGTCGCACGTCAATATTAAATTATGGCCGAAGGAAATGATGGCCCTGCAAGCCTCGGCCAAGGCCCTCAAAGACATCCTGGCCAAAGTCCGGGTGGACTGACGGCCATGAAGTCTTTGGACGCCAAGCTCGCGGCCCTCAAAGCCGACCCTTCCGCCCGCGTTTTCATTCTGGCCGACGCCAAAGACGCCGACATGGCCTTTGGCGTGCGCGCTCCCGGACCGCGCGGCTATCTGTCCGCCCGGGGCGTTCGTCCCGCCAGTTTTTCGCCCGAAGTCTGGTCCCGCGAAGAATTCGGTTGCCGCAACCTGCCGGAGTTCCTGGACATTATTCGCGAGGTCACGCGCCAGGGACTCATCGACATCATGCTCATGTCGGCCTATGTCAACGAACAGTTGACCATCAAGGAAGGGTTGTTCCGCGATTCCGCCGTCACGCCGGCGGCCCGCGCCAATGACGCCACCGATGTTTGGGCGGTCCGTCACGGCTGTTACACCCGCGAGCCGGCGCAACCGTTTCGCACCGCCACGATCGATCACATCCAATGTGGAAAAATCGAGTGCGATCGCGAGCGCGAAATTCCCGGCGCCAACCTGGGCCTTTATTCGGTCACTTTCCTCAATGACCTGGAGCGGGACCGCCAGACGTTGCTCGCTTTCAAGGAATTTCGCGAAGAGGCCGAGCGCAAAAACTTCCGCTACTTCCTGGAAGTCTTCGATCCCAATGTGCCCAGCGGTGTTGCGCCCGAAAAGATGGGAGAATTCATCAACGACGGCATTCTGCGCAGCCTGGCGGGCGTGACCGAAGCGGGGCGGCCGCTGTTTTTAAAGATCGTCTATCACGGCCCGCGCGCCTTGGAGGAGTTGGTGCAGTACGATCCCAACATGGTGGTAGGCATTCTCGGCGGCAGCGCCGGCACGACCCACGACGCCTTCAAACTGATCCACGACGCGCAAAAACATGGCGCCCGGGTCGCTCTTTATGGGCGCAGGATCAACCAGGCCGAGCATCAATTGGCTTTTATTGAAATGCTGCGGTTGATTACGGAAGGACGGATTTCCCCGGACGAGGCGGTGCGGGCCTATCATGGCGTGTTACAAGGCAAAAAAATCCAACCCAAGCTGCCCTTGGAAAACGACCTTCAATTGACCGATCCGGCGCTCATCAGCGGCAGAGCCGCCGCCGTGCCCGGCGCCAGTTACGGCAACGCCGCTACGCTTCCCACAGCCTTTAGAAATGGCTCACCCGATTTTGAAAAAATGACCGCCGATCAGCGCCGCGCCTACCACGAGCAGCGCCTAACGCGGAAATTTGGCTGACGATTGGGAGAGGGGCAGTTTGGGGGAGTGCCAAGATTCCTTTACACCAAGCATACGAAACAAAGTTGGGGACCGCGACCGTCTCGGTCGCTTCCAGTCGGCGTCCCGCCGACTGGCTTAGGAGTCAAAACCGCGCACGTTTTGGTAAATCTGCCGCGGCGCTGATGCCTTCGGCGGGACGCCGAAGGCTGCGGGCGAGACGCCTGGCGAGACGCCCGTGCTCCCCAATCCATCCGCATGGATATGGTCAGAACAGCCTTACTCTCCCGACTATTTGCCGTAAACTTCGATCTCCGTGTATTCGTTGAGGCGGCTTTCGGTGCTGCCTTTGGAGTAAGCGCGCACATAGCGAGCGACCACCCCTTTGGCCTCGATCAATTTGCCTTCGTTTGTTTCGAAGTATTCGCGGTTGCTGCCGGCTCCGAGGCCATCGACGTTGCTCTGGTCATTATTGAAAATCGTTCGCACATTCTGGGTAAAAGCGGCATCGTCCGCCACCTGCACCACGACGCCGTGATAGACCTTGGCCGTGTCATGCGCGTGCCAAATCACGACGGCATAGAGCGCGTAGGGCGCGCCGAGATCGATTTGCACCCATTGCACGCCTTTGCGCAGCAGCACCGTGCCCTGTTCCGTCGCCTCTTTGTCTCCGTCGGTGATTTTGGCCAGGTTGACGGCCAGTTGGTTGGTGTCGCTGGTCGTGACGAGCTTTCCCAAAGCCAGGTTCTTGACGCCGCGCGGCACCATCAGCGGCGGACGCGGTTTGCCGGTGGGCTTTTCCACGGTGGACCCGGACGGCAAATCGGTGGGCGTTCCGACAAAAGCCGCGGCAGGGAGCTTGAGATTCAAAGGAACCAGGTCTTGCGCCTGGAGGTTGAGCAAAAATCCAAAACAAGCCGCTCCCAAAGTCAGCCAGCCGGTTTGCCATCCCGTTCTTTTCACAATCATCGTTCGTGACATTTATCCAGCATAATTGCCCTCCCCGCCCTCTGCCAAGAAAAAGACGTTTCCGGCGTTTTTACGGCAATTGGGGCATTGCTCCAGCAACCCCTGGCAGGAACGGTGGGGCGGCGCCGGGCGGCGCTGCTGCGCCGCCCTCTGGAGTTTGGACATTTTTGGAGACCCAATCTGCGTAAAACTCGTTTAGATTGGATCAACCAAGGGCGAATTCGACTGTGGCTGACGAGCGGAAACAATCCTGCAAGGATTGAAATCACTCAGCCCAGGTTGCGATGAACGTCCCCCTGTCACGGACCGACTCCGGATACGTCCTGTTGTCACGGAGCGACCTCGGATGCCTCTTCTTGTCGCGGAGCGACTTCGGATATTAGCCAGACACGCCAGTGTCTGGTGATCCGCCAGAGTTTTTCCGTCCTGAAGGGACGGCGGACTCGCGCAAAGAAAAATATCTCTGGCACCTCTTTCCATCGTCCCCTCGGGACGAATTTGAAATGGGGGGCGTATTCCAGGCACTGGCGTGAGGGGGCGGCGCTCCTGCGCCGCCCTAATGTGAACAATTCGCGCTATTCCGCCAGCCGCCAAAGAGCGCTGATCGGCATGGCAAAAAGCCTGTCACCAAAAGGCAGCAATTCGGAGCCGGAATACAGCAGGATGCCGCGCACCCATCGCTTTCCGGCATCAACAGCCAGTGCTTTTAATCCTTTGAAATCATCCACCGTGACGGATGTCCCGGATTTGACCTCTATTCCGACCAACCGTCCGCCGGCCTCCAGAACCAAATCGACTTCCTGTTGGCCATGTGTCCGCCAGTGATAAAGCTGGGGACGTTCTTTGCTCCATGCCGCCTGCTTGTATAATTCCATGCCGACAAAGTTTTCCAGGAGTCCGCCCCACAGGACGGGTTCCTGATCGAGGCGTTCATCCGTCAGGTGCAGCAAATGCGCCACCAGTCCAGTATCGGATAAAAACGTTTTCGGCATTTTTACGTAGCGCTTTTCGAAGTTGATTGACCATGCGGGGAGTTCTTGAAAAAGAAACAGCGTTTGCAATAGGCTTAGGTAACGCCTCAACGTTGTCTGGCCAATTCCGGTGTTGCGGGAAAGATCCGCCGCGTTCAATAGGTTGCCCACTCGGGCGGCCAGGATGGAAAGCAGTCGGGGCATGAGCGTCAGGTCCTCAATGCGCGACAGGTCGCGGACATCGCGTTGCAAAATCGTGGTCAGGTGGGAGCCATACCAGGCATTGCGACGTTCCGCGTTCGCCCGAGTAAGAATTTCAGGGAAACCGCCGCGGATCGCCCGGCGGCGGATTTCACTCCGCTCGTCCCATTGCTGAAGAGACCTCAGCCTGGGCAGTTCGTCGCCGAAAACAGCGTCAACGAAACCCTCGCGCACGCCTTCAATTTCACCCTGGGAGAACGGCCAGAGCGTGATGACCTCCATTCGCCCGACAAGAGAATCGGCAACTTGTGGCAGAAAAAGCACGTTGGCCGAGCCGCTCAGCAAAAACCGCCCTGGAGCACGGTCGCGGTCCACAGATGCCTTGATCGCCAAAAAAAGCTCGGGCACGCGCTGGATCTCATCCAATGTCAATGGCTCTGGATAGGCGGCCAGGAACCCGGCAGGGTCGGCTTTGGCCGAGGCCAAATTGTTGGCGTCGTCAAAGGTCACGAAACGTCGTTTGGCCTTCTGGAAATCGGGAGCCTGGATGAGCGTACTCTTGCCGGTCTGTCGCGCGCCGACGAGCAGGACGACCGGGCTGTCGGCCAGCCCCGCGAGGATCAAGGACTCAACATGTCTTTGGATCACGCACGCAAGATACCACAATTCATGGTGGAATATCAACCATCTGATGGAGGAATTCCGCCAAAATTCATCTCAGATTCGTAGAACCAGCGGATCGAAACCGACATTGCCAATGGCAAGCTGGATCACCTCGGCAAGCAGGCCGATGCGCTATTTGAGGCGGGCCGTTGCATCCCGCTTTGAAACACTTTGCACCCTCGAATATTTCACTCTCGCCCCGCGCGAGCGGGGAGAGAGACGGAGAGAGGGGTGCTCCTCGCTCTCGCCTCGCCCCGGCACAAATTGCCTGGCGGCAAACTGTATTCTAAGTCTTCTCAGGAATGACCGTAAGACAGCTTTCCTGCATTGGGGCGCAATAAACCTGTTCAAAAACCTTCCGTAGGATTTTAGTCTCGACTCATTCTTGCTATCGTTGCCGCGCATGGAAACGAGGCAACGCTTTCGAGGGCCGCGCTGGC
>JBKQWF010000309.1:0-81496 GCA_052139695.1 Limisphaerales bacterium
AGCAAAATCAAATCATTCCTGCCGAAACTCAGGAGATTTCAAAACCATTAGTTATTTTGTTTTTTGAGAATAAACAACAAAATGAAGATGCGCAGCGCTTGGTTAAAGCGCTAATTGACCAGCCAAGAGGAGGGTTGTTATTTGTTCTTGGTATTAATGAGTTTTCCGGACACGAACAAAAAACTGTGTCTGAAAATGTTGAGTTCCTTCAATTTACCAGTAAATCCGACAAGCCTAATGGCCAAAATATGGTTGATACTATTAAATCGGCAAAAGAGCAAAATCGTCCTGTAATTATTGTTTCAGGTGGGGATAAAGGGGGTGGGTTTACTGAACTCACAAATGGGATGAAGCCTGATACGTTAGGTCGCTTAAAAATGTATAAAAATCTTAAACTTCCCACAGGCTCTATTCACTCAGTCATTTTGTTTGATCCTAAGATTGGAGTTACGGGTACAACAGGAAGTGAAATGACAATTAATTTTGATGTCATTTCTAATCGTGTATATAACTTTTACTCACGATATGGGCAGGTCGGAAAGGAATCAAAGGCAACTACCTCGCCCTTCCGTTCATGCTCACGAAATCTTGAAAAGAAAAATCCGAACCTTCTTTTCTTCGTGGTCTTCGTGTCCTTCGTGGTGGAATTTGGGTTGCGGCCAGCGGCACTGTGCCTTTGCGTTGAATTCCACCAGTGTTCCTGCATGGCGCCTCAGTTCATGCGCCACACGTCAAACCTCTTCAAAATCCTTCCGTAGGATTTTAATCTTGACCCATTCCTGTTATCATTGCCCTGCATGAGAACAATGCCACGCTCTCCGAGGCCCGCGATGACGCGCAACGGCCAAATCGCCCGGCTCCCGCTGCCCATCCGTCAGCAACTCAACCAGCGCCCGCCAGGCGGCGAGCCGGTCCACCCGAACCAAATTGAACCAAATTGAGGTAAATTGAGCCCTATTGCCCCCCCCCGGGGGGGTGCCGTGCCCCGCCGCAATGCCCCCTCTTTTCGAGTGCGAGAATTCAATTCTGTCGCGCGCCCCCCGCGTTTTGCCAACCCACTATCCAATTGCCATCGTGCCCAAATATGCCACTATAATTCCGTGGCTAATTTCAGTGACCGTCACGGAACGTGCGACCGCCGTGCCTTTCTCCGGCTGGGCGCAACTTTCGCCGCCGCGTCTCCGTTCGCCTTGGCCTGGCCTCGTGCCTTTGGCCAAACGAATCCCCTTTCCGCCGAGACGCGCGCCAAAGCCAGGGTGGCCCTGGCGTCCTGCCCGGGTTATGGTCCGGACGTCAAAGCGGCCCTCGGTCGATCTTTCGAGCTGCTCGGGGGCGTGGGCAAATTGGTCCGCAACAAAACGGTCACCATCAAAGTGAATTTGACCGGAACAGATTTCTCGCCCTACCTGGGCCGGCCTGTCGGAGAAACCTACATGACTCATGGCTCGACCGTGACGGCCCTGCTGGCGCTGCTTTTTGACGCCGGGGCCGCCCGCGTGCGGTTGGTAGAATCGACCCAGAGCCATGATGATTTAAAAACCACCCTGGATACAGCCGGGTGGGACATCAACGCGATCAGCGCCTTGGGCAAAGTCGAATACGAAAACACCCGCAACCTCGGCGAAGGCAAGTCCTATAGCACTTTGCGCGTGCCCTTCGGGGGCCACCTGTTTTCTTCTTTTGATTTAAACCATTCGTATCATGATACCGACGTCATGATTTCTTTGGCGAAATTGAAACGGCACCTTACGGCCGGAGTCACGCTTTCGATGAAGAACATGTTCGGGTTGACTCCGAACTCGCTCTACGGCTCCGAAGCCGGGAGCGAAAGGGCGACGGCGGGACGGGACCCGTTGCACAATGCCGATGGCTATGGCAGTCTCAAAATGCCGGGCCTCAAAGCGGGCGCCGTTTCCAACGATCCCTTTTCCCGCGTGCCTCGCATCGTGGTGGACGTTTGCGCTGCCCGCCCCATTGATATCGCCATAGTCGATGGCATTTCGGCCATGACCATCGGCGAGGGACCGTGGTGCGGCCAAGCCGGCCCGATCAAGGTCACGACTCCCGGCGTGTTGATCGTGGGGTTAAATCCGGTATCCACCGACGCGGTGGCCACGGCTGTGATGGGCTACGACCCGCGGGCGCCGCGCAAGACGCGCCCCTTCGAGTACTGCGACAATCATCTTCTCCTGGCCGAACAAGCGGGGTTGGGCAGCGCCGACCTGGAGCAGATTGAAGTGCTCGGCCGCACCATCGAACAGTCGCGCTATCCTTATGATTGACGGCGGCGGGGCTCTCTACCTTGGCATCGAAATCGGCGGCACCAAGCTGCAAGTGTGCGCCGGGAACAATGAAGCGCGCGTTCTCGAACGTTTTCATTGGGAAATTGCGTCCACGGAGGGAGCGGCGGGCATTCGCCAACAGCTTTCGCGGGCCCTTCCCGATTTGGCCAAACGACTGCGGCCGGCGGCGGTCGGAGTGGGTTTTGGCGGGCCCGTTCATTGGAAGACGGGACAGATTTGCTGCTCGCACCAGATCGAAGGATGGTCGGATTTTCCCCTCGGCTCCTGGATTTCCGAGCTAACAGGATGCCCGGTTTTCGTCGATAACGACGCCAATGTCGCCGCGCTGGGCGAAGCCGCCCGCGGCGCGGGAGCCGGCTGCAATCCGGTTTTCTATGTGACACTGGGCAGCGGGGTTGGCGGCGGGCTGGTCCTGGACGGCAGAATCTATCACGGCGCGCCCCCTGGCGAGGCGGAGATTGGACACGTGCGCCTCGATCGTTCCGGCGCCACGGTGGAATCGCGCTGCTCCGGTTGGGCGGCCGATGCCAGGATTCGCGCCGCCGTCGCCGCGAATTCCGACGGGCCATTGGCGCGTTCGGCGCGCCAAGTCAACCGCGGCGAAGCCAAGTTTCTTGGGGCCGCCTTGAGCCAGCGGGACCCGCTGGCGAAAGCTGTTTTGGACGAGACCGCGGATGATCTGGCTTTCGGGCTTTCGCATGTCACGCACCTGTTTCATCCGGAGATGATTATCCTGGGCGGCGGGCTGGCCTTTGTGGGCGAACCCTTGCGCGCCGCGGTCGAACATTCCCTGCGCAGATACACGATGGAAGCCTTCGCCCCAGGACCAAAGGTCGCCCTGACGCAATTGGCCGCCGACGCGGTCCCGACCGGTGCTTTGACTCTGGCCTTGGCGCGGCAAGCGCATTAGGTTGGTGGATGAAGCAAAGGACAATGGATCATGTCCAGCGACGCAAGGGAGGATGATTTTTGGATGCGACTAAATCCTTCGATCATGTTTCAGAAGGGCAGGCAGTTCCCTGTCCGTCGGAGCGGGGATTTGGTAGGGCGCGCACTCCGTTGCGCGCCGGAGCGACACCCGGCGTCCCCAAAAACCCGGCGCGCACGGAGTGCGCGCGCTACCTTGCGAGACACCTGACTTTTTGAGCGCGCCATGCCTGCGACGGAACAGATTCGCAATAAGGTCGGCCAACTGCCGCACAAACCCGGGGTCTATCTCATGAAGGACCGTTTCGGCACGGTCATTTATGTCGGCAAAGCGCGGGATTTGCGCCAGCGCGTCAGCAGCTATTTTCAGGCCTCGCGCCGCCGTGGCTGGGACCTGAAGTTTAACGCCCTGGTCGATGCGATCCATGACCTCGACACCTTTCCCGTGCGCAGCGAACCGGAGGCCCTTTTGCTGGAAGGAAAGCTGATCAAGGAGTATCAGCCGCGCTACAACATCAGTTTTCGCGACGACAAACGGTTCCTCCTCATCAAAGTCAACATGAACGATCCCATTCCGCGTTTTATGATGGCGCGGTTGAGACAGGATGATGGAGCGCGCTATTTTGGGCCTTTCGTCCATTCGGCTTCGGCCCGGCATACCCTGACGCTCGCCCGGCGCAAATTCAACCTGCGCGGCTGCCGCCCCTTGACGCCGGGCGCGGAAGATTACAAGCATTGCCTCTACGGCCACCTCAAGTACTGCACCGCCCCGTGCATCGGCAACATCTCCCAGGAGGACTACCGCCGCCAGGTCGAGGC
Organism: Limisphaerales bacterium; assembly: GCA_052139695.1. GTDB lineage: Bacteria > Verrucomicrobiota > Verrucomicrobiia > Limisphaerales > Palsa-1400 > PLGF01. The sequence continues at coordinate 4,050 of JBKQWF010000309.1, forward strand.
GGCGTGTGAATTCCTCGCCGGCCAGACTGGGGAAATGGAGCGGGAACTGGAAGAGCAAATGAAAAAATCGGCCGCGGCGGAAGATTTTGAAAAGGCCGCGCAATATCGCGACGCCCTGGCGGACTTGCGCCGCACGACGCAGAAAACCAGGAAGTTTCCGCGCGTCCCTTACAACCTTCCCGTGGCGCTGGACTCGGCGCGCGACCTCGAGGAATTGGCTGCCGCTCTCCATCTGCCCGCCACTCCGGCCCGCATCGAAGGCTTTGATATTTCCAACATCAGCGGCACCTTTGCCGTCGCGTCGCTGGTGGCGTTCCGCGAGGGCAAGCCGGACCGTTCCAACTATCGCCGTTTCCGCATCAAGACAGTGGAAGGGCAGGACGATTTTGCTTCCATGGCCGAGACCGTCCGGCGCCGCTACACCCGCGTTCTGAGTGAACAAAAAGAATCCAACGGGAGCGGTCCGCCGGATTTAATTGTTATTGACGGCGGCAAGGGCCAGCTCAACGCGGCGGCGGCGGAGCTGGCCAAGCTCGGCTTGAGCGCCGTCCCCGTCATCGGGCTGGCCAAGGAATTCGAAGAAATCTATCGGCTGGGCGAAAGCGAGCCTCTTCGTCTCAGCCCCGATTCCGGCGCGCTCAAGCTCTTGCAGCGGGTCCGCGACGAATCGCATCGTTTTGCCAACACCTACAACGCGCAGCTTCGCCTGAAAAAACTGACCGAGAGCATTCTGGACGAATTCCCCGGCATCGGCCAGCAGCGGAAAGCCGCACTGTTGAAAAAATTCGGCTCCGTGCAGCGTCTGCGCGTTGCCACCGTCGAGGCCATTGCGGCCGTGCCCGGTTTCGGCGGAAAAGCCGCCGTGGAGCTAAAGAGATTTCTCGAAGCCCGCGCCGCCGCCCCCTCCAAGCCATCTCCCGCACCACCTGGTCTTAATCCTAATCCTAATCCTAATCCTTAACAACAGGAGCCGGAAGATGATCCTCTGTTTTCTCTGTTCCCTTTCCCGCTCGACCCGGCTATCTTCGCTCCATGCCGATTTATGAGTTTCATTGCGGAAAATGCGGGGCGGACAGCGAAATTTTGGTGCGTTCCACCCGATGGGAAAAAACGCCCTGCCCGAAATGCGGATCAAAAAAGCTGGCGAAAAAACTGTCCGTCTTCTCTTCCAGCGGCGGCGACACTTCCGAGCCGCCTTCCTGTTCCGGCAATCCTCGCTCCTGCGGGATGTGCGGCACGGGACGCCCGCACTCGCACTGATCAGGCGCCGTCCAGCACTTCCGCGGCGGAGATTTGCGATAAATCCGCCACGGCCCAATCCGGCCGATGCGGGCGCAACTCTTCCATCGTCGCTCCGCCGCTGGCCACGGCCAGCACTTTGGCCCCGATGGCCCGCCCGCAGCGGATGTCCAGCGGCGTATCTCCGATGACGAGTATTTCCTCGCCGCGCAAGGCGCCGCCGAGGCGCTCGCTGCCTCGCCGATGGGCCACGGCCGCGATTTGGTCGCGCTCCTCGTGATCGTCCGCAAAGGCGCCGAAAGCGAACTTGTCCCACATCTGGTACCGTTCCAGTTTGATTTGCGCGCCCTGCTTGATGTTTCCGGTCAATAAGCCAAGCACTGGCGGCTCCGGTTGCGCCAGCAGCGCCTGATGGAACTCCAGCACCCCGCGACACGCTCCGCCCTTGCAGTTCATAATGGTCTGGCGCAAGAACGACAGATACACTGCAAAGAACCGGTCAAAATTCGCCCGCGAGGGCTCAATGCCATGATTGGTGAAAGCCTCCCGCACCAACGAAACGTCCGTGCGGCCGGCGAACTTGAGCCGCTCCGGTCCATCCAGCACGCCAAATTCATGGGCAAACGCCATCCCGAAGGCCTTAATCCCCGCGCCGCCCGTGTGGAGCAGCGTTCCATCAATATCAAACAAAACCAATCGAATCACCCTGCCAAATTGCGTGGAATCAGGCGCAAAGGCAATGCTCGGCAATTGCCGATCGTATCCATGCGGAGAAAAATCTTTCAATTCGCCGTTGGGGGCATATAAAACCGATCCACTTGAACAATACCGTTTATTTTGACTTGGAAACACAGAAGTCGGCCGAGGAAGTCGGGGGCTGGGACCGAATTCGCGATATGCGCATGAGCATCGGCGTCACTTACAGCACGGCCCGCGGCGGCTACAAGATTTATGGCGAGCGGGAGGTGAACGCGCTCATTGAGGAATTGCGCCGGGCTGACCTGGTCGTCGGTTTCAATAATCTGCGCTTCGATTACGAAGTGCTGGTGGGACATAACCCCTTTTTCGATCCGGAGCAGGTCCTGACTCTGGACATGCTGGTGGAGTTGCAAAAGACGCTGCAACACCGTCTTTCCCTTGATTCCATCGCCACGGCAACGTTGGGCGTGGAAAAGACCGCCGAAGGCAGCCAGGCCTTGCGCTGGTTCCGGGAGGGGAAGCTGCTGGAAATCGCGGAATACTGCTGTTACGACGTGAAAATCACCCGCATGGTTCACGAGTATGGCGTGGCCAGAAAGCAACTCCATTACCTCGACCGCGTCGGCAAAAAACTGGCCGTGCCGGTGGCCTGGAGCAGCTAGCGTGCTGTTACAGAAATGCAATTGTGATGAACCCCGCCTCCCCGGCAAAGCGGGAAGACGGGAATTTGGACATTCTCTCGACAAAAGATTTGAAACGAAGGAAACAAAGAGATGAAGGGAGTGGAAAAACCTTCGCCAAAGATGCGCCATTTTTCCCTTGAGTGCAACCGGGAGCAAGGATCAAGAACGGAACAGGACGGAATAGAAGAAACAGAGGGTAGGGCTGCGCCGCCCTGATCGGGGCCAGAGGTGCCGTTTTGGCGGCAATATGGGTGAGAGAAATTCGCTATTCCCCTCACCCCGCTGACCCCGAGTCTGAATTCTTGGCGACAGTCACGGATTTTTGCAGGTTCTTGAGCAACTCATCCGCGCTCCGGCCTTCTTCGGCGGAGACCAGGCTTTGGTAAGCCGTCAGCGCGTCGGCGGCCGCGCCGAAGTCTTTGTTCAAGGCCAGGACCAGCGCCAGATTAAAATAGGCATTGGGAAACGCCGGGTTGATCTCGTTCGCGATTTCGTAATGAATCTGCGCGAGGCGATAGTCGTTCACCTCAAAATACATGTTTCCCAAATTGTAATGGGCCTCAAAGTGACGCGGATTTTGCTCCAACGACATCGTGAAACTGTCAAAGGCCTTGACCGTGTGTCCTTGCTTACTTTGAATAATGCCCAGATTGCAGTGGGCATCGGCCACACAATCCCCCCGCGCGATCGCCTGTTGATATAACTCAGCGGCCTTGGCGTCGTCCCGTTCATCCAGCAATAAAGCCTGTTCAAAGAGGTTCTGCGAAGGCCCGAGATTGAGGATCTTAGCCGTTTGCTGAGGAAAGAGATGAAGCTGGTTCGGATCCTCGGCGGCCTTGGCGCGTTTCTTCACGCGCGTGTAACCGAATTTGGCCGGGGTAGCGGGAAATTTTATAATTTGCGCCATACAACGGCCCACTAATACGCCAACGCCGTCATTTCGTCGCCGAAAAAATCAGGCCGCCCGCTTTTTCTCTTTGGCCGGTTTTGCTTCGACCGCTTCCTTCTTCTCTCCCTTGGCCCGTTCCATGGGCTTTTTCTGCGCTTTGGTGCGCTCGATGCTCTGCTTCAGCGCGGTCATGATATCCACCACCGGTTTCTCCTCTTCCGGAACGCTGACCACTTGTTTGCCGGTGATCTTTGCTTCAATCATTTCGCGCAAGGCATCACGGTAATGGTCAGTCAAATCAATCTCTTTCAGGGTAGAGGTCATGGACTCGACCAAACTGACGGAAAGCTTGAGTTCGTCCTTGTTCGCTTCGCGTTTTTCGAGTTGCGGCACGTCTTCCATTTTCCGCAACTCCCGCGGGTTGCGCAATTTGTAGAGGACGATGCCGCCATCGAGCGGGGCGATCATCATGATTTCCTCCCGGTCCCGCAACGCGACTTTGCCAACGCCCACTTTGCCGCTGGCCTGCAAGGCCTGGGCCAAAAGCGTGTAGGTTTTTGCCGCGACCACGCCATCAGGCCCGGCAAAGTAGGGCGAATCATAAAGGGTGGGATGTATCTCCTGGGCGTCAATGAACCCTTCAATGTCGATGACTTTTGTGCTCTTGACTTTGAATTTCTCCAGGTCTTCCGGCGAGACGATGACGTACTGCTCCGCCTCAAACTCATAGCCTTTGACGATCTCCTCGGCGGTCAACGTCTTGCCGCACTTCTTGCACTTCTTTTCGTAGCTGACGCCGCCGTTGTCTTCCTTGTGCAATTGGTTGAACCGGATGGTTTCCTCGGTGTCCACCGCGTTGTAAATGCGGATGGGAATGGTCACCAGGGAAAAACAAATATGGCCTTTCCAGATTGATCTCATAATGTTGCTTTTTCTGCAGTCAAATCCGGTCTTAATCGGACAAACACCGGCTCCCGCAACAGGCCGTCCGGAGTCCGTGAAGCAAACCCTGCTTCACAAACCAGCCGCGGCTCAACCCAAACAGAGCGGACGTCGTCAATGGGCTTTTCTTTAACAGGTCTTTTAGTCTTTGTCAAATGTTCTAATTCGGCCCACACGGCCTTGAGCGTCGCTTCGTCAAAGCCGGTGCCGACCTTGCCCAGGTAAGCCAATTCGCCGTCGCGCTCTTGCGCGAGGTGGAGGGCGCCAAAGGTATTTGCCCGGTCGCCATTGCCCCTGGTATAGCCGATGATGAGACATTCGGTGGTTTGACGCGCCTTGATCTTCAGCCAGAATTCGCTCCGTTTGCCGCGCAGATAAGGGCTATCGCGGCGTTTGGCCACGATTCCTTCCAGGCCAAGCTGTTTGACTGCTTGCAAGAAGGCGGAACCGTCTTCCACCGCTTCACTTACGCGATAGGCCGTATCCTTCTTGATGACGTCCGCCAGCCATTCGCGCCGGCGTGCCAGTGTTTCATTGACGATCGTCCGCCCGTCCAAATAGAGACAGTCAAAAACGTAACAGACGGCCGGGTCCTTGGCTTGCGCCCGGGCAATGGCGCTTTCGCCTTTTTGTTGCATGCGGTGAATGACGTTGCGGAAACTGGGTTTGCCGTCTGCCTCAAGACAAACGATCTCGCCGTCAAACAAAGCCGAGGTGGCGCGGAACGCTTCCGCCGGAACGAGCAGTTCGGGAAATTGCGCCGTGAGGTCCGTGCCGTTGCGCCCATGAACGCTCACTTGACCTTCATCCAGGGAAATCAACGCGCGGATGCCGTCCCATTTCAGCTCGAAGAAATAATCGGACGAATCCGGCGGTTGCTCGGCGGGCCGGGCCAGCATCGGCTCAATCCGCTCGCGCGGCCAATCGGTCTGCGGCGCATCGACCCGCTCCAGCAGCCATTGATTGTCCTTCGTGTGATGGATGCGGAACTCGGCTGTCAACTCGCGCGCTTGCAGGCGAAAATAAAATCCGTCCTTCTTTTCTTTAGTGATTTCGTACCGGCCCTGGGCGAACTTCCACATCATCCCGCCGCCATATTCGCCTTTGGGAATGGCGCCTTCAAAATTCACATATTCCAGGGGATGGTCCTCCACGCTCAACGCCAGCCGCTTGATGCCCGTCCGTGGCGGCAACCCTTTCGGCACCGCCCACGACTTTAGCACGCCGTTTTGTTCCAGGCGCAAGTCATAATGCAAGCGCGAGGCGTGGTGGCGATGGACGACAAACGCCGACCCGCTCGTGGCGGCAATGGGCGCCAGCGCCGGCAATGGCTCGGCCGTTTTGTTGAAGCTGCGCTTGCTGGAATACTCTTTGAGTTGTGCGGGCGTTTTGCGAGTGCGAACCGGAGCAAGAGTCTTTGCCGGTGGGGTGGCTGTTTTTCTTTCGGTGTGAAGAGCGGTCGCGTAAGCGGCGATTGCTTCCCATGGGTCTCCGTTTTCTTTAACACGCTGCCAAACCGTCCGCAGACTGAACGGCTTGGGACTTTCCAGGGCGCCCAATTCCTCCCACGCCAGCGGAGTCGAAACCGGTGCTCCGGGCAGACCGCGCACGCTATAGGCGGCCACGATCGTTTGCGAGGCGCGGTTGCGGTAAATATCCAGGAGAATCTTGCCTTTGCGATGCTCCTTCTTGATTTGCAACGTCATCGCGGCCCCATGCACATCGACAAACGGCTGGGCGAGCGCCTTGGCCGCTTCAAAAGCCTGGCCAAACTCCCATTTCGCCTCGATTGGCGTCACCACATGCAACCCTTTGCGGCCCGTGGTTTTGACAAAGGGGTGGTAACCAAAACTCTCCAGGTGCTCTTTGAATTGCAGCGCCAGTTCGACCACCTCCGCGAATGGGCAGGTCTCCGGTGGATCAAAATCATAGACAATGTAATCCGGCTTATCAAAATGCGGCGAGCGCGAGTGCATCTGGTGCAATTCGATGCAAGCCAAATTGGCCAGCCAGACCAGCGATGCCTCTTCAGTCGCCATCACGTAGTCTTTTTTCTCTTCCCCGAGCGTGACGTGTTCAATCCAACCCGGCGCCCAGCCGGGCCGGTTCTTTTGATAGAACGATTGGCCGTTGATGCCATCTGGATAACGCACCAGGGACAAAGGACGCCCTTTGGCATGGGCTAAAATAGTCGGCGCCATTTGAAAATAATATTCGATCAGTTGCGCCTTGAGAATGTTGTCCTCGGGAAAAAGAACTTTGGCCAGGTTGGAGATTTCGATTTGCCGTTTCCCAACCTGAACATTCTGCGAAGTGTGCGGTGGCATAGGGTGGCTTAAGCGGAACAATCCAGTCTGTGGTCCGGGGAGCGCGACCGTCTCGGTCGCTTCCAGTCGGCGTCCCGCCGACTGGCGTAGGTCTCAAAAACGCTGGTTTTCGAGTCATCCATCGCAGGGCGCTGATGCCAGCCTGGTTTCATCAACTCAGATGGATCGGGAAGCGCGGACGTCTCGTCCGCCGCTTTCTGCGTCGCGCCGAAGGCATCAGGCTCTCGAACGGGTTCATAACAGTAATGCTTCTGATCCTGAGCCAGCCGGCGAGACGCCGGCTGGAAGCGACCGAGACGGTCGCGCTCCCCGAGCCATCTGCATGGACACGGGTCAGAGTTTGGCTTCCATGCCACGGGCCAAATCGAGAAATTGCCTGGCCAGGGCCGGTGCCATTCCTTCGTCCTCATGTTTGAAAAAAATGAATGCTTCCTGCCAATCCTGCTGGCGCACCCGCTGCGCCCACGCCTGCAACTCCGCTTCGCCATAATCCGTCCGCCGCAACCGCAGATAGCCCCAGGGCGCGGTGGAAATAAACGGAGTCTCCAGATCGTTTTCCGCTTCGGCGATGCACAAAACCGCGTTGTGTTCCCGCAGCAAGTCGAAAACCTCCGTCTCAAGCCATGATTGATGCCGGAACTCAAAGGCGGCACGGCTTGGCGACGGGAGCAAGTCGAGAAATTGGCGCAAGCGCGGCACGTCCTTTTTCAGGAAGGGCGGCAATTGAAACAGCAGCGGTCCCAGCCGTTCCTTGAGCGTGCCGGCGGTGTTAAGGAAATACGACACCGAGTCTTCCGCCTCTTTAAGGCGCTGCCGGTGGGTAATCCGTTGCGGCGCTTTGAGGACAAACTTGAAATCGTCCGGGACCTCCGTGCTCCACGATTCCAACACGGACGCCTTGGGCATGCGATAGAACGTGTTATTGATTTCGACCGCCCGGAAACGCTCGCTGTAAAATCGGAGCATTTGCTTCTCCGGCAAATCTTCGGGATAAAACTTGCCCTTCCACTCCTTGTAGCTGAAGCCGCTGGTGCCGACGTAAAGATTCATGGATACCTTCATATCCACCCGCGCCCTCATTTCGGCGAGCCGAAGACACTTCCGAACCGGCTCACTTTTTACCAAGGGACGCAGGCGGGACTCAAAGACACTACCGACTATAGTGCCATTGTGGCGCTTTTTCCATCAGCAAGTCTTTCCCTTGGAACGGTGCGACGTGGCTCACGGCAAATCGCAACATGCTCCCAAATTTCACGCATTTTTCGCAATATTCTCGCACTTTGCCGGGACGGGTCGCGGGCTGCCGGGAATCGATCAAGGAGACGAATTGCATAAGTATTTCCACCTCAATGCGTTGCGTGATTGCTCCTTTTGCGAAATGTCCATTGGCATATCTAATGCTGAAATATGGCGATGGTGATAGAAATGAATCAGTTTGAAAGAGCAGTCGCAAAAGCAGAGGAAGATATGGAACCGCAATTACATGTGGTCGCCCGGTCAAATGAGGCGGCCAGCCAGCCAGTTTTAGCAGCCCCGCTGAGGCTCCCGTCCCGGCGCAAACCGCGTCAGGCGCGGCCTGAATTGGCCGTTTTGGGTTGGAAATACAGAAACGAACGCCTGGCAGCGTAAAGCAAATGGAATCCTGCCGCGTCTGCGGCACCATTTCCATTCAAGGCACTCCCGTGTTTACCGCTTACTCGGAATCCTCGTTCGATTCCATCTTGCGCGAAATGGATAATCCCGTCATTCTGGAGGCGGTTGAAAAGCATCGTTTGATCGATGAACCGTTTGCGGAAAGTCCATCTGGGGCTCATGGCGTGGTTCAGCGTGCTGGCGCTGACCGGCTGCCAGACCTCCCTTCCGGAGCGATTTCTTGCGGATACCCAGATTAACGGCCGGCCAGTTCGTTTCGTTTATGATACCGGGGCCGGAGCGACCATCCTGTTCGCCCGACCGGCGAAACGTCTGGGTTTAAAGGTTGCCAATCCTCCTTCCTCCGCGCGAGCCGCGCCGGGAAAAGTTCTGACGGGGCACACTGAATTATGCCATTTCTCGATCAGCGGAGAAAGCTATAATCTAAAGTTGCAAACAGTTCTTTTGCCCTGGCCGGTGAGCCGGGTGATGGACATGGACGGCGCGATCGGATGGCCGGACATGAGGGATGACTTCATCGCCATTGACGCGGCCACTGATACCATCCGCGGGGTGGACCATTCGCCCGCGGAGACCAACGGTTGGTTCACTTTGCCCATTTATCCACACACCGACATCCTGGCCTTGCAAACTCCACGCCCAGACGGGAAGGCCGGGGTTTGGGAAATCGACACAGGCAATGACGGTGGTATCAGCCTCTCTCGCGTGCGCTGGAAGGAATGGCGCGCCACTCATCCTCATGGGCGCAAAGGTTGGTCCCTTAACTACATGCCAGGTTCCGGGATAGGAATTGAGCGCTCTTTTACACCTGATGAATTTGTTCTTGGCCCGTTGACTTGGAAAAAGGTCGTGGTCCGCAAAGCCACTCGGACTGAGATAGGCGTCGCGACCCGCGGCGACATTCTCGAAGGGAGCCTTGGGATCAAAGCGCTGCGGCAGTTGGACCTGATCCTGGACCAAAAGAAAGGGATGGCCTACCTGCGCTCCCGCCCTGAGCCCGCGACGAAACCGAGTAATATGATGGCCTTCACCAATAGCCACTTGCGCCTGAGTTTCCGGGAGCAGGAGTTCTTCGATCTGGCAATGGACGCCTTTGACCGCGGCGCGTTTGACAAAGCCCTGGCCATCGTCGGTCAGTTTCTGGAGCAGCAACCGGATAACTGGTCGGCCCTCGAATTCCGCGGGACCGCCCGTTACGTCACCCAACAGTGGGACGGCGCCTTGGCGGACTTCGGCCGAGTTGCCGAATTGAACCCTGCCATGGCCACCTACGCCCAATTCAGCCTTTGGGCCATTCGTTCACGCAATGGCCAGCGGGACGCCGCCACGCGGAGCCTCGCCGTGTATCTGGGCAAGCCGAAGGGCGATTCCTGGGAAACCAAAGTCGGCAAATTTCTCCTGGACCGTTTGAGCGAAGCGGATTTTCTGCGCGCCTCAGCTCGTGAGCCCGGGGACAAAGTCGAGCATCAATGCGAAGCGTGGTTCTATGCCGGAATGAAACGACGGCTGACGGGCGACATCGCGGCGGCGCGCGCTTATTTCCGCAAGTGTCTGGCGACCGAGCGGACGGACGAACAGGAATACAACTTCGCCGCCGCCGAATTGAAAACGTTGTAGTGAGATGACCTCTTCGCTGCCGCCCGGGCGCTCTTAAGCGCGCGAGGGCATCTTTTTTATATATCCGCACATAAATGACTCGACGTCACAACGCGAATTCTCGGGAGGGGCGAGCGCCGCGAGCCCCATCATAACAGGGCGTCGCGGCGCTTCGTCCTCCCGTCGCGGGGGAACATGACATGTCAAAATTGGACAAAAGGGCCGGCCTGTGATATGAGTTACAAAACTCTCACTCACCAGAGACCCAATGGGGCGGCATAGCAACACCATTGACAGGCGTTCTCAGTCCGCGGCAGCAGGGTTCACTTTGTTTGAACCTCAGGCCGTGATCGTGGTGATCGCTATTGCAAGAGTGGAAATTCCTAATCTTAATCCTCATCTTGACTCCTCCAAAGCAGAGGGAAGATTAAGATTAAGATTAAGATTTGCGACTTTTGCAACGGCCTCACGCCAGGAGGACTTGTGAAAACTATCCAAAAACAAATCGCTTTCACGTTGATTGAACTGCTGGTGGTCATCGCCGTCATCGCGATTCTGGCGGCGATGCTCTTGCCCGCGTTGTCGCGAGCCAAGGAGAACGCCCGGAGCATCAATGCCTGAGCAATTTGCGGCAGATCAACCTCGGCTTCACAGCGGCGGTGGGGGACGATGGCGGGCAGTTAGGCTGGGGTCCGGGGCACAGATGAACACAGATCAAGGAAGCAAAAGAAAGCATCTGTGAAAATCTGTGCATATCTGTGGCGGGAAGCCCGACTGCCGGAAGGGTCAGGGTTTCCCCCGATTCCATGTCCCCCAGTGGCAAAGCGCGGAAGGTTTGCTACTGGTTTCTGGGATGAACAGAATATTCTTGATTGCAGCCGTTCTCTGGGTCCTGCGACCCGCCTCCGGGCTGTCGGAGCCGCCAGCCGCGCGGGTGAACCTCGATTATGTCGCGCAAAAGGCGGAGGCGCGCGCCCGCCTGCCGTTTCATTCGCCGAGGGCCCAGTTGCCCGCCTTCCTCAGTCAGATGACCTACGACCAGTACCGCGAGATTGAATTCCGCCACGAGGAAGCGTTGTGGGCTAAGGAGGGGCTGCCGTTTCGGGTCGAATTCTTCCATCCCGGCTATCTTTATCAGGAACCGATCCACGTCAGCAGCTTCACGCCAAGCACGGTGGAGCCGGTGGAGTTCTCGCCGAAATTCTTCAACTACCGCTCCCTGCGCCTGTCATCGCCGATTCCGCCCAACACCGGCTTTGCCGGTTTTCGCCTTTTGACACAGTTGAATGCGCCGGACAAATGGGACGAGCTGGGCGCTTTTCAGGGGGCCAGCTACTTTCGATTGCTTGGCCAGGGGCAGATCTATGGCATGTCGGCGCGGGGCCTGGCCCTGGATTGCGGCGAAGATGGCCGGCCGGAGGAGTTTCCCATTTTCACCGATTTCTGGCTGGGCGTTCCGCAGCAGGATGAGCGCCTGCTCCTGCTTTACGCTTTGTTGGACAGCGTCAGTTGCACCGGGGCTTTTGAGTTTCGCATTAAGCCGGGAGCGACGACCGAGACCGCGGTGGAAGCGGTTTTGTATTTCCGGGACCGGGACAACGTGCTGGCGGCTGACGCGCAACGCAAGCCGCTGGCGACGATTGGCTTCGCGCCGCTGACCAGCATGTACTGGTTTGGCGGCGCTTGCGAACGCAGGTTTGACGACTACCGTCCGGAAGTTCACGACAGTGAAGGGCTGTTGTTGCGGTTGCAAAACGGCAAATGCGTCTGGCGCCCGCTTGTCAACGGCACGGCGTTGCGCCATCAGATTTTTCCCGCCGACGGTATCCGCGGGTTTGGACTCTTGCAGCGCGACCGCGATTTTAACAATTACCAGGACATCTTCCATTCCTACCAGGACGCGCCCAGCGCCTGGGTGGAGCCGCACGGCAACTGGGGCGACGGCACGATCCACGTCGTGGAGTTAAGCACGCAGTACGAGGGGTTGGACAACGTGGTGGCCTTCTGGAACCCGGCGGCCAAGCCGGCGCCACTGCAGCCCTTGCGGTTTGGCTACACCCTTTATTGGACAAAAGAAACCGACCGGACGCTCTCGACCAACGAAGTTGTTTCGACGCGGGTGGGCATCAACCCGCGCGCGCCGGACCAGCGAGAATTTGTTATTGATTTTTCCCTGCCTCAGGTGGCTCTCGACGGCAAAGCCCCAGCCATCGCCGCCATTTGCGGCACCAATGGCACGGTGGCTCAGGAGCAGATTTTTCCCAACCCGATGGAGAAAACGTGGCGCGTGATCCTGGATGTCTTGCCCAAGCCGGGCCAGCGAGAGCCGCTGGATGTGAATTGCGCCTTGAAAAAGGGAAATGAAGAGGTGAGCGAAACCTGGACATACCATTGGACTCCGCCATGAGCGGGAGCCGCGGGCTAAAGGCACACCAGGGAAATGGCCTTGGGCAACCGGACGACGACTGTCCCCGCAATCTTGTCATGCCAGCCTTGCTTCTGCCCATCCCAGCCGATCCAGAAAAAGCCCAGGAAGAAAACGAAAGCCGAAAACACTGCCGCGATGCTGCGCACGATGGCAGTCAGAAAACTGATAGGCAGCCCGTCTTCGCGCACAACTTGCAAATTGAGCACGATTCCGCCAACGGTTGTTCCCTTCCAGGCCCACATACCCGCGAAGTAAGCCACTGCCACGAAGATGGCGAACGGCCCAACAATCGGCGTCGTCAAACAAACCAGGACAATGTCCAGGAAACCCGCGCCCATGCGTTCCCAGAAGCCCGCCCGTGGATAGGCCAGCGCGCGAGGCGGGCTGATCGGAGGACCGGCATTCGCGGTGGCCAAAAGCGGCACGGCGTACGTTGGCCCGGCTGGCGCGGGCGATGGACCTGTTGTGGCCGAAGCCGAGGTCGCTGGATCGATGGACCCCGATGCCGCCGGCGCGGGCGCGGATGGCGGCTGAGAAAAGCTCGCGCCTGGCCCCGGCGGAACAAATCCCGGCGGCGGGACGTAGGACGGAGCCGAAGGCCCCGGCGGCGGCATGGCTGGTCTTTCACGGCGCAAGGCCACAAATACCGCGGTCACGGCCGCTCCAAATCCCCAGAGGCTCACTCCCAGCAAGACCAGCAACCCAATGATTGGAATCAAATAAAGGAAAGTGAGCAAAACGGTGCCAACCAGAAACGCCCAGAGCGGCGTTTGCCAGCGGTCCCCACCAAAGCCGCTCAACAGTTTGCCGCCCAGGTATTCCACAATCGCCACCTTTCCCACGAGAAGCGCCAGCAAACCCGCCGCCAGCAGGAAGGGAATGACAAAAACCCCCAGCACCGTGAGTAAGAGCAGCACAACGATAAACGGCATGGCCAGCTTCACCAGGATGCCCACTGCCAGCGTAGTGGCGGGGCGCGCTGAAACTTGATTGACGCAGCATTGCACCGGGTGCGGAAACAAAACGGCGATCAGGAAATAGACCAGATAAAGCACCCCAACGAGCCACCAGATCCAGCCGACATGAAAGGAAAGCGGACGCAGTTCCATGACGCAATAGCGCACCCAATTCCGCAGCCAATGCAGGTGCAAAAAGCCGCCGGGTGCGCTGCCAATGCCGACTTCCTGCGCCTGGCCTTCAACCATGGCGCCGTCAGCCAGGGTCGTTTTGCCGCCGACGGTGACCAAATCGCCATGCACTTTGGCCTGAGGACCCAAACGAACATCACCCATGACCGCAACGACGTTGTCCCCGACATTACCATAGATTTCCGCATCGCCGCCAACGACCACGACAACCTGGTCCACGTTCCCATAGACTTTGGCTCCGCCCCCAACGACGACAATGGCTGTCGCTGTCTCACCTTCTTTCAATTCCACATCTCTGCCAATCGAGACCATGGCGTCGCGATGAATAGGCGTATTCACGACCACCGCTGCCGCGGAACTTTGCGCGCGCAGGGGCGCGGAGCAGAACAGCAGGAAAGCGGAGGCTGCCAGGAGTGGATGGACCCATTTAATAGTTTTCATAAGCGATATTCGTTTGTGGAGGCAAAGGCGTAGCGGAAGAAAAGCGTGCCGAAGCCGATGCAGGCCGCGTAAACCATCGCGCCGAGAAGGCAAACCAGCACCAGCCAATTGCCAAGATGACGCACGACAAGCGCGACCGCGCTTCCCAAGGTCTTTAAGGTGGCCCAAACGCATCCCGCGTCCGCGGCCCAGCGAGAGAGCGACGGGGACGCCTCAGTCGTTAGAGCGATTCCCGCGGTGCGCCAAGCGAGGAATACTGCCGCCAGCACGCACAAAGCCGAAAGCAAATAGGCCATGCGCCACGCTGCCGGCCACGAGGACCACGAGCGGGGTTGCCGCGCTGGCGCCGATTGAGCCAGGGTTTTCATCGTCCGCGCCACCAAGCCGCGCGGCGCAAGGAGCTCTGGCAGTTCTTTCAAACGCCGATCGATTTGCGCTTCCAGATTTGGGTCAAAGTCAGGGATCATTGGGGCCTCCAATCGTCTCGCAAAACCGGACCAAGCTTCTTGCGCAACGCCTCGCGTCCGCGGAAGACATCGGTCTTCACCTTGCCGAGCGAAATGCCGAGCCGGGCGGCGATTTCTTCATACTTCAACCCTTCCATGTGGAATAAGACCAGTGGCACGCGTTGGGCCGCGGGCAGGCGCCTCAAGCCTTGCTCGACCAGGCGGCGTTGTTCCGCCCGCGCCAGGTCGTCTTCGACATTGTCCGGTCCGGCGAACTCCACCTCTGCCGTTTCGCCGGCTTCATTGGCGGGGAAAAGATCGGAGAAAAAGCTCCAGCGCGAACGGTAGCGGGAAAGATGGTTCAGACTCAGGTTGACCGCGACGGTTTTCAGCCAGCCCGGGGCGCGCGGGTTTTCGCGCAATTCCTCGAAGTGCTCGAAGGCCCGGAGGAAGACTTCCTGCGAGATGTCCTCGGCTTCGCTCATGTTGCCGACCAGACGCATGGCGGTGCTAAAAACCATATTTTGGTAATTTCGCATGAATGCTTCGAATTGCTGGGCGTCCGTCATGGCCGGTGATCGACCGTCGATAACGGAGATTACGCCCAGCACGGGACCGGAAGCAAAACAGTTTCAATTTCATTAACAATCAGCTTGTTCATTGCTCTGCCTCATTAACCCGCCGGGAATGTTGATTGTTTCAGAAATTTTACATTGCCGCTCGACCGGAAAGTTATTCAGGAGTTTTCATGGACTCCGTCCTCGACCAAGGATGAATGCCAAAACTATGGTCCAATCACCACCACGTCTTTTGTTCTGGACTCTGGGGTGACTCGCAGGCGGGTGACTTGGCCGTTTTCGATGTGGCCTTGGACGGAGGTTTGATACGGGGCGTGCAGTTTGAAATCGGCCGTCCAGGCTTTGGGCCAGGCGGAGATCAACTGGATGCGGCGGCCGTCGCATTGCATCACCATGAGTTGAAGCGATTCCATCCCGGCGCCGCCGTTGTCCATGTCGGGTATCCAATCGCTGTTCTTTGACCAAAACCATTTGAACCGTTGGTTGCCATAAGAGCTGAAGGCCGTCTCGACCGCTTTTTGGGCTTCTTCAGTCAAACCTAAAAGTGCCGCTTCCTCCCCGTCCTGGCCCCAGCATTTTTTAAAAGGAAAGAGGCGGGCCGCGTAGGTGTTGCGGGCCAGTTCGAGATCGGGCTTGCCTACGCCGTAGAAGCGATAGGGAAAAACGCTATACAATTCCGGGTTTTCACTGTTCCGCGTCGGTCCATACTTCTCGGCGGGAAGAATAGTGGGTTTCCCGCCCCGATCACCGCGGACTTGGCGGGGGAGTTTTCCGTGGCTGGTCGTGCCCAGGGGAATCGGGGGCAGGTCTCGCAACACCTTCGACCATAAGTCCCGCTGCGGCTGGGTGGCCAATTCCGGCGGCAAGGCGAGCAAGCGCGGCAAAACGCATCTTAATCCCGCGATGTCCGGCGTGGGATTAACGGCGTCCCTTTGATACGTTTCAATCGATTGGCTGGGCGACATGACCATCTTCCCACCGGGACCGCGCGGCCAGTGCTGGTCGTAATAGGTGACCACCGCCTCCGCCATCGGCAGGACGGAATGGCGGGCAAAATCCGCGTCCTCGGTATAGTCGTAGCGATCGAGCATTTGCGCCAGGACCTCCAGGCCGCCTTGGATATGGTAGCGCATCCATTCGCTCTCCAACTCCGGCCCGGGATTATTCCAGCCGAAGTCATTCACGTTCGGCAGGCCCCAGAAATACATGGTCTCAATAAACGCGGCGCCGTCGTGATGAAAGTATTGACGCGCGCGGTCCCTGGCCAGCGGGATGTCCCGCACATACATATCCAGCCAGGGCGCCAGGAGGTCGTAATCTCCAGCCGCCAGCATCGGCCAATAAAGTTGCCGCTCGTTTTGATTCCAAAAGGAATTGCCCCACGCCCGGTAATCGGGATCATGGCCGCTTTCCGAGGAGCTTTCGTTCGGTGGCAGTTTGTGTCCCACCGTAAAAAGCGAGCCGTTGAATTTCATCGGTTGCGCGCCCCGTCCGGCGCAGGCATTCATGAAACGCTGGATGGCGTAGCTTTGCGAAACCGCATCCGCGCCGGGCGTGCCACTCAGATGGAGCCAGCTTCGGTTCCAAAACGCCGCCCACCACTGCTCATGGGCCTGGCGCGCGGCTTTAATATTGACGCTGTCAGCAGCTTTGATGAGGCGGTCCAAATCCATGCGCCATGACTGCGGAGTGTCCGTTTGTTCCGTCAAGGCATATAAATCCAGGCGGTGCGACGGACGGGACGCGGAAGAACGCAAGGTCAAATCATCGGCGCTGGTCAATCCCGGTCCTTTTATCCCGATGCCAAAGCAGCGGTGCAAAAGCGGGTCCGGATAATTCGGCAACAAGGACTCCAAATGCTCCTTTTGGAAAACCAACGGATAGATGCTCCGCGAGTTGAAGTGGCTCCAGGACACGACATTGTCCTGGGCCGGCAAAACCGTATCCGCCTCGAAGGTCAAGCCATCCGGGTTGTTGCCCCATTCAAAAAAGCCCGCCTGTGAAACGGCCTTGGCATCCAGGTGATAGGTCTTTGAGCGCCAAATCTGCGACGTTGCTTCCAGTTGAACAGCCTGTTGGCAGTCCGCTTCGACATGCGCCACGGGATGGTTCGCATCCACCCAGATACGAACGACGTTTTCGCCTGATCTCAGTTCGATTTCGCCTGTCTCCAATCGCAAGGTTTGGGTGAGCGAAGCCGCCGAGATGAATGGGTTCGGCGTCAGTTTGACACGCACTTCTCCCGCTTTCAGCAATTGGCCGTTTTCGCTCCAGGCGTCCGCTTTGGCGATCAGCAAGACGATGTCGCCGTTTTGTTCCGTCCAGACATTCAACGCGATGTCGCCATTGCCCAGCGGCATGGAATCGTTTTCGTTCGTGCCCAAAGAAGTCCACGACACGTCGTTTGTTTGGGCGAATTCAATTCCCTGCGCCAGGGCGGCCAAAGGGGAAAGCGCGAGGACCAAAGCCAACAAGGGCGATTTCATGAAGGAGCACTAGAAGACGGCGCTTGGATTTACAAGCCATTAAACGTTCTTGCCTGCGAAATGATTTCCGCGCACTTTAAAAATAAACTCCCACTATGCGCCAACCGCGTTCCACGTTCCCACTTTGGAGTGTCTTTGTTTCCGTCAGCCTCTGTTGTCTTCACGCTGAAGACCAATCCGCTGACACCAACGCGGCTTGGCTGGCCGAGCACTACACCAAGTATGAATATCGCATTCCGATGCGAGACGCCGTCCGGCTTTTTACGCGCGTTTTTATTCCAAAGGACGACTCAAAGGCCTGGCCCATCCTGCTCACCCGCACGCCCTACGCGTTAAAGCCGTACGGCGCGGATAATTACACCGAGGTCAACGGGTCGTTTGCCACTCTGGCGAAAGATCAGTTTATTCTGGTGACACAGGATGTGCGCGGCCGTTACGGGTCGGAAGGACAATATGAACACGTGCGTCCGTTTAACCCCAACAAAAGCGGGAAGGAGACGGACGAGAGTTCGGATACGTTCGATACCATCGACTGGCTGGTCAAAAACATTCCCAACAACAACGGCAACGTGGGGATATTCGGCCTTTCTTACCCTGGTTTTTATACGTCGATGGGGATGATCGATTCGCATCCCGCGTTGAAAGCCGCCTCGCCTCAAGCCCCCATTTCGGATTGGTTCATGGGGGACGATCTCCATCATAACGGCGCCTGGTTTTTGTCGCAGAACTTCCGCTTTTTCTATTCGTTCGCGCAGCGCCCGGAAGACCCGCTGCGTGACCCGACATTGCCTTTCAACTTCAGGACGCCCGATGGATACGACTTTTTCCTAAGGATGGGGCCCTTGGGCAATTCGGACACGGTTTTGCTGAAGGGCCGGGCCCCGGAGTGGACGGAGTTCCTGCGCCACCCGGTCTATGACGCCTTTTGGCAGGCGCGCAACATTCGCCCGCATTTGCGGAATATCCATTGCGCGGTGATGACGGTTGGCGGCTGGTACGATGGCGAGGATTTATTCGGCGCGCTGGAGACTTATCGTTGGACGCAACGGCAGAATCCGGGCATTACCAACCTGTTGGTCATGGGGCCCTGGGCACACGGGGCCTGGGGCCGAAGTGACGGCGATAAGCTGGGGGAGATTTCTTTTCATGCCAAGACCGGCGAGTTTTATCGGGAAAAGATTGAGCTGCCTTTCTTTCGCCATTTTTTGAAAGGTGATACCAATTATAGCGCCACAACCGCCCAGGTCTTTGAAACTGGCACCGATCAATGGCGCCGGTTCGATGCCTGGCCGCCGAAACAAGCCGCCCCGCGCACCCTCTTCCTGCGGGCCGGCGGAGAGCTGAGGTTTGTTCCGCCCGGTGAAGGGGCCGGCGCCTGTGACGAGTTTATCAGCGACCCCGCCAAGCCAGTCCCTTTCACGGCGGAGATGACTGTCTCCTATCCTGCGTCGTACGCGCTCGAGGACCAGCGCTTTGCCGCCGAGCGGCCGGATGTGCTCGTTTACCAGACGGAGCCGTTGGAGGAAGATTTGACCTTCGCCGGCCCGATCAAGAGCGACCTCTACGTTTCCACGACCGGCACCGATGCCGATTGGGTGGTGAAGGTGGTGGATATTTATCCCGGCGACTACCCGGACCCGGAGCCAAATCCGGCCCGCGTGCGGATGGGGGGTTACCAACAATTGGTGCGGGGCGATGTTTTTCGCGGGAGATTCCGCGAGAGTTTCGAGAAGCCGGAAGCGTTTGAGCCGGGGAAAGTGGCGGCGATTCATTTCACCATGGCGGATGTGTTCCACACTTTCCGGCGTGGCCACCGAGTCATGGTGCAGGTCCAAAGCTCGTGGTTTCCGCTGGTTGATCGCAATCCGCAGACTTTTGTGGATATTGCCACGGCCAAGCCGGGCGATTTTCATCCAGCCACCCATCGGGTCTATCGCGCGGCCGAAGCGGCGTCCTCCATTTCCGTGCAAGTCCTGCCGCCGGGTGGGCTTTAACCGTATCCATCGAGATGGATCGGGAAGCGCGGGCGTCTCGCCCAGAGCCTTTGGCGTCCCGCCAAAGGCATCCGTATCGCGAGAGGGTTCACCAAAAACCCGCTACACCCGCTACGTCGTTGATGGTTAGGCACTTAACCCGCTACAAAACCCGCTACGGATCCGCCACAGACCCGCTACATTTAGATTCAACTCTTGCAGAGTTGATGATCCAATTGGGGCCATACTAGGGTAGCTATTTCTTCGGAAGGTAGTGGGTAGGTACATTGCGGTTGTCCAGTTCGATCACCGAGTATCACCAGACACTGGCGTGTCTGGCTAATATCCGAGGTCGCTCCGCGACAGGGGGACGTATCCGGGGTCACGCCGTGACAGGGGGACGTTTCTCGCAACCTGGGCTAAGTGATTTCAATCCTTGGAAGGATTGTTTCCGCTCGTCAGCCACAGTCGAAACGAGTTTTACGCAGGTTGGGTTTCCAAAAACGTCCAAACTCAAGAGGCGCGCACGGAGTGCGCGCCCTACCGACCTTGCCTTGCCCGATAGTTCTAACCGAACGCCAACCGGCCCTTGACATTAAGTTAGTGGGCACTAACCTATGCGCCGGTGAAGAAGCAGAGACTCTCGGCAGAGCAACGCAAGGCCGCCATCGCCCGGGCGGCCCTGCCCCTTTTTGCGCGGCAGGGCTACGCGGAAACCACGACCAAAGATTTGGCGCGGGCGGCGGGCGTTTCTGAACCGCTTCTTTACAAGCACTTTCCCAGCAAAGAAGCCTTGTACGCGGAAATTCAGAATCTCTGCTGCCAGGACAGTGATCCCACGGTACGCAAACTGTCCCGCCTGGTCACTGAACTGGAGCCTTCCACCTCTACCTTGGTTCATCTGGTCTATTATTTAGTCAGAGTGCAAGTGCTGGCCAAGCCTCTCGGCGCGGTGGAATGGGACACCCGGCAGCGCCTGATGATGAAGAGCTTTCTGGAAGACGGCGCGTTTGCCCGGATGATGTATCAAAGCCGCTTTGACCTCTTTTGCCAGTGCATTGAGGACTGCCTCAAAGCCGCGGTGGCGGCGGGCGATGCCGTCAAGATACCGCTGACCTCCGGCAACAGCGCCCGTTTTGCCCATCATCTGGCCGCTTACCTGGCGCTGGTCCACCTGCCTCCCAAACCGGCTGTAAATTATAAGGTGTCGCGGGAAGAGCTGGCCCACCAGGCGGCGTGGTTCATCCTTTTGGGCATGGGTCTGACGCGCAAAGCTATCGCCGCCAATTATAATCCGAAGGTCCTGGATCTCTATTTTGATTCCTAGTTAGCAATTATTCACTTAAAGTCAGCATGAGAATAGCGTTAAAATCAACGGTGTGCGCCGGCTTCCTGGCCCTTTGGGCCACCGCCTGTCACAGAGCGGACCCGCCGGCCGCCGCGCCGCCGCCTTCACCCGTGACGGTAAGCCTGCCCATTTCCAAAGATGTCGTCGAATGGGACGAATACCAAGGCTGGGTCGAGTCCGTCGATACCGTCGCCATCCGCGCCCGGGTTGGGGGGTATCTGGACTCGATCCATTTCAAGGATGGCGCGGAAGTCAAGAAAGGCGATTTGCTCTTTGTCATTGACCCGCGCCCTTACCAAGCGGATACGGACCGGGCCGAGGCGGATTTGCTGCAAGCTCAAACCCGCTTCGAGCTGGCAAGCAACGATCTGGCGCGGGCGGAGCGTTTGCTCAAAGCGCGGGCCATTTCCGTGGAAGAGGCTGACGCTCGTTCCAATGCGGAGCGGACCGCGGCGGCGGCCATTCAATCGGCTCGCGCCGCCGTCGAAATTGCGCGCCTGAATTTGGAATACACCCATATCACGGCCCCGATCTCCGGGCGCATTGGCCGCAGAATGGTTACCGAAGGCAATCTCGTCAACGGCGCCATGGGCGAATCGACGGCCCTGGCGACGATTGTTTCGCTTGATCCGATTTACTGCCGGTTTGACGCAGATGAACGTGCCATTCTCAAGTATCTGACGCTCTCCCGCCAGGGGCATGAAGAGAATCTGCGCGGCGGAAAATGGCCCTGCGAAATCGAATTGTCCAGCGAGACGAATTTCCCGCACAAGGGCGTGCTGGATTTCGTGGACAACCAGGTTGATCCCAACACGGGCACGCTGCGGGTGCGCGGCGTCTTCGCCAATCCGGACCGCGTTCTGCAACCGGGATTCTTTACGCGCGTTCGCGTGCCTGGGTCGGCCCCCTATCCGGCGCTGCTCATTCCCGATCAAGCCATCGGTTCTGACCAGGACCAGAAGTTTGTTTTCACGGTGGACGGGCAGGACATGGTGCAGTACACGCCGGTCAAGCTGGGCCCAATAATTGACGGTTTGCGGGTGGTGCGCGAGGGACTTCATGCCAGCGACGCGGTCGTGGTCAATGGCCTCATGACCATCCGGCCCGGCCTTAAGGTCAGCCCGACGCGCGCGCCTGACGCCCAGCCTCATTAAACGCCGATGAAATTCTCCCATTTTTTTATCGGCCGCCCGATTTTTGCCTCGGTCTTGTCGATTTTGATCGTAATCGCCGGGCTGCTGGCCCTGGTGAAATTGCCGGTGGCCGAGTATCCGCCGGTCGTTCCGCCGACGGTGGTGGTGAGCGCCGTTTATCCCGGGGCCAATCCGCAAGTCATCGCCGATACCGTGGCCACGCCGATCGAAGAGGAAGTCAACGGGGTGGAAGATATGCTTTACATGTCCGCGCAGTGCGCCAGCGATGGCAGCATGGCGCTGACCGTCACGTTCAAAATCGGCACGGACCTGGACAAGGCGCAGGTGCTGGTGCAAAACCGCGTCGCGGTGGCGGAAGCGCGCTTGCCGGAAGAAGTCCGCCGCCTTGGCGTGACCACCGCCAAACGCTCGCCGGATATCACGCTGGTGGTGAATCTGTATTCGCCGGACGGGCGCTACGACCAGGTCTATGTGAGCAATTACGCCTTTTTGCAGATCAAAGACGCGCTGGCCCGTTTGCCCGGAGTGGGCAGCATTCTGATTTTCGGCGCGCGGGATTATTCCATGCGGATTTGGCTGGACCCGCAGAAGATCGCTTCGCGCAATCTCACGGCGGATGACGTCATCAACGCCATTCGCGAACAGAATGTGCAGGTGGCGGCGGGCCAAATCGGCCAGCCTCCCATCGGCCAGGGCGTCAATTTCCAATACATTGTCAATACTCAGGGCCGGCTGACCGATGAAAACCAATTCGCGGACATCGTGATCAAGAACGGGCCGAACGGGCAGGTGACGCGGGTGCGGGACGTGGCGCGGGTGCAATTGGCGGCGCTGGATTACAGCATGAACAGCAAGATCGACGGCAAACCGACGGCGGCGGTGGCCGTCTTCCAGTTGCCGGGCTCGAACTCGATTGAAACATCAGACGCGGTCCACGCGGTGATGAAAAAGCTCAAGGAACGGTTTCCGCCGGGGCTGGATTACAGAATTGCATTTGACACAACCGGCTTCACCCGGGAATCCATTCGCGCCGTTATTCACACATTGATCGAGGCGATGCTGCTGGTGGTCTTGGTGGTGGTGATCTTCCTGCAAACCTGGCGGGCTTCGCTCATCCCCCTGCTGGCCGTGCCGGTTTCCCTTATCGGGACCTTCGGCGCGATGGCCGCGATGGGCTTCTCCCTCAATAACCTCTCCCTTTTCGGCATCGTGCTGGCGATCGGCATCGTGGTGGACGACGCGATTGTCGTGGTGGAAAACGTCGAACGAAACATCGCGCTCGGCTTGAACCCGCGCGACGCCACGGCCCAGGCGATGACTGAGGTGAGCAGCGCGGTGGTGGCGGTGGCGCTGGTATTAAGCGCGGTCTTTGTGCCCACCGCGTTCATTGCCGGGATTTCGGGGCAGTTCTACCGGCAATTCGCCTTGACGATCGCGTTTTCGACGCTGATTTCCGCGTTTAATTCGCTCACGTTAAGCCCGGCTTTGTGCGCCATTCTTCTGCAACAGCACGGGCACAGGAACGATCTCTTTAACCGCATCCTGGAGCATACCTCCGGGGAGTTTTTCCGGCTTTTTAATACCGTTTTCGGGCGCTTTACGACGGCTTACAGTCACGGGGTGCGGCGGCTGATCGGGGTCAGCGGTCTCGTCTTGCTGGTCTATGTGGGTCTGATCGGGTTGACCTGGTTTAGCTTTCGCACGGTGCCGGCGGGATTTATCCCCGCGCAGGACAAGGGCTACATGGTCGTGGCGATACAATTGCCGGATTCTTCGTCGCTCGAGCGGACCGATGCGATTGTCGATCGCATCAGCCAAATTCTGACGAAAACTCCTGGCATCAAAGCGTCGATCGAGGTGGCCGGGATGTCGGTCATCAGCTTGAGCGCCAGCCCCAACTCCGGGACCATATTTGTCATTCTCGACGATTTCCAGGAACGCACCTCGAAAGGCCTGACCGGCGACGTGATCATCGCGGATGTGCGCCGGCGGCTGGTGGGGATTCAAGAGGGCTTTGTGGGCGTGTTCGCGCCGCCGCCGGTCAATGGCATGGGCGTGGTGGGCGGGTTTAAAATGGAATTGCAGGACCGCGGCGGGATGGGATTGCAGGCCCTGCAAGGCGCGGCCATGCAGTTGATGGCCGAGGCCAACAAGGGAGGACAGGTGCTGGTGTCTTATCCGACTTTTCGCGCCAGCACGCCGCAGCTATACCTGGACGTGGACCGAGCCAAGGCGAAATCCATCGGCGTGCCTTTGACCGACATATTTGACACGCTCCAAATTTACCTCGGCTCCCTCTATGTGAATGATTTGAATCTCTATGGCCGCACGTATCATGTCACGGCGCAGGCGGATGCGCCCTATCGCCGGCAGCCGGAAGACATTTTGAACTTTAAGGCGCGCAACAACCGGGGAGAAATGGTTCCTTTGGGCACCCTGGTGCAGGAGCGCAACATTACCGGCCCGGACCATATCGTCCGTTACGACATGTATCCGGCGGCGGAGATAACCGGCAACCCGGGTCCGGGTGTCAGTTCCGGCGACGCCATCACCCACATGGAAAAGACCGTGCGCGAGAAACTGCCGGCCAGCATGGGGTTTGAATGGACGGAACTGACCTTGCAGGAAATCCTGGAGGGGAACACTTCATTTTACATTTTTCCGCTGTGCGTGCTCTTTGTCTTCCTGACGCTCGCGGCACTTTACGAAAGCTGGTCGCTGCCCCTGGCGATCATCCTGATCGTGCCGATGTGCCTGCTCTTTGCCATCCTGGGCGTCTGGGCGCGCGGCATGGACAATAATATTTTCACGCAGATCGGATTTGTCGTGCTGGTCGGCCTCGCCTGCAAGAACGCCATTCTCATCGTCGAATTCGCCAAACAAAAACAAGACGCCGGCCTGGTCCGCGCCGAAGCCGCCGTCGAAGCCAGCCGGCTGCGGCTGCGTCCGATCTTGATGACCTCCTTCGCCTTTATTTTTGGCGTGGTGCCGCTGGTGCTGGCCAAAGGGGCCGGCGGCGAAATGCGGCGCGCCTTGGGCACGGCGGTGTTCAGCGGCATGTTGGGAGTGACGTTTTTTGGCATTTTCCTGACGCCTGTGTTTTACGTCGTTATCCGCCGTCTCACGGAGCGAAAGCGAGCATGAAAAAGACGTTCTTCCTCATTGGTCCCTTCATCGCGTGGTTGGCGGGCGGCTGCTCCGTTGGGCCGAATTATCATCCGCCGCGGGTTTCCGCTCCGACGAACTTTACCTGGGGCGGCGAGGCTGGGCTAAACACGAACGCGCCCGTCGATCTTTGGTGGCACGGCTTCGGCGACGGCGAATTGGTCCAACTGGTGGACCGGGCGCTGGCCAGCAATTGGGACCTCCACATCGCCACGGCCAATCTTTTGCAAGCCCGCGCTTTGCGGCTGGGAGCGAAGGCGGACTTTCTCCCCGCGGTCGATGGCCAGGCCAGCTACGCCAACGTCAAGTATAGCGAAGCCCAGCTTTTTAACACTCCCGGCGCTCCGCGCACCCAGGAGCTTTATGATATTGGTTTTGACGCGGTTTGGGAGTTGGATATTTTCGGGCGGCTGCGCCGCGCTTATCAGGCCAGCACGGCCTCCATGCAAGCAGCCTCGGCTTCATTGCGTGATGTCCAAATCAGCCTGGTGAGCGAGGTGGCCCGCAATTATTTCCTCTTGCGCGGCACGCAAAACGAGGTGGCTGTGCTGCATCGCAATGCCGATAACCAGGAGCAAACCCTTAAGATCACCCAAGCCCGACTGGAAGCTGGCGGCGGGACGGAATTGGACGTGGCTCGCGCTCGCGCGCAGTTGAACAGCACGCTTGCCGCCATCCCGCCCCTGGAAGCGGCGGTGGCGCATGCCATCCACCGTTTGGGAGTTTTAATTGGACAGAACCCGGAAGCGTTGACGGCGGAGCTGGGCTCTCCGCGGCCGTTGCCGGGACTGCCGCCGATGGTCGCTATCGGCAACCCCGCGGAATTGCTGCGGCGCCGCCCTGATATTCGCGCCGCGGAAAGAAATTTGGCCGGCGCCACGGCCAGCATTGGCGTAGCAGTGGCTGACCTTTTCCCGCGCGTTGTCTTCAACGGCACCATTGGCTTGAGCGCGGAATCCTTTGCCGGCCTCTCCAAACCGGGTTCCGACACGCGGACTTTCGGTCCTTCCATTACCTGGGCGGCGTTGGATTACGGTCATGTGCGGTCGCGGATCAAGGCCGCGGGAGCGGTGGCGGATGCCGCGTTAGCGCGTTACCAGGAAACCGTGTTGACTAGTTTGGAGGAAACGGAAAACGCGCTGGTCGATTTCGGCCGGGCGCGGGCGCGTTGGGTCTATTTGACGGAATCCGTCAAGGCGAGCCAGGAGGCGGCCGACCTCGCCCACAACCGTTACGACAACGGCGCGACGGATTTCCTGACCGTGCTCGATGCCGAACGGGTCCTGCTGGACTCGCAGGACCAGCTTGCCCAAACCGAAACGCAAACAGCCACCGCACTGGTGGCCGTGTACAAAGTCTTGGGCGGCGACTGGGACAATTACGGTGGCGCGGCCGATTCGTCCCATTCCAGCCGAAGGTAGTCGCAAATCACACTGCTCGTGAGGCTGCCGGCGGGATTCGCCAGGGTCATCTTTGTCCGTGGTGCCGGGATTGCGTCACTTCCATTCGGCGCGAGGTAGAAAGGTAGTCCAGCCGCCAAACCATCCACCGCGCAGAACCAACCAACGGCAAAGAAAGTGGAAAAAAAGTTCCGATGATTGATTATGAGTTTACATTTTATCGTCTATCAAGGACGTTTGGGAAAGTCACTTTAATGAAATTCAAGCTCTTGGCCCTTGTGTGCTCATTGCTGGGCGGGATGGTCGTCCACGCCCAGCCATCGATCGTCCCGGACCTTAAACCCGGCGACCATGTCGCCTTCATCGGCAACGGTCTGGCCGACCGTTTCCAGCATTCCGGCTGGCTCGAAACTTATCTCTACGATAAGTATCCGGACTGCGATTTGGTTTTTCGCAACCTGGCTGTTCCCGCCGATGAAGTGGCTTTGCGCCATCGGCCCGAAGGTTTTGGCTCGCCCGACGATTGGCTGACCAAGGTGCAGGCGGACGTCATCTTTGCTTTCTTCGGTTTTAACGAATCCTTCCGCGGAAAAGACGGCCTGGACAAGTTCAAGACGGACCTGGACTCTTTTTTGAAAACCACTCTGGAGAAAAACTATTCCGGCAAAGGCCATCCCCGCATCGTCCTTTTTTCGCCGATTGCCAATGAACGCCAGCAGGACCCAAATATTCCCGATCCAGCGGCGAACAATGCCAACTTGTTGGAATACACCACGGCCATGGCCCAGGTGGCCCGCGGTAATAACGTGCCTTTTGTCGATTTATTCGCGCCCTCACAACAGATGTTCGCCGACGCCGCCCAACATGGGCAGTCCCTGACCATCAACGGGCTGCATTTGACAGAAGATGGTGACAAACTGCTGGCGCGCGCCGCCCTGCAAGCGTTTCCTCAGGGCCGGCTTGTGGCGGCGGCCCCGGAAGTGAAGGGCCTGGACGACGAAAGGCTCAGGGCGGTTGTTAATGAGAAGAATGCCCAGTGGGAGGACCGTTACCGGACCATCGACGGGAACAACGTCTATGGTGGGCGGTCATCCCTGGCTTACGCTCCCAAGCAGAGCTACGTTTCCGATCGCAACGCACCCGCGCCCTTCATTTCCAACTATAAAGTCATGCAGGAGGAAATGGCGCAACGCGATGTTTTGACCGCCAACCGCGACAAGCGCATCTGGGCCTTGTTGCGTGGGCGCGACCTGCCGGTGGATGACTCCAATTTGCCGCCGGTCTTGTCTGTGCCGACGGACATGCCGGGCCCGAACCCGGATGGCTCCTACGTCTATCTCAAGGGGGAGGAAGCCATTGCCAAGATGACCGTCCACTCGCACATGAAGGTCAATCTCTTTGCGAGCGAGGAGCAATTTCCCGAACTGGTCAGCCCGGTGCAGATGGCTTGGGACACTAAAGGGCGGCTGTGGGTGGCGGCTTGGAAAAACTATCCCGAACGCACGCCCACGAGCAAAACCGGCGACAGCCTGCTCATTCTTGAAGACACGAACGGCGACGGCAAAGCGGACAAAGTGACGCGATTTCTCGGTGATTTAAACGCGCCGACCGGTTTTCAATTTTACAAGGATGGCGTTCTGGTGATGGAGGCGCCGGACCTGTGGTACGTGCCAGAGATTCAGGGCGCGGCGGGGCCGATTGAACGGATTCTCATGGGGATAGACTCGGCGGATTCGCATCACACGGCCAACGCCCTGAGTTATGACCCGGGCGGCGCCATATATCTTAGCGACGGCGTCTTCCACCGGACGCATGTCGAAACCGCCATCGGGCCGGTGCGAAACAACGATGCCGCCATTTACCGTTTTGAGCCGCGCACCGGCAAATTTGAGACCTACATTTCCTATGACTTCGCCAATCCTCATGGGCGCGTTTTCGACTATTGGGGAAATGATCTCGTGACGGATGCCACGGGCAACAACACTTACTTCGGTCCGGCTTTCAGCGGGCACATTGATTACCCCGCCAAACACCCTGGGATGGAGCAATTCTGGGACCGTCCGTCCCGTCCTTGCGCGGGCACGGGACTGATCAGCAGCCGCCAATTTCCGGAAGAATTTCAGGGTGATTTTCTGGACTGCAACGTCATCGGCTTTCAGGGCATTTATCTGGTCAAGGTCGTCCCGGACGGGTCCGGCGTGAAGGGCGAGTTGCAGGAAAGCCTGGTCAGTTCCTCCGATCCGAATTTCCGCCCCGTCGCGGTCAATATCGGGCCGGACGGCGCGATTTACTTTTGCGACTGGCACAAGCCGCTTATCGGGCACATGCAACATCATTTGCGCGACCCCAATCGTGAACAAGACCATGGCCGCATTTACCGCGTGACCTATGAAGGGCGCCCTTTATTGACCCAGCCGAAAATCGATGGCCAGCCCATCCGGGCGCTGCTGCAGTTGCTCAAGGAACCGGAAAATCGAACCCGCGAATTGGCCAAAATTGAATTGGCGAAGCGCGACACCTCCAGCGTCCTTCATGCGGTTGACGAATGGACAAAAACACTCGATCCCAAGGACCCCGTTTACGAACACAACCTCATGGAAGCCCTCTGGGTTTATCAGTGGCAAAATGTCGTCAATAAGGACCTTCTCCTGCGCATGCTTCATTCTCCGCAACCGGAGGCCCGCGCCGCGGCGGGACGCGTGCTTTGTTACTGGCGGGATCGCGTCCCGGACGCCATTGGTCTCTTTAAAATGCTGGCGGATGATTCCAATCCGCGCGTCCGCCTGGAGGGTGTGCGCGGCGCGAGCTTTTTCCGCACTGCCGACGCGGCCGACGCGGCGCTGACAGCGCTGAAACATCCGATGGATTATTACCTGCAATACACGCTGGGAGAAACTCTGCGCCAACTGAAACCTTGGGTGCTCAAAGCCCTGGCCGATCACGAACCCATCGCGGTGGACAATCCGCCGGGACTGACTTACCTGGTGCGGACCCTGGACACAGCGGAAGTGCTGAAATTGCCTGACTCGGTTCCCACGCTGAAGGCTCTCGTCGAGCGCAAAGACGCCACCGATACCGACCGCCTCAACGCCTTGGGCAAACTGGCCAAGAAGACCAAATCCAGCCGTGTGGAGCAATTGTTCGCCGTTTTCGGACCGCAACTGGACACGGACTCAGCCGCGCAGGCGAGTTTCGCCCATTTGCTGTCGTGGCAGGGGCGTGAGCAGTTGAAGGGGGAGCGCGGCCGCCTAGCCAAGCTGGCGTTGACCGCCCAGGCCCCGGAAGTGCGCCAAGCCGCCTGGGCCGCGCTGGCGGTTATAGATAATTCATTTGACTCCATTTGGAAGGAATCTCTGCAATCGCCCGCAACTTTCGCCGACATGCTCAACGGCATTCCCTTCCTTAACGATTCGGACCTGCGCGCCAAACCCTATGAGCGTGTGCGTCCTCTTTTAAAAAACCCTCTGCCGACGCCACCACCAGCGAGCTGGTCACTGTCCGAAGACAAGGAACGCGAAATCCGCCGAGCGGCTATTCGCGCCCTGGCCACGATGAACCGCAACCCGGAAGCTGTTTTCACCGCGCTGGCCGCGGTCATCGCGCGTGGCGACGAGGTCCCGGCCGCCGCCCAGGCGTTGCGCGTGCTCTCACCGTCGGTCTGGCCGCTGGCCGGCGATGCCGCCGCCAAAGCATCCTTGGGATTAGTGGCCTGGGCCAAAACGGTTCCGGTCGGCGACCGGACCACTGAGGACTATATTGCGACCGTGCAACTCGCCGCCGACCTTGCCGCGTCGCTGTCGAGCCCGCCTTCCGCCAGCTTTCAAGAGGATCTGCGCGGCGTACGAGTGCCGATCTTTGTCATCAGAACAGTCCGGGAGCAAATGCGCTACGACACGTCCCGCCTGGTAGTGGCGGCGGGCCAGCCGTTTGAAATCAGGTTCGAGAACGTCGATTTTATGCCGCACAATCTGGTCATCGTGAAGCCTGGCACGCGCGAAAGGATCGGCCTGGCCTCAGGAAAAATGAAGCCGGATGATCTGGACGGCGAGGGCCGGGCTTTTATTCCTGAGAGCCCTGATATTCTTGCTGCCACAAAACTGATTGAACCACGGCAGAAAACGGCGCTGAAGCTCACGGCCCCAACGGAGGAGGGAGACTATGAGTATTTTTGCAGTTATCCCGGCCACTATCTCATTATGTGGGGGCGGCTCGTCGTGACCAAGGATGTGGACGACTACCTCCATGCTCATCCCCAACCCGGCTTGCCCCTGTCCGCGTCTAAATCCAGCAATAAGTATGAGTAGCCATGCGCGCAATGGTAGGGACGCCGCGCCGAGGCGTCCAAGGCTGCCGTGTAAACTACCCCCGGACGCCTCGGCGAGGCGTCCCTACCTGAATAATTACCTCAACTCTTTGCCAACGAATTCACTATGAATAATTCGCTGCGATTCGGCAGGGCGGAGCTGCCGCTCCGCCCAAATATTCCCCTCACCGGCAGACTTCGTGCGCCTTGCTGTAAACATAGAATGGGCGGAGCGGCAGCACCGCCCTACCAATTTTCGTCGATCGCGGGCCTTGCGGTCATTCTCGCTCTCCTGCCCTCCATGGCGCGCTCGGCGGATGTGGCCAGCAATGCTCCGCCTCCGCTGCGCGAGCAAGCCAGGCGCAGGGCGCCGAACTCAAACGATGTTTTTTACGCGCTCGGCCCCGATTCCAAACCGATGGACGGCGTGCCGAAAGGGAAGTTTGTCGGACCAAAAATCATTCCGAGCAATGTCTTTCCCGGCACACAGCATACCTACTGGGTTTACGTGCCGGCGCAATACGACCCGGCGCAACCGACCGCGATCATGGTCTTCAATGACGGCCAGGCGATGATGGCCGAGCCAGGCGACGTGCAGGCGCAAAATGTCTTGGACAACCTGATCTTCCGGAGCGAGATACCGGTCATGCTGGGAGTCTTTATCAATCCGGGCCGCCGGCCAGATCAACCCGAACCGACCCCGCGCGACTGGGGTGATCGAAATTCCAACCGGCCGGAAGAATATAATCCCCCGACCGACAAATATGCCCGCGTCATCGTGGAGGAATTGATGCCCGCCTTGAAGAAGGATTACAACATTTCTCCCGATGCGGAACTGCACGGCATTATGGGGGCGAGTTCCGGGGGTTGCGCCGCGTTTTCGGTAGCGTGGTTTCGGCCCAATGATTTCCGCAAAGTCATTACGTTCGTCGGCAGCTTTACCGATCTGCGCGGCGAATACATTTATCCCGAACTCGTGGCGCAGAGCGAAAAGAAACCCATCCGCATTTTCATGCAGGACGGGCGGAACGACAACCGCCGTCCGCCGGAGGAACACAACAAAGATTGGTTTTATCAAAACGTGCGTCTGATGAAAGCGTTGACTGAAAAAGGCTATGATCTCAACTATACTTGGGGCATCGGCAACCACGGACAAAAACAGGGCGGTGCCATTTTCCCCGGTATGATGCGCTGGCTCTGGCGCGACCAACCGGTTTCCACCGACTCCACGGATCAGGTCGAGCGCTCTTTTCGCGGCCCGGCGGCACGTCCCGCCGAAGAACCGCCCAACAAATAAACCTCATGAAGAACCGTTTGGTTGTACTTCTCGCTGCCGTTCTCGGCTTATCTCAGTTCGCCATCGCGCAAGCGCCGCCGGGCAATTCCACGGGCGCACCCGCTGTTTCCGCCACCGCACCGCTCCCTGCTCCCATGGGGATACCCAAGCCCGGTCCGACGAACGACGCCCCATACGCTCCCCAGGCCATTTTGCCAGGCGGTGTGGTGCTCACGCTTTATCCGCCCGGTTCGCCGTTCCTCAACATGGCGCGGGTGCGCGAGGCCGAGCAATACAACATGAGCCGCTCGGTCCCCGGACGGATCAACAGCATTGTCAACATCCACAACCCCTCGATTGAGGTCCATACAGTGGATGGCGGTCTCAACACCGGCGCCGCCATCATCCTGGCGGCGGGTGGCGGCCACAGGACGCTCAACGTCGGCACTGAAGCGGCGGATTTTGTCCCCTACTTTTTTAATTATGGAGTCAACACGATCATCCTACGCAATCGCCTCCGCAGCGACGGCTACGAACCGCGCACCGACGCAGTGAATGACGCCTTGCAAGCCCTCCGCCTGGTGCGCGCTCACGCCAGGGATTGGCACATTGACCCGGACAAAATCGGCATCATGGGATTTTCCGCGGGAGCGGAATTGGCCGCTCCAGCGGCGATCTTCTTCGCGGACTTCGACAAAACGAACAACGCGCCTGGCGATCCTCTGGCCGGAATTTCTTCACGGCCCGATTTTGTCGGCATCATTTATCCTGGGCCCAGCCCGTTTGCGCGCGGGGGCAAGCCATCGATTCCCAGCAATACCCCGCCGGCTTTCATCACTTGCGCCGGCGCGGGCGACCGCGTTCATGCCATTTGGGCGGACGAGTATTTCAGCGCGATGTTGCGGGCGGGCATTCCGAACGTCGAAATGCACATTTACGGCAATGGCCGGCATCCGGGCGATCCGCTGAGCGACGGCAGCCACATGACCGGCGGGTTAACCGATCGCAATGGCATCCCCTTTGGCACCTGGCAAAACCGCTTCATCGACTGGTTCCGCGATCTCGGTTTCCTGCAAAAACCCGGCGTAGAAACCAAAGCCGCCCGTGATGTGAAAGTGTTTGCCAACCAGCCGTAAAGGTGAAGAATGGGCCGCCTTGAGTTTTTGGGATGGATTCTAATCATGAGGATTTTCCTGTTTGCCTATGGTCTGCAATTTCTCCGCGGTCTCCGCAGTGCCTCTGCGCGAGGAAATCCGTGCTCAAGTCAGAAAAACGGGGTCAGAAAAATGAAAAGAAAATCGCTTTTATCGCTGCGGTTCACCGGGCAGCCCATGGTCGCCTCGGCGAGGCAACCCTACCCATTGCTGAAACTCTTCGTTGCCCAAGGTTTTCTGCGCGAGAAGCGCGTAGCCTTCGGTGAGCGGATGGCTGGCGTCGGCGTAGAGTTCGCTGGGCAGAACTTCCGGCGCGAGGTGAGGGACTTTGTTTTCTGTTAACCACGCCAGGACGCCTTCGCGCAGTTTGCGGTACGGCGGCAGGCTTTCCTGGGCAACCATGTGTTCGTTGAACGGGCCAAGAATGACAAAAACGTCATTGCCACGTTCACGCAGAGTCTTGACCACACGCCGAAATGCGCCCCACTGCAACGAGGTATCCAAACCGACCCACTCGAAGGGCGTGGCGCCGCCGTTTTGCGTCCACGATTTATGGCGAGGGCTTTTCGGACCGCGTTGCGAGTCGTCTGCCGGTGGGCCGGGGACGACGAGTGTGATTTGGGCGAGCGGGTCTTTGTAGCTGTTGGGATAGCGTGGCGGGTCATTGCCGTCATCTTCCAATGTCCAGTCAAGGATGCTTCTTTGTCCGAAATAAGCGCACTGCAAATGCTCCACCCAGGCGCTGAAGTTCAATTCCCGTTGCACGATAGCTTCCATCCGTTCGTTGGCGTCCGCTTTGTAGCAAGGAATGCGGGGAGAAAACTGCGGGACCAGCCGCGAATGGTTGAACTTCTCCTCCTTGTCAATTTGCAAATCCGCCTTGGGGCTGCTCAACCAAAGCAGGTTGCAGTGGAGAATGATTTTGCGGTTTTTTAAAGCATGGCCGTAGCTGTCAACAAGCCCTTCCAGCGCGAGCGGAAAAAGGCCGTTGACCCCGCCGTTGACAAATCTGTTTGTCTGACCGGACTGGGCGTTTAAAAAATGCGGCCAGGTCCCATCCGGCAGAACATATTCGCCCCAGATGACCGAGTCCCCCAGCATGACAATGCC
Source organism: Limisphaerales bacterium (assembly GCA_052139695.1). Lineage (GTDB taxonomy): Bacteria > Verrucomicrobiota > Verrucomicrobiia > Limisphaerales > Palsa-1400 > PLGF01. The sequence continues at coordinate 38,488 of JBKQWF010000309.1, forward strand.
GCGCGGGTCGATTCGATCATCCAGCCGCCGCTGGTAGAGCCAGTAATCTTTGCTCAAATCGTAGGGGATGCGGTAATCCGGGCCGGTGTCGAAACGTTCCATGCCTTTCCAAAGCCAGGGCGTGAGCACGATAACGAGCAAAATAATTCCCAGCGCGAACAGGCACTGCCGGGTGTTGAGCCGCATCTCGTTGACCATTGGCGTTGCGGCGCGCGCCGCGTTGGGCGTTTTGTCCATGATCAGAATTGGAAGTAGATGAACGCCCCGCCCCCCGAGGAAAACAGAAAGAGATAAATGGCCATAAACGCCGCGATGCCCACTCGCACAAAACCGATGCGCAGCCATTCCCGATAGCGCGATTCGTAGAGGAATTGGTAGAGCCAAATCACCGCAATCAAGGCCAGCATCAGCCACGGAATCTGCGGATCGGACCACACCGAGTTGAAAATGCGTCCGACGATCAGCCAGGCGTCACTGAGCGATTCAGCGCGGAAGAAAATCCAGGTAAAACAAACGAAGATAAAGACTCCGATCTGCTTGAGAATCCGCGGGACTTGCTCGCGATAAAAGGCCGAACGTTCCAATTCGCGCGTCGCCATGACTCCGAAAGCGTGCAAAGCCCCCCAAATCGCGAAAGTCCAGGCCGCTCCATGCCAGATGCCGGAGAGGAGAAAAGTAATGAACAAGTTCCGGTAGGTATTAAAGACACCGTTCCGGTTGCCGCCGAGCGGAATATAAACATAGTCCCGGAACCAGGAGGAAAGACTGATGTGCCAGCGCCCCCAAAACTCGCCCAAGCCAGTGGAGAGATACGGATTATTGAAGTTCAGAATGAGATTAAAGCCCAGCAACCGCGCCACGCCCCGAGCCATGTCCGTGTAGCCGCTGAAATCAAAGAAAATCTGCCAGGCGAAAGCGAACGTCGCCAGCATCAGCGCCGGCGCGCCAAACGCCTTAGGGTTGTCGTAGACCCGCTCGACGTAGAACGCCAGGTAGTTCGCGAGAGCCAGTTTTTTGAACAGGCCCACCAAAAAGAGGGACAAGCCGTCCGTAAAATTCTCCAGCCGGATGGGCGGGAATTCGCGAAATTGGGGAAGCAGATGCCTGGCGCGTTCAATGGGGCCCGCCATCAATTGCGGGAAAAAGCAAACGAAGGTGGCAAAGCGCAAAAAGTTGCGCTCCCTTTCCACATTGCCAAAATAGAAATCAATTGTGTAGCTCAGTGATTGAAAAGTGAAAAAGGAAATGCCAACGGGCAGCACGTAGGAAAATCCAAAGGGCATGAAGGTGGAGGGCTCCGGCAATTTCAACGACCAGTGAGACCACGCGAAAAGGGCGTTCAGGTTTTCCACCACAAAATGGCCGTATTTAAAAAAGAGCAACAGCGCGAGGTTGTTCACCAGGCTGATCAGCAGCCAGATGCGCCGGTTGCTCAAGAGGGCGCCCAAGGCCATGAGCAGAACGATCACTCCGAATCCGGCCAGCGTTGGCCGAAGATTCGGCGGGCCCAAGACCGCTGCCGCCACCAAAAGCGCGGTGGCGGCCATCGAGACCAGGAACGCTGTCTTCAGCACCCAATCATCGAATCGCAAGCGGAAAAGGCGGCCGGCAACATCGACCTTTCTTCCGCCGTGCGGACAGTGGTCCATGAGCGCGACTAGAAAATAATCCAAAACGGTCGAATAAAAGACCAGGAGCAGGTAATAAGGGTTCCACCAGCCGTAAAAGAAATACGAGGCGGCCATCAGCCAGGGAATCCACAACCGCGTCTTCCGCAACGAGTAGAAGACCGGCAGAACGATCAGCATGAAGACCAGGAACGGCCAGGTGTGGAACAGCATGACGGGGAGCCAGTTAGGTCATGGTAGTTAGCTCATCTCCCTACAGCGATTGGAACGGGATTGGGGAGCGCGACCGTCCCGGTCGCTCCAGCCGGCGTCCCGCCGGCTGGCGTGGGACTCAAAATCGGTCAAGATTTGCTGAACCATATCAAGCTGATCAACGTGCTGATGCCTTCGGCGGGACGCCGAAGGCTGCGGTCGGGACGACCGCGATCCCCGGAACGTATCCGCGACCGTTTCCCGAAAGTGGTGCCGGTTCTTCATTGGCGCATCTTCACCCTCCCCGTTTTGCGGGGAGAAGGCTTGAAAGGTCCAAACTGCAGGGCGCGCTCGGAGAGCGCGCCCTACCCAAGCTGCCTGTTCGGGGCCCTTTTGGGACAGCTTCCGCCGAGGCGTCCTGGCGTCCCGGCGGGACGCCCCTACCAGCCGAAGAGTTTCGTTTCCCACCCGGTTGGCAGCGCGGCCTCATTTCGAGTTCGATTTCAATTGTTGCAATTCCTCTGGGGAAATCCGGCGGACACAACGAAACCCGCAATAATCCGTGTAGAAACACGCATCCGTATCGCCGGTGCGCTGGCCTTGCCGAAAGGTGGCCCGGCACATGGCAGCGCTCGCCTTCCAAGAACCGCCGCGCATGACGCGTTTGACGTCCTTGCCCGGACTGGGGGGTCCATGCGGATCGACCGGGGCGTTCTCCTGATAATAAGTGGGGCTATAGACGTCCTCGCACCATTCGGAGACGTTTCCGTACATGTCATACAATCCCCAAAGGTTGGGCTTCTTCTGTCCAACGGGATGGGTCTTTTCATCGGAATTATCCGCAAACCAGGCGTATTGCCGGAGCTTGTCCGGCTGCCCAAAATCGTAAGCCCCGTCCGTCCCGGCGCGACAGGCATATTCCCACTCGGCTTCCGTCGGCAGACGATAGCCGTTGGCAGAGTCATCGCACTCCCAATCCATCGTTTTTTCGTTATAGCACGGTTTCAAACCTTCGAGCATCGACCGCTCGTTGCAGTACTGCTTCGCGTCCCGCCAGCGTACCCGTTCCACGGGCTTGTTTGGATTATCCTGCCAGTGCGAGGGGTTGGGCAATTGCACCTTGGTGAACATTTCATGGGTCACCGGATACTTGTCCATCATGAAACTGGTGAGCTTGATCTTGTGGGGCGGACCTTCATCCGCGTTGCCCTGGCTCGTGCCCATCGTGAACTCGGCGCCTGGCAGATAAACCATTTCCACGCCCGATTTTGTCACCACTTCCACTCGTGCGGTTGGAAGGGAGGCTCCAGGCGGGGGGGCGCTTTTGGCGGGCCCTTCCGGGGAAGATTTGCCGCAGGAGCAGAGCAGAGCTAATCCCGCCGCCAGGCTGATGAGGCAAGCAGTTTTGACCACGGCCCCTCCCGTTAGTTGCTGTGCGGACGAAACCAGACGGACTCCTTATCGCTGAAACCGTTTGTTGTTAACATGGAGAAATCGGCATCGGTCGCGTGGTTGAGATCGATGATTCTTGGCTCCGAGGCGGGCACAACTCCAATATTCCAACCTGGCGCATAGACGCCCATGATCTCACAGGCCGCTTGGAATGTCCCCACTTTGCTTAAATCTCCTTCGCCGTCAGGCCCGCGGCTGAAGCTGATAAATTGGCTGTCGGGCGACCATCTGGCATGATAAATCTTATTGGTGGCGTCTTTGATCTGAATCCGCCACTCACCCACTTTTGGATCATCGGAATCGGTATCGATGGGCGCGGCCGCGATTTCATTATCGTTCGCGCCCCAGGCGACCTGTTTGCCATCGGGACTAAAGCGCGGCCGGCAACCCGGTATTTTCAGGTCGATGATCTTGTTGCCATGCGCTTCGATCAGCAAGATCGTGTGATCAAAGCCCATCCCGGCATGGACGGTGGAAACGATCCATTTGCCATTCGCGCTGAAATTGGGGTTATAAAGATGGTGCAAATTGGTGTAATTGGGGTGCGGCGTGACCTTGCCTGTCGCCAAATCGTAAAAATTCATCCCCTTGGTGTAGTAATCAATGACGTTAAACTTGGAATACTCCTGGTCGAGGTACCCGAGGACTTTGCCGTCCGGCGCCCAAAACGGTTCGCGGGCGTAGTCGGCGATTTTCTTGCGGTTCCGCCCGTCAATATCCATGACGTAGAGGCTGCGGACGGCTTCGCGCCCTTCGCCTTTGTCCGCCACAAAACACATCTTCGTTCCGTCTGGGGAGACCTGGGGGTAATGCTCATTGAGGTCCGGCGTTTTGGTCAGGTTCAGCGCGCCGGAGCCATCCGGGTTCATGACGAAGATTTCCCAATTGCCATTCACGTAGCTCTCGTAGGCGATTTTGAATGGCAGCGCCTTCAACCGTTCGCGCAACGGTTCAGTGTCCGAAGCGCGAGAGAATTGGGCCAGCGAAGCGAAAGCGGCCAGCAACCCAGCCACGCGAAAAAAAATTCCTCTCATCATGCGGAGCGAAAGTAAAAGGCGTCTCCCACGAGGTCGAGAAAAATCGCTGAGATGAAGGAGAAGGAACGAGTCCAACTTTTGTATCGAATTGCAATGGCTTGTAGCGCAACAAGTTGCACCCGAGCCATCGGCCACCGGCTGGTGAGGAACTGCATGGAGCAAGTAGGCATCGCAAGCGGAATCCTAGCAGGCGTTTGGATGATCTTTATTGACCGGAGCGTTCCGTAGAGGTCAGATTCTTGTAATCGCCGACTTTCCGGGTAGCATCGATTTCAAAAACAATGGCAGCGGCAAGCGGAAGGTCCTTGTATGCCTGAAACAAAATACATCTTGATTTTGGCGAATTCGATCCGCCCGGGAGGACATTGCGTGGCAGGAAAAATGGCGACCCCGCTCGCCAATGGGCTTTATGACGTAAGTGAGCGTTGGATTCGCCTTGTTGATCCGAAGAATTCGAAAGGAGGCGTTCCCTACGAATGCACTCTGTGCCAAGGAACCAAACCAGTTCGACCTCTTGACATTATCAAGGTTGTATTATTGGAATCATGTGGCAATCCAGATCATCCAGAAGATTGGTATTTTGATCGGTCACAGTCTTGGCAAGTCGAAAGTAATTTTGCGAAAAGATCTCTTCCAGCGATCATGGACACGCCCGCAACTCTTTGGCATGATGGTATCGCATCTAACGCCGTATCTGCTGGCTTCCTCCGCACCATGAAACCGCATCCATTCAGCATTTGCCTCATTTCGGCCCCAGCAAAGATGGACTTTTCTTTTTGGAAAAAACCCTTCCGGGACCATAATACCGGTCAGGACAAGACTAAATATGTTCGTGACTTATCATTTAATCGCGCCGGTATTTATCATGAGTTTTCTGTTACCGACCCAGAATTCATGAAGCGCCATAAAATATGGGACCGAATGACCGAGATGCCGCAGATTATGAGAATCACGGATACGTCCAATTATTTTCTCTGTTTGAGCCTTGGGCTGGCATTTAACGAACGCCAATATAAAATTAGCGCAACTATTTTTGAGCCGTGATGCGCGAGCTTTTTACAATCGGCCATTCGACGCTGCCTTGGGAACAATACTTGGAACTGTTGTTGCAACACCGCATCGAAGCCATCGCGGACGTGCGGAGCAATCCTTACAGCGCCCGCTTTCCCCAATACAATCGCAGAAGCCTGGATCGTGCATTGCGGGCTGCGAGCATCCGTTACGTCTTTCTGGGCGACGAACTGGGCGCGCGTCGTAACGAGCGTGATTGCTACGTTGAGGGCGTTGCCCGTTATGATCGGATCGCCCAGACATCGGCGTTTCGCGCAGGACTCGAGCGCGTGCGAAACGGCGTTGCACGCTTTCGCTTGGCCCTGATGTGTGCAGAGAAAGATCCACTGGAATGTCATCGAACCATCTTGGTTTGTCGCCAGTTCCGAAACGATATGGACATTCGCCACATCTTGGGTAACGGCAGCCTTGAATTCCACACTGATTCAGAAACCCGCTTGATGGCCGAGGAAAACGTCCCGGGTAATGATCTTTTTGCTGCGCGCGAGGAATTGATTGCGAGAGCTTATGAGCGGCGCAGCGACAAGATTGCCTACCACGAGTGCGTTGAACCAGCCATGAATACTTGATTTATGCCAGCAGAACCCATCTACGTTTTCACGGTCGGATTCACCAAGAAGACCGCCAGCGTTTTTTTTGAGAAACTGCGCGCTGCCAGCATTAAGCGCGTGGTAGATGTCCGGCTAAACAAGGTTTCGCAACTTGCCGGTTTCAGCAAGCGTGACGACTTGAAATATTTTTTGAAGGAGATTCTTGACGTGGAATACGTTGAAGCTCCGTTGCTCGCCCCCACGCAACCGCTCCTGGACGCCTACAAGAAAAGCAAAGGCCGGTGGGAAGATTATGAGCGGGACTTTCTCCGATTGATGGAGGAGCGCCACATCGAGGACAAGATTGACCCGTCCTTGTTGGCTGGCGGATGCCTTTTGTGCAGCGAGGACAAGCCTCACCAGTGCCACCGCCGCTTGGTCTTGGAATATCTGCAAAAAAAATGGGGAGGCAATCTCGCGATTAAGCACATCACCTAAATCAAGCATGCATGCATGCATGCATGCATGCACTCATAATTGTTACCGACCTTAGACGGTTCAGTAACCAAGAAACTGTTTGCGCCGCTACGTCTGCCCTGCCCTCAGCGTCCCGCCACGTAAGCTTCCAATTGGTTAATGGCGGCGGTTTGGGCGGAAATGATCCAATTCACCATGTCGCCGATGGAGACGAACCCGACCATTTTGCCTTCTTCGAGCACCGGCAGATGGCGGACATGCCGTTCGGACATCAGGCGCATAGCGTCCTCGACAGTATCATTGGGGCTGATTGTGGCCACGTTCGAGGTCAATATGTCCCGGACCTTCGTCTTTTGCGACGTTTTGCCTTCCAAAGCCACCTTGCGGGTGTAATCGCGCTCGGAAAAGATGCCGATGAGCTTGTCGCCTTCCATCACGGGAAGGGCGCCGATATTCTTCTTGGCCAGCACTTGGATGGCCTCGAAGACGGTCGCATCTGGCGGGATAATCCAGACGGACGCGCCTTTATGGTGCAATATGCAACTGATAGTACCTGTCGTTGTCATGGGTCTTTACCCAAGTCTAACATCGGCGCGACAGTAAGCCAACAAAAAGTTTAGCAAAACCATAACTTATTTTTGGCGCCGCCAATTTTGGATTGCGCCCGGGTCCTGGGCGGCGTAGTCATCCGGCATGAGCAAAGTTACGAGTTGGGTACTGGCATTAGGGCTGACATCCCTGGCGCTGGAGGCGCAAGTCCCGCCAGCCGTCATTCCCGCGGGCGTGGGGGTGAACATCCATTTTGTCACTGGCCACGAAACGGACTTGGATATGATCGCGGACGCCGGATTTAGATTCATCCGCATGGACTTTCAGTGGGATGGGATCGAACGGACCCAGGGGAATTACGACTGGTCCGCTTATGATCAATTAACCGCCAACCTGGAGAAGCGCGGTTTGCGGGCGATCTATATCCTGGATTACAAGAACGCCCTCTATGAGGCGCAAGTGCCGGCGCACCGGGCGGTCGGGGAACCAGTGCCGGAGGAGTACACCGCTTCCCCACGCCATCCGGAAAGCGTCGCAGCTTTTGCCAAATGGGCGGCGGAGGCGGCCCGCCACTTTCATGGGCGCGGCGTGATCTGGGAGATTTATAATGAGCCGAACGGCAATTTTTGGAGGCCCAAGCCGGATGTCGGGGAATATACCACACTGGCGCTGGCCACAGCCAAGGCCATTCGAGAAGCGGAACCCAGCGCCACGATCATTGCCCCGGCCATGTCCACCTTTGATTGGAAGTTCCTGGAGCCGTTTTTGAAATCCGGCGTGCTGGAATACCTCGACGCGGTGAGCGTCCATCCTTATCGACCTCCCAACAAATCACCCGAAACCGCCGAACCGGAGTACAAAAGACTCCGGGAGTTGATCGAAAGTTCCGCGCCGGAGTCGAAGCGTCCGAATAAAATAGCCATTATCAGCGGCGAATGGGGCTACGCTTCCAACCGCAAAGGGGTTACCCTTGACGCCCAGGCCGACTTTGCCGTGCGACAGCAGCTTTCCAACCTGCTTTATGGCGTGCCACTTTCCATTTGGTACGATTGGAAAAACGACGGCACGGACCCGGACGATGGCGAACAGAACTTCGGCACCGTGACTCCCGAATTAAAACCCAAACCAGCCTACACCGCCCTGCGCAACATGACCCAAGAGCTGAACGGCTACAGTTTGCAAGAGCGCCTGGGGGGATTCGATCCGAACGATTTTGTCTTGGTATTCGCTAGAGACGGCAATCATCAGACAGTCGCCGCCTGGACGATGGCCAAGCCGCATCTGATCACTGTGCATATCGCGGGACGAGAACTTTCGTTGGAACTGGGCGCGCTCCCGCAATATGTTCCCGTGAAGTGACCATTGCCCAGAAGCAGCAGCAATTGTCCGCCAAGTTGAGCGGTTTCAAGTCCGCGCAAGACAGATTGGCTTATATCGTCGGAAGGGGGCGTGCCGCGCCGCCGCTGGAGCCGGCATTCCGCGTGGACGCCAATCGTGTCCAAGGATGCCTGGCGGCGGTCTGGTTCGTGGCGCGGTTTGAAGAAGGGAGTTGCGAGTTTCGGGCGGATTCAGATTCGGCGGTGATTAAGGGAATTGCCGTGCTCCTGTGCGAGTTTTATAGCGGTCAATTGCCGGAAGAAATCGTGCGCGGCAGCCCGGCTTTTCTGGCGGATTTCGGCATCACACAACATCTGACTCCCAATCGCCGCAACAGCCTCGGCAGGATTTGGGAAAGCATACGCGCTTGCGCCAGCGCTCACCTGGAACCGTGAACCTCTACGACGCGCACAATCATTTGCAGGATGAGCGGCTCAAGCCTCATTTGGACGGCATTATGGCTGCGCTGCAAAGCGAGCACATCACCCGCATGGTGGTCAATGGCTCGAGCGAGGCGGATTGGCCGGAGGTGCTCGGTTTGGCGCGGCGCTTTCCGCAAGTGCTGCCGTCCTTCGGCTGCCATCCGAGGTACGTCAAGGAGTGCAAGGCGCAATGGCGGGAGAATCTGCTTTGGCATTTGGAGCAGGTCCCGTCAGCCATTGGAGAAATCGGGCTGGACCGATGGATTAAGGATTTCGACGCGGCCAAACAGGAGGAGGTTTTCATCTGGCAATGGCGCCTGGCGGCGGAGCGGAATTTGCCGGCGAGCATCCATTGCCTGCGCGCCTGGGGAAGATTGCTGGAAATCCTGCGGGCCGGCCCACGTCCGAGTCGCGGATTTCTGCTTCATTCTTTCGGCGGAGCGCCGGAATTGATTCCGGAACTGACCCGGCTCGGCGCCTATTTTTCGCTGCCCGGTTACTTTGCCCATGACCGCAAGGCGCGCCAGCGCGAGACTTTTCGGCGCGTGCCCGCGGACCGGTTGCTGATCGAAACGGACGCGCCGGACCAGCCTCTGCCGGAGGAGCGCAACCATTTTCCTTTGGTTGGCCCAGACGGAAAACCTGTCAATCATCCGGCCAATCTGCGGGCCGTTTATGAATTCGCGGGGGAGTTTCTCGGCCAGCCCCTGGAAAAGCTGGCGGACCAGGTGGAAGAAAATTTTCTGCGGCTTTTTAGCCGCTAGAATGGTAGGGACGGCTCGGCGAGGCGACCCTGCCTTTTTAGCCGCGCGGATCAAAGGAGGACGCCCGCGCCAACTGCTCCCACAACTCCTTTTCGCGCTCGGTGATCTTCGGCGGCATTTGAATGCGCGGGACGGCGTAGAGATCGCCGCCGTGTTCGTTATCGCGGCCCGGCAAGCCGCGTCCCCGCACCCGGAGGCGCTGGCCGGTCTGGGTGCCGGGCGGGATTTTTATGTTGACAGATTCCGTCAAAGTAGGGACGGAGACATTGGTTCCCAAGGCCGCTTCCCACGGGGCCAAATCGAGGTCGTAATAAAGATCGCTGCCCACGACCCGGAAATCAGGATGGCTGGCCAAACGGACGCGCAAATACAGGTCGCCAGGGGGACCGCCGCCGGGGCCGGGTTCGCCTTGGCCGCTGACCCGCAAACGCTGGCCGTCGCGCACGCCGGCCGGGATTTTGACTTTATAATTCTGCGTAAGAGCGGTCTGTCCAGTGCCGCCGCAATTGGAACAGGTATGCCGTCCGGTTACGCCCGCGCCGTGACAAGTCGGGCAAACGGAGTTGCGGCGGACGGAGACGGAGCGAATGGCGCCGCGCATCGCTTCTTCCAACGTCACCATGAGGACGCCTTCGACGTCCCGGCCTTTTTCGGTTCCCGTTTCTGGTTCCGCAAAACCGCCAAAGTGACCCGCCCGGCCGCCAAAGAATTGTTCGAAAAAGTCGCTAAAGCCAGTGCCCCCAAATTGGAAATCTTCCGTCCCAGCTCCGCCGCGCCAGGTGTAAGTGTGAGGGCCGCCGGGGTGTCCGCCTGGGGCTTCCCGGCGCATGCCATGTTTCCAATCGGCTCCCAGTTCGTCGTATTTTTTGCGTTTCTCCGCGTCGCCCAGCACTTCGTAAGCCTCGTTGATCTCCTTGAATTTTTCTTCCGCCCGCTTTTTGTCCTTGGCCACGTCAGGATGGTATTGGCGGGCCAGCTTGCGGAAGGCCTTGCGAATGTCGTCGTGGCTGGCAGTGCGCTCGACTCCCAGCGTTTTGTAATAGTCTTTGAACTCTACCGGCATAACAAGTCAGGATGGTTTAACCAGCCGCGCCCCCGCCGGCCAATTGGCGCAGAACGTAGGGCAGAATCCCGCCATGCCGATAGTAATCGATTTCCACCGGGGTGTCGATCCGGCAAGCGACGACCACGTCGGCGGTTTGGCCATTGGCCCGAGTGATGCCCAAGGTCAGGTCTTGCTGCGGTTTGAGCTGATCGTTCAGCCCTAAAAAATCGTAGGTCTCCGTGCCGTCCAACTGGAGCGTCTGGGCGGAAACGCCGTCCTTGAATTGCAGGGGCAGCACCCCCATGCCGACGAGATTCGAGCGGTGAATGCGCTCGAAGCTTTGGGCCAGCACCATTTTGACTCCGAGCAAACAGGTGCCCTTGGCCGCCCAGTCCCGCGAACTGCCGGTGCCATATTCCTGCCCCGCCAGCACGATGAGCGGCGTCTTGTTTAGCGCGTATTTCATGGCCGCATCGAAAATGCTCATCTGCTCTCCGCCGGGCTGGAATTTGGTCACGCCGCCTTCCACGCCGGGCGTCATGAGGTTCTTGATGCGGACGTTGGCGAACGTTCCGCGGGTCATGACGCGGTCGTTGCCGCGGCGCGAGCCGTAACTATTGAAATCGATGTAATTGACGCCGTGCTCGACCAAATACTGGCCGGCCGGCGAACTTTTCTTGATGCTGCCGGCGGGCGAAATATGGTCGGTCGTCACGCTGTCGCCAAATATTCCCAGCGCGCGGGCCCCTTTGATCTCTGCAATGCGGCCCGGCCGCAAATCGAAATTCTGGAAAAACGGCGGCTCTTGAATGTAAGTACTGGAAGCCTGCCACTCATACAGTTGCCCGGTGCTGGCCGGGATTTCGTTCCACTTGGGGTTCTGCGCGGCGAAGTCCTGGTAAAGCCGCCGGAAGACCTCCGGTTTGAGGGCCAATTGCATGGCGCGGCGCACTTCGTCGAGCGTGGGCCAGAGATCTTTCAAATAAACGTCGCCGCTTTCGACGCGGGCGATTGGTTCTCTGGTCAAATCGATGGTGACCCGCCCGGCCAGCGCGAACGCCACGACCAGCGGAGGCGACATGAGGAAGTTGGCCTTGATGTTTTGATGCACCCGCGCCTCAAAATTGCGGTTGCCCGAAAGGACGGACGCGGCAATGACATCGTTCTTCGTCACGGCCTCCTCCACCGGCGCGGCCAGCGGGCCGGAGTTGCCGATGCACGTCGTGCAGCCGTAACCGACGAGGTTGAACCCCAATTGATCCAGATACGGTTGCAGGCCGGTTTTGTTCAGGTAATCGCTCACCACGCGCGAACCAGGCGCCAGCGACGCCTTGACGAGCGGATGCGGCTTGAGCCCGGCCTCGACCGCTTTCCTGGCCAGCAAACCGGCCGCCAGCATGACCGAGGGATTGCTCGTGTTCGTGCAACTGGTAATGGCGGCAATGAGGACGTCGCCGTGATGGAGTGTGCCGTCGTTGGCTACGGCAAACTCGCGATTGAGATCCTCCGGCGTGTGGCCAAATCCGTTTTCCGTGAGCGGCTTGGCAAAGGCTTTGGCGAACTCGCTTTTGAGCTGGCTCAATTCGATCCGGTCCTGCGGACGTTTTGGGCCAGCCACGCTCGGCTCGACCGTGGCCAGATCCAGGTCGAGGTCCGTCGAATAGCGGATTTGGCCTTTGTCGGGGATGCCGAAAAGGTCTTGGGCGCGGAAATAGTTTTCGTAAAGGCGGCAATGTTCCTCGCTCCGGCCCGTTTGGCGCAGATACTCCACGCATTGTTCATCGACGGGGAAAAAGCCCATGGTCGCGCCGTATTCCGGGGCCATATTGGCAATGGTGGCCCGATCAACCACCGCCAGCGCGCGCGCGCCCGGCCCGTAGAATTCGACAAATTTCCCCACCACTTTGGCGGCGCGCAGTTTTTGCGTGACGGTCAAGGCGAGGTCCGTCGCGGTCACGCCCGGACGCAACGAACCCGTCAAATATACCCCCACCACGTCGGGCGTAAGAAAGTAAACCGGCTGGCCCAGCATGCCCGCTTCCGCCTCGATCCCGCCTACGCCCCAGCCAACGATGCCCAAGCCGTTGATCATCGTCGTGTGCGAATCGGTCCCGACCAGTGTGTCCGGATAATAAACCGGCGGCTGCCCGCCGCTGAGAACGCCCTTGGCCAAGTACTCCAGGTTGACTTGGTGGACGATGCCGATGCCGGGCGGCACGACTTTGAACGTTTCAAAGGCTTGCATGCCCCATTTGAGAAATTGATAGCGCTCGCGATTACGGTGGAATTCCATGTCCAGGTTGCGCGTCAGGGCGTCGGCGGCCCCGGCGAAATCGACCTGGACGGAATGGTCCACCACCAAATCCACCGGCACCAGCGGTTCAATGATCCCGGGGTTCTTGCCCAACTTCGCCGCCGCCGAGCGCATGGCCGCCAGATCGACCAGCAGCGGAACGCCGGTAAAGTCCTGCAAAACAATTCGGGCGACAACAAAAGGGATTTCAGCGGTCCGCTCCGCTTTTGGCTGCCATTGGGCCAATTGCCGCACGTTGGTTTCCGAAATTCTTTTTCCGTCGTAATTGCGCAGGATCGATTCGAGGACAAGGCGAATGGAAACCGGCAGTTTGGAGATCGCGCCCACCCCCGCCTTTTCCAAAGCGGGCAAAGAATAAAAGGCGCCTTTTTTCCCGTTCGCCGAGTCAAAATCCTTAAGTGTGTCGAATAAATTATGTGTCTGGCTCATATTATTTTTGGGCCGGCCGGTCACGCCTAACGCCAGAGAAAAATGCGGCCTACTGCCATCGGAGTCAAGACGCACCCGGAACGGGTAGTGTCCTAATTTGAAGTTGGCTGCAAGAGTTTCAGGCAAGTTAGGGCGCGTCACTCCGTGCGCGCCTCTCCGGCGTGCAGAGGACTGCCCGCCCTACCGCCGCCGATTCCAGGCAGGCGTCCATGACGCGCTGGGTCTTGAGGGCCATCTCCGGCCATTCCTTGTTCAACTTGCCCGATTGGATTTGCGTGGCGAAGTGGCGGAACATGTTGCTTTCCTGAGCGCGGGAATGGCTGTTGCTGTATTCGCGGATCGTCCAGCGCCGCAATCCCGGCTCCAGGTTGAAAACGCAACCGTCCTTGGTGTAGGAGGAGTTGCAGGTTTCAAACGCCAGCTCGCTGCCAAAATGCGGCAGAACGAAGTCGGTGAGGCGCAAATAGCCGCGGTCGCCGCTGATTTGCGCCAATTGTTGAAGCTCGGTGATAAAGGAGACATAGAATCCCGCGGAAACGCCTCCGTCAAATAGAAGTTCTCCCGAGAACTCAATAGGCACCGGCGCCGCGCCGCGCCGCGGTTTGCTTTGTGCCAGCAATCGGCCCGTAGCCTGCCGCGGCATTTTCCAGCCAGCCGCCCAGAGGGCAAACCGAATGCAATACCATCCCAGGTCGCCAACACAGCCATGCGGCTCCAAAGCACTGTTCCCGCGAATGTTCGAGGTGAAGAACGATTTATCCGCGCCGAAACTAAAGACCAGTGTGATCCGCCGCATCCGGCCAACAGTCTCGGTCATGGCCTCCCGCATGGCCGGCAAGCGGTCGCTGTGCATGAACATGACCCCATCCATGAATTGGACATGGTGCCGCCGGCAAGCCGCCACCATTTCTTCGAGATCGGCAGCCTTGGGCGCGCAAGGTTTTTCACAGACAACATGTTTGCCCGCCTTGGCCGCTGCCAGGACCCATTGTTTGCGCAATGCCGTCGGCAACGGAATATAGACGGCGTCAACGTCCGCCGCGGCAATCAGTTCGGCATAACTGCCGAGCGGGCGCGGCTTGGCGGAAAACGGGACCTGCGATTGGCAGGCCTCAATAAATCCCGCCGCCGAATCCAATTTCCGGCTGGCGACGGCGGCGACAACACCATTGCCGCTGTTGCGAATGGAAAGCCAGTTTTTGCGGGCGATGTCCGCCGCGCCCAGAATGCCCCAGCGAGTAAGTGTCTTTTGCATAAGCAGCGGGAGCTTTGAGCAAAGCAAAGATACTGTCAAACATTTAAAATCAGCGCTCCGCCGCCAGTGCGCATCTCACTGTCGGCACCCGCTGCGCCAGGCTACAGCGCTCCTGGCTTGGTGCGGCTTTGTCACAGCGCTCCTCTTTTGGACCGCCGCTGGCGTGTTCTCTATTAGGCTGGGCTAAGAGCGCGGATCTGTCCGCCCGCCGGAGCGGTCGCCTTGGCGAGGCGATCCTACCTTTCCTAGCCGGCTGCCACCACTTCCGGCTCAACCCACTTGCCGTGCTCGCGAATCAGATCGACCAGCCGGTCCACTGCTTCGTTTTCCGGGATGTTGAATTTTACCGGGGTCTTGCCGACGTAGAGATTGATCTTGTTGGGCGCGCCGCCCACGTAACCGAAGTCCGCATCGGCCATCTCTCCGGGCCCATTGACGATGCAGCCCATGACGGCGATTTTCACGCCTTTCAAATGTTGGGTCCGATCTTTGATGCGGGCGGTGACGGTTTGAAGATTAAAAAGGGTGCGCCCGCAGGAAGGACAGGCCACATAATCTGTCTTGAAGGCGCGGCATCCCGCCGCCTGCAAAATGTTATAAGCCAGCCGCAGGCTTTGCCCTCCGCCGCTTTCGCCTCGAACCAAAATCGCGTCGCCCATGCCGTCGGCCAAAAGAGACCCGATGACCACCGCCGCACGCAAGAGCGCGATCCTTGGCTCCAACGAAACTGGTTCAAAACGCAGGCAGTCTTTGAGCAGGATGGGATTGTTCCGGCCAAGCCGCTTCAACTTCGCGGCCAATAAGCGAAATGCCACGATGGCCGGAAGGTCCACGCCGTCCTTGACCGTGACCAATTGGGTTTCGCAATTGATCGAGAAATCCTGCGACGGGTCGATCTCGCGGACGTTGAGGTCTTCATAAACCGCCTCGGGTTTGACATCGTCCCTGGGACGGATTTTCGGCGCGACTTTTTCCCAGGCGGCGCGAGTCACGACCACGCGGACGGTTTGCCCGCCCCCGCACTTGATCTCATCACTCAATGGGATTTCAGGAGTCGCTCGCCGTTCAAAAGAAAAGGGGTCAAAAGGCCAGCCTGCGCTAAACGCGGCGGATTTGGCCGAGACATCGGCAGGCCGCGTCAAAACGGGAATCTGTTCCAGCAAATCGGTGCAGACAGCGATTTCATTGGGCGAATCTTCGGTCAACGAAACGCGAATCGTATCACCCAGGCCGTCGCACAAGAGCGATCCAATGCCGATGGCGCTTTTGATGCGGCCATCCTCGCCCTCGCCCGCTTCGGTCACTCCCAAGTGGATGGGATAATTCCAGTCCGGACCCAAGTCTTCGAGGCGGGCCACCAGCAGGCGGTAGCACTCGATCATCACCTTGGGATTGCTGGATTTCATCGAGAACTTGAAATTATGGAAATCGTGCTGGCGGGCGATGCGGGCAAATTCCAGGGCGCTCTCCACCATGCCCAGGGGCGTGTCGCCGTAGCGATTCATGATGCGGTCGCTGAGCGACCCGTGATTGGTGCCGATGCGCAGCGCGCGCCCCAATTCTTTACAAAGCTTGACCAGCGGAGTGAACTGCTCTTCCAGCCGGGCCAACTCAGCGTCATACTCGCTTCCGCTGTATTCGCGCACGGCAAATTTCTTCTTGTCGATGTAATTGCCAGGGTTGACCCGCACCATTTCCACCCATTTGGCGGCTTCCATCGCGGCATCAGGCTTGAAATGGATATCGGCCACAATCGGCACCCGGCAGTCGCGGGCGCGCAATTCGGCAACAATGTTTTTCAAATTGGCGGCGTCTTTAACCGTGGGGGCGGTGATGCGGACGATCTGGCAGCCGACGGCCACTAGGTCAAGCGTCTGTTGGACGCAAAGCGCGGTGTCCATCGTGTCACAAGTGATCATGGACTGTTTGACGACAGGATGGCCGCCGCCAATGATCACTCCGCCGCGGGCAGGATCGCCCACGACGACCTCGCGGGTCTCGCGCCGGGAACGAAAATAAGGCGAAAAACAAAAACGCATGGCTTAGTGGGCCGGGGCGGTCGCCGGAGGCGCATCGGCGGGTTTTGCGGACTGCTCGATTTGCGTTTCGCGATTGAACATCAGGTGAAAAAGCGGCAGGCGGACCTTAATGTCAAAGAAAGTCACATAGACCATGAAGAGAATCAGCAGGGCGGCAAAGGCGGTGGTTGTGTATTCCACGAAGCGCACCTCCAGGGGGCGGCGGCGGATCCGTTCGAGGACGGCCATCAGAATATGGCCGCCGTCCAGCACGGGCATGGGGAGCATGTTGAGGATGGCGAGGTTGACGTTCAACATGACGAGGAAACTCAGCGCCAGGCGGAAGTCCGTGTTGGCCTGGAGGGCGAGCATGCCGATGATGCCAACCGGGCCGCTTAAATCGCTGGCACGCACTCCACTCTCATGCGTGTGGACCAAAGCGCTGATCGTGCTATAGACCTGTTCGCACACATTGGCCACCTGCGACCACGGGGACGGGTGCTCAATTTCATAGACGTCTTTGGCCATCTTAAACTCCACCCCAATGAGGCATTTCTTGGTGGAGGGGTCCATGTCCGGCGTGACCGTGAGGGCAACCCGTTTGTCGCCGCGTTTGACCACGATGGGAGTGGCTTGATTGCCGCGCTTCTGAATCAAGCTGATGAATTGTTGACGGCTGCTGATGGGAACTCCGGCAAATCCGACCACTTCATCATCCGCCTTCAAATGGGCAAGGTCAGCCGGCTTGCCCTCTTGCACGGCTTTGACCACGAGATGGTCCTTCGGGTCCAGATCAAAGGTTTTCAGGCCGAGCAGGTTGCTGACCTCGGCTTTAAGCAGGTAAGTGTTGGTGGCGCCGTCATGCACAACCGTTACGGGCAAGACGTTGGTCAGGGCGAGAATGGTGGAATTGTAAACTTCTTCCCAGGATTTAACCGGCTTATTATTGACGGCAATGATGCGGTCGCCCTCATGGATGCCCAGTTTGGCCTCGGCCGAATCGGGATTGACGTAGCCGATGATGGAAGGGTTGACCGGCACCGGCAGGCCGACAAAGTAAATGACCGCGGCAATGGCGAAGGCAAAGACCACATTCATAAACGGGCCGGCGGCGGCCACCAGGATTTTGGAAAAAGGCGGCGCGGGCGGGATCTGCTGCTCCTTGCTTTCGCCCTCGATGGCGGCAGAAGTGATCATTTGCGGCAGCTTGACGAAACCGCCGAAGGGCAGCCAGCGCACCGAGTATTCGATGCCATCGCGCGTCCAGGAGAAAATCTTGGGCCCAAAGCCGATGGCAAAGGCCTCGACTTTGAGGCCGCGCTTGCGGGCCACCCAGTAGTGGCCAAATTCATGGACGAAAATGGCCGCGCCAAACAGGAAGACGACACCAACGGCCACGTATAAATTGTTCAACAAATGAATCATGCAAAAACCCGCCCTGTCAGGCGGCACTGCAATCTAGCGGCAGTAGGTCCTTCTGGCAACCATGGATGTGAGCTAGTGAGACAAAATGGCGCGGAGAATGGCTGGGTTGATGTTTGGCGCTTCCTGCGCCATTATGGGTGCGAGGAATGAACATCCGATTCCCAAAAATCACCAGGCGACGGTTTCTGCTCTTAACCGCGCTGGCATCGCCCGGGCTGATCGCGGCCGACGCCAATTGGCTTGAACCTGATTGGGTTAAGGTGCGAAGTGTCAAATTAACCGAGGGCAAACCGTCGCATCGCATTGTTCATATCACCGATATTCACCATAAAGGAGACCGGCCCTACCTGGAATCGGTCGTGCGCAAAGTCAACCGCCTTTCCCCCGACGCGGTCTGCTTCACCGGCGATCTCATCGAGGAAAAGAAATTCGTGCCGGAAGCACTTCACATCCTCGAGGGAATCCAATCCCCGCTTTATGGAATTCCGGGCAATCACGATTACTGGAGCCACGCCGTTTTTGGCAAATTCAGGGAATCCTTCGCCCGCACTGGCGGCGTCTGGCTGATGGACGCCCAGACGTTCACTGCCGACGGAAAAATCCTCATCAGCGGGGCCACTTGTTTGCACGGCCGGCCCGCGCCCCTCAAGCCCCAGCCTGGAGTCAAGAATATCTTCCTCCTGCATTATCCCCTGCTCAACGAGCGTCTGACCGCCCAATATGATTTGCTGCTGGCCGGCCACTCTCATGGCGGCCAGGTGCGCCTGCCGTTTTTCGGCGCGCTGATTGTGCCGTACTGGGTGGGCCGGTATCAGATGGGGCTGTATCACGTCCCGGCGGGGCCGCTCTATGTCAACCCTGGTATCGGCTGGATTGGAACTCCGGTGCGTTTCAATTGCCGCCCGGAAATCACCGTGTTTGAGATTTGAGCGGCTTTCGCAATGGCGTCCGCTTGGCTCATTTGGATTACATCGCTCACGGCCATCGCCGGCGTCTTGCTCCGGCCGCGGGATATTGCTGAAGCCTGGTGGGCTTGCGGTGGCGCGGCCATTCTGATTGTTTTTTCGCTCATTTCTCTGCCCCAGGCGGGCGCGGCAGTCCTGCAGGGAGTCGATGTTTATTTATTCCTGACGGGCATGATGATCCTCTCGGAATTGGCCCGCGAGGAAGGCGTCTTTGACTGGATAGCGGAAATCGCAGCCGTCCATGCCCGCAATTCGACCGGCCGATTGTTTTCCCTCGTTTATCTTGCCGGCATAGTCGTGACGATTTTTCTGTCCAACGACGCCACCGCGGTTGTCTTGACTCCCGCCGTCCTGACCATCGTCAAGCGGCTCAGGGTGGACCCGGTCCCCCACTTGCTCGGTTGCGCCTTCATCGCCAACGCGGCCAGTTTTGTTTTGCCCATTTCCAACCCGGCCAATCTCGTCATCTTCGATCAACATCTGCCGCGCCTGTGGCAGTGGATGGGGACTTTTGCCCTGCCTTCAGTCGCGGCAATTGCTCTCACTTATCTCGGATTGCGCGCTTTGTTGAAAGGCCGGCTGGGCGGCAGAATTGAAGAAACCCTGGCGAAAAAGCGATTGTCTTTTGAAGGCCGTCTCGCCCTGGGCGGACTGGCGATAGCGGCGGTGGTCCTCCTGGCCTCCTCCGCCAGCGGCTGGCCGCTGGGCGCGCCCACCTGCGCGGCCGCGGTCTTGGCGACCGCCCTGGTCGCCGCTCGCGATCGTCACGTTCCATTGACAGTGATCAAAGGGGTTTCCTGGTCCGTCATTCCGTTGGTGGCGGGCCTCTTCGTCATTGTCGAAGCGCTGCAGGGAGCGGGGATGTTGCGGCTGGCCAACGGCGGTTTGCTGTTTTTGCAGAAGCAAAGCTTTCTCGCGGGAAAGCTGGTCGCGGCTTTTGCCGTCGGCCTTCTCTCCAACGTCATGAATAATCTGCCGGTGGGGCTGATCTCGGGCCATGTGATTCACGCCGCCGGCGCCAAACCCTGGACGATCAACGCGACGCTCCTCGGAGTCGATCTTGGCCCCAACCTCTCCGTAACTGGTTCCTTGGCCACGATTCTCTGGTTAATGGCGTTGCGCCGGGAAGGCGTAAAAATATCCGGGAGGCAATTCTTCAAAATCGGCCTGGTCGTCATGCCGGCTTCCCTGCTCGCCTGTGTCCTGGCGTTGCAAAGATGACAAAAAAAGGCACCCTTGCGCAAAGCGTGCTCATGGTCAAATCACCGCCGTCGGGCATGGCTTCGCAACTGTTGCGGACAAGGTTTAGGACAGCCTGAGTCCGGAAAGTCCGGAACTTTCCCTTTTCAGAATTGACTTTTGCTGCTACTATTTGTCGCGGACAAGTCCAAATTCCGGATTATGACACCAAACGAAAACCAAAATGAAGCCGCCTTTGTGGCGATAAGGCCAGGTTTGCCTCTGCTGAAAAAGAGGGAGGCGGCTTTCCCGGAAGGCGGCGCCAGAAAACCGGCGGCGTGCGCCCGTTGCGGAAGCGATGGCTTCACGCTGATCGAGCTGCTGGTGGTCATTGCGATCATCGCCATCCTCGCCTCCATGCTCCTGCCGGCGCTGGCCCGGTCCAAGAGCCAGGCCCAAGGCATTGGCTGCATGAACAATTCCAAGCAATTGACCCTCGCTTGGCTGCAATATGACGAAGATAACCGGCAAGTGTTGCCGTACGGCTTTTCCGACGATTTTCCCGCCTATGTTTGGGCCGGCTCAAATGGTTACGACGAAAGCGATGTCCCAACCGATGCGGGTAATTGGGATGCCGCGGATGGCATCGAAAAATGCTGCATTTTTCCGTATTGCGGAAAGTCCGATGGAATCTGGCATTGCCCGGCGGACAATTCTTACGGCATTAACAAGCAAAACCAGCGAGTGCCGCGCCCGCGGAGTTACTCGATGAGCAACTGGGTGGGCGGCAATGGAGACCATCCGGAAAATGGTTACAAAGGATACTGGGGCTTGAATGTTCCTTTTATCGTGGTGCGCAAGCTGTCGGACTTTCGGACGCCATCCAGTACTTTCGTTCTGCTCGACGAAAACGAAAACACGATCAATGACGGTTATTTTGTCGTGGAGGATGACGGCTGGACTGGCCAGCCTAATGGGTCCGAACAACTCATCGATTATCCCTCGTCGCGGCACAACAATGCGGCCGGTTTTTCCTTTGGCGACGGCCATTCCGAAATCCATCAATGGAGGGATCGCCATATCTACGGTGTTCCATCCGCCTATCCCAGTCCCGCGTCCCTCTTTCCGGAGCCGACTCTGCCTGAGAGTCCGGATGTGTTCTGGCTGCAGTCGCACACCACAAATCCGCCGTAAGCGGTCCAATATGAACACAGAAAGGAGCATGCCTGAATCTGTGTGCATCTGTGGCCGGTCTTTTATCCGTGCAGCGCGGTGAGCGCGATCTTTCTGCAGATCGCCGCTTCCTTTAAGGATGAGACTCCGTCGAACCCTGACTGTGTCCCAGAAAAGCCAGCCAGGGATCGACAGAGTCTCGCCCTACCAAAAACCCCTTGCTAGCGCGTGATAAGAGGTGGGGCTTCCGCGTCCGCCGGCGGGGCGGAACCACCGCCCGTGCTCTGAGCCGCGGCAGCCGCCGCAGCTTTGGCCAGCGCAGCCCTGCGGCTCTTAATGGCCGCCTCCTGATCTCTGATAATCTGCAGATTAGCAGCATCTGTCTCGACTCGAACCTTGATGCCATTGATCATGCTCTGGATCTTTGCGTCGTAGTCTTGTTGAGCCTTGGTGTACACTTCGGACGCGGTCTTGAATGCTGGCAGATTCGTGTCCAACTCGTTTTGGGCGGCCAGCCATTTATCTTTTGCTTGATCGAAGCGGGTATGTAACTCAGCCAGTTCCGGGTCCGAATTCCCGGGATAGGCCGTGAGAAGCTCGCTACCCCGTTCGTCTTTGGGAATGGAAAGCAATTTAGCGAACGTGTTGCTAAAAATAGCGTAATCAGCCGCCGCCATAACTTCGTCGTGCGTCCACTCGCGCGGGGATTCGCTTTGCCTCTTCTCTTCCGCCTTTAGGAACGGGTCAGTGTTAACTGAGGCAGCTCCAGCAGTTTTAGCGCGTTCCCATTCTCTCTTGAGAGCCGCCTCACGGCTCTTGATCGTCACTAGGTTGGACGCATCCTCTTTGACACGATCTTTGAGGCCGTCGATGATGCTGTTGATTTTCGCATCGTAGTCGCGTTGGGCGTTGGTGTACGATTCCGAGGCTGTCTTGTAGGCCGGGCTGTCGGTTGCCCCGTCATTTTGGGCAGCTATCCATTTGTCCTTGGCGTGCAGAAGGCGCAGGCGCAATTCAGCCAGCTCAGGATCCAAATGCCCGGGATAGGCAGTGGCGAGTTCGCTGCCGAGCTGATCTCTCGGAACGAACAGCAATTTGGCGAGAACGTTGCTGCAAAACTGGTAGTCAGCCGCCGCAACGACCTCATCATGCGACCACTTGCGCAATGATTCGGAAATGACCCGCTCGTCAGTTCCGCGCGGAAGTGCTCCAGCGAGGTTGTCGGATGTTTCAACTGGCGGCTGAGCATCTGTCAATGTGACAATGCCCAGGCCGAGCAGAAGGAGGAAAGCCGGCAGCGGCCACAATGGGCGCTTTTTGAAACCGGAGATCATCAAAATGCGGCGGCGCATCTGCGCGCCATCTTCCAGAATCCCCACCAGGGCCGGCGGCGTAGCGCAGGCGAAAAGTTCCAATAACTTCAAGATCGTTTGCCCGTAGGGCGTTTTCTCTTCCTCGCCCGCGTGGAAGAGGGCCAGTTCATCGCAAGCCATTTCCCGGTCCGCCGCCATTCTCCGAACCGCCAGCCAGATTACGGGATTGAACCAGTGCAGGGCCTGCAAACTGGCCGCCAGCCAAAGAACAAATGCGTCACCCCTTCTCACGTGCGCCATTTCATGGAGAAAAACATGCCGCAACTCAGCCGCGCTGAATTGCCCGGTGAGCCCGGCCGGGAGCAGGAGCATGGGGCGCCACAATCCGCAAAGCGCCGGGCTTTTGACGGCGGACGTTTCCGCCAATCTGACCTTGGTCCTCACCCCCAGCTCCTTCCGGCAATTCGCAAGCAAGGCCAGCGCGTCCTGGTCCACCACCGGCCTCGGCGTCCCAAGCCGGCGCAAAAAGAGCCAGTTCTGCCCAAAAGTTCGCGCCGCAAAAATCACCGCGCCGCCCAGCCAAAGAGAGAAGAGGAACTCCCAGGAGCGCCTTCGCCACCAAGCGTGTTTTATGACAGGGCGCGCAGGCGCAGCTTGCGGCGGCGGCCCATTTTCGATCGCGTCGTTACCGCTCGACGGCCACGGCGCGCTGATGATTGATGGCGACAGGGATGCGCCCCACCCGCGCCCGTAATTAAAGAGGCTGATTTTGCTGGGAATGGCAACGGGAAGGGCCAGGCGGAGCACGACAAGCAGCCAGAGCGCATATCTCCATTGCGCGGTCCATCTGCTTGGAAAGACCTTCTGCGCGGCCATGACAAGAAGCGCGATCACCGAGGCCTGCCAGGAGACCCGGCCTAACCAGAGAAGAAATGGGCCGGCAAACGTGTTCATTTTTCCTTTTCCGCCAGCAGGCGTTTCAATTGTTTGATATCTTCCTTCGAGAGATTGGATTCCTTGACCAGATGCAGCAGCAAAGGCGCTGGGTCCCCGCCAAAAACGCGCCGCAAGAACGACCGGCTTTCCTGGCGGACGCAGGTCTCCTGGCTGACCAGCGGCTCATAGAGATAGCGTTTGCCCTCCCGCGTGGCCTTTAAGGCGCGCTTCTTGACGAGGCGGTCGAGGAGGGTGCGGATGGTGCGGGTGTGCCAGCCCGTTCCCGGCGCTAATTGGCTGACAATGTCGCCGGCGGGAACTGGGTGGCGCGCCCAGACCAGGCCCATGACTTGCCACTCGGATTCAGAAATGCGGACGGAATGCTTTGAATTGCTACTCATGTAGCAGCATATTGATACACGTGTAGCAGTTGATCCAGAATTAAATTTGAGTTTTTTTTAGAGCGCGGCTCGGGTCTGGCCGCAAAACTGCTACATCAGCCGCCCATTTCACGGCCCAACGGTTCTCACAGCCGAGAAAAAGCGAGGCTTTGGCACTGCGAAATGGCTTGCAAATCGGGGCGGTGGAAAGGTAATGACGAGAGCACGAGAGACGGCAATAAACAGCTTGCTGACGCCGTGAACGTAATGCGTCAGTCACCGGCGGCAGGGACGCCTCGCCGAGGCGTCCGGGGGTATTCTTGCCGGAGCGGTCGCCTCGGCGAGGCGACCCTGCCCTTCTTAGGCCCGCCGTCGCTGATGACGCGTTACCCGTGAACAACAAATCAGATGGGAAATCCCGGTTGATGTGGTTCCTATTAGTCCTGGGTATTGTCGTTGCCTATCAGCGCGTCTGGCATGCGGGGTTTCTTTGGGAAGATGACATTTACATTACCCACAACCCATTGCTCACCGCGCCTGACGGATTGCGCCGGATTTGGTTTTCACGGGATTCGCCTTCGCAATATTTTCCGCTGACCTACACCTCATTTTACGCCGAACGCTTTCTTTGGGGTTTCCGGCCCTATGGCTATCACTGCGTGAATATTCTCATCCACGCCGGCAACGCGCTCCTGGCCTGGACGCTTTTGCGCCGGTTGCGGGTGCCGGGCGCAGGGCTGGGGGCGGCACTTTTTGCGCTGCACCCGGTGCAGGTCGAAACGGTGGCGTTGATAACGGAGCGGAAGAATTTGTTGATGGCGTTCTTCTTCCTGCTCGCGCTGCTGGCGTGGATCAGCTTTATCGATGATTCCTCCAAGCGGCGCTGGCGGCACTACGCGCTGGCGCTGGTTTATTACATGCTCTCGCTCGCTGGCAAGACGACGGCCTGCACCCTTCCGGCAGCGTTGCTCCTGGTTGTCTGGTTTAAAAGAGAGCCGATCAATCGGCGGCGCCTTGCTGAGATTTCGCCGTTCGTCGTTTTGGGAATCGCGATGGGCGTTGTGACGATGTGGTGGGAACGCTTCCACCAGCAAGCGGTTGGCGGAGTTTTCCAGATGGGCCTGGTGGAGCGCCTTCTCATCGCGAGCCGGGCGCTCTGGTTTTACGCGGGCAAGCTGCTGTGGCCGGCAAACCTGATTTTTTGTTATCCCAGGTGGAACATCTCAAGCGCGGACGCGCGGGCCTATGTTTGGGTTTTGGCAACGGCGGCGGCCGGAGTTGCGATTTTCCGCTGGAGGGAGAATTTCAGGCGCGGCCCGGCGGTGGCGTCGCTCTTTTACGCGGCCACCTTAGCGCCGACGCTTGGCTTCATCATGTATTACACCTTTCGTTACACTTTTGTGGCGGATCATTACCAATACCTGGCGTGCCTCGGTCCGCTGGCGTTGCTGGCCGCGGGCCTGGAAAGACTTCCAATTGGCAAACCAATTGGTTACGTGGTTCTGCCTGTGGTCCTCGGCGTCCTAACCTGGTCCCAATGCGGGGAATATGCCAATGCTGAAACTCTCTGGCGCGCGACCATCGCCAAGAATCCAAGCTCATGGATGGCCCGCGAAAATCTTGGCGTGGCGCTGGCGGATAAAGGAAGGATCGACGACGCGATTGAGCAATATCGCCGGGCACTGGAACTTCACCCGGATTTTGCCCAGGCCCATAATGACCTTGGCGCGGCCCTTTTTCGGAAGGGAATGGCCGCCGAAGCCGTCGCGCAATATCGCGAAGCGATTCGCGATGACCCAAATGACGCAAATGCCCACTACAATCTCGGCAACGCGCTGGCAAAGCAGGGGGAGGATCAGGAGGCGCTGGAGCAATTGCGGATCGCCGCGCGACTTCGACCGATGGATTTGAACACCAGCATAAACCTGGCTAATGCCTTATTCGACGCGGGCAGACTGGACGACGCCATTACCGAGGAGCGCCATGCGCTGGGGATGGCGCCGAGTGATGTTCGGGTCATGGAGAATCTTGGCAAGATGCTGGTGCTAAAAGGCGACCTCGAGGAGGCCATGCCGTTGCTGGATAAGGCGTATTCGGGAAGTTCAGATCCGGCTGAGAAATGGCATCGCTTCGCCAGGGAGTTAGTGGATGCGGGAAGTTTCAAGCCGGCGATGGCTTGTTATCGGGTTGCCATGGCTGAGGCGAAGGCGGAGAACAAGCCAGCGCTGGTCGAGGCCCTGCAAACGGAAATGACCCGTCTTGGACCCGATCCGCAAAAGTAATACTGATGTGGCCGGGTAATTCCAAACGGCATTCATAAGAAGCAGGGGGCTTGTTCGAACCAAGCTTGGCCAAAACTTGTCATTTTTCTAAAGCGACCCCCAAGCCTTTTTGGCTTCTGTAAGGGCGGAAGAATTCCGTTTTCTTCCATCGGCATTCCGGTATATTCAAAAACTATGTGGGTTGAAGAATTGAATATCGAGAATATCAAGTGCTTTGAAAAGCTGACGCTCCGTTGCGGAGACAAGGATGGGGCATTTAAATGGATCACTCTTTTGGGAGAAAATGGGGTCGGAAAGAGCACTGTTCTTCAAGCGTTAGGTTTGTTGCTTGCCGGCCCAGATGGCGCAAACCAACTGCTCACCAAGCCACTTGGCTGGCTTCGCGACGAGCGTCGCCAAGGAAAACTTTCCGCAAGAATTCACAAAGGAGAGAGGGACCCAGGCGAATATGGCGCGACAAAGAAAAGAGCAGTATTCAATTTCACTTACTTCATTACAGGACCAGAAAAGATACAGATTCGCAGCAAGACATATACAGAGCCTGCTATTGTTCCCAACTCAGATAGAACCCTCTCATGGCTCCGGCAGAATGCATTTCAAGCGAAAGGAAAAGGATGGTTTGCTTCTGGTTACGGCGCATTTCGCCGCCTGACAAAGCGTAATCAGGTTATTGTGCCCTCGTTACAAACCCCGGAGCGATTCACGGGCTTTCTTGCACAGTTTAATGAAGACGAGCCTTTGGCCGCTTTTGAACAATGGTTTGTTCATCTCGACTATCGTATGGCTAAAACGGACGACTTGGCGAAGAGGCAACAGGCACTTGGAGTTGCGGCGATCAATCGAGTTTTACCCGAAGGCGCTAGGTTCGACTCTGTCCGCACCGACGGGAAAATCCTTTTCGACGTCAATGGGCAAAAGGTGGCTACGCTCAACTTAAGTGATGGTTATCGGAGTGTGCTGGCGCTTGCTGGGGATTTGATTTGGAGACTCTTCATGGCTTTCCCGGATAGCGACGACCCGATGCAGGAATTAGGCACTGTCCTGATAGATGAGCTGGATATTCATCTCCATCCAGTCTGGCAGCGGCAAATTCCGGGGATGCTAAGAAAGCTCTTCCCGAATTTACAGTTCATTGTTTCCACCCACAGCCCCTTTATTGCGTCTGGTGCCGGAGAGGATGCCGTTACTTACCGGCTGAACTGGGCTGGAGATAAGATTGAACATACAAAAATAATCAATATGGCTTTTATGAGCGTCGAGAAGGTGCTCCAAAGCGAGGCTTTTGAGGTTGTATCACTTTTCTCGAAGGAAACTCAAATGAGAATTGATCGCTACTACACGCTCAGGAAAAAATCGAAGAGGACCCCTCAAGAAGAAAATCAGCTAGAGATGGATATGCCGATCGTGCGACAGGCAATCGGGCCTGATGCGCCAAAGAGTGCCTTGGAAAATAAAATGGATCAGTATTTGAGCAAAATGCTAAAACGATCCGAGTTACTCGAACAAGGAAGCCCAGTGTGTTGGCGGATAATGAAACGAAGTGGAAAAGGGACATCCGTTCGGCACTCAGCGATGCCACACGAAAAAATGCACAGGAAAAATACAAACACAAAGATATCAAAGAAGCGCTGATAGGCATGTTCCACGGAAAATGTGCGTATTGTGAAAGTTACATCACTCATATTGATTTCGGTCACATCGAGCATTTTAAGCCAAAATGCACGCCTACCTATTATGAACTGGCTGTTGACTGGGGAAATCTGCTTCTGGCTTGTGGTCGCTGCAATGGAGCGGAAAACAAAGGGACTAAGTTCCCACTTGCTAACAAAGGTGGGCCGCTAGTGAACCCCGTCACGGAGGACCCCTCCAAACATCTGGGTTTTGATTTTGATCCGAAGTTGAAATTAGCAAATGTCCTTGGGATATCCAAACGCGGTGAGACCACTCGGAAGACTCTCGGTCTCAACAGGCGGGAGTTGTTACAGCATCGGTCAAGATTTGTCACAAAACTTTGGGTGATTGCTCGCCATTACAACAACGATAACGAAGCTCGTGAAATTATTGATTCGGCAATCTGCCCCCAAGAGGAATACTCCGCGTTTGCCATCGCGCTTAAGAAATCGCTGTAATATTAGCATGCCACCAGAGCGCCTCTCTTGCGATGTGTTTCACACGGCTACTGGATACTTGATCGGCGGGTGCGGGTCGTAGCCGGCGATTTAAAAATCGACGAAGTGATACTCGAAGATGGAGGCGGGTTTGCGTTTGAGGATCAGCTTGGGGAGTGGGCGCGGCTCGCGCGTAAGTTGTTCCCGGACGCTTTCGATCTGGTTCAAATAAATGTGGCAGTCACCGCCGGTCCAGACGAAGGTTCAGATCTGCCTTTATCCTGCTGAGCCTTTCACGCGGCCTTACTCCGGTTCCGCGCTGCCCTCTAATACCAATCCCTTGGTGGCTGGAAAGCGCTCGTACCACAATGTCAACGCATCTTTCAGATGCTTCGCGTAACGATAGTGCGCGCCCAAACCCGTCCGCAGTTCCGCCTCGTAGAGGAATTTGTCCGCCGTTGTCGTGTGCTCAAAAGGAAATTCGGCGCCGAGGAGGGTCCAATATGGATAGGTGAGATCGCCATTTGCCAACAGCCCACGCGCTTTCGCCAAAGCCTTTCGGCCAACCTCTGCCTGACTCTCCATTGTGCTCCTCTGCTTGGCTGCGTCCGCCGGCAATTGGTCCGCCGCGAAATAGAATCCGCTGGGAATCTGTTGGCAGTATTTCGTACCCGTGCGGTGCCTGTTTAAATCGCGAATTTCCGCGAAGGCAATCCGAGACCAAGCGAAACGGACACTGGTCCTCTGCAAACTGCTCCCGACCGGCGCGTAGCGGTTGGTATGGAATTTGAGGTCGTCGGCCAATTCCTGAGCACCTACGCCCTGAGGAAGATCAACCGATACGTGGGCGATGGCCGCTTCCTCTGTTTGTGGAGACTCGGTTCGGGCACCCTGAACCGATTTCTGGAATTCCGCGTTCAGCGCCGCCTTGTGGGATTCTGTGGCCCTGGCATGTTTGATCATGCGCGGGGCGGAAATCTCCAATTCGCCTCGAATCATCTCACCCAGCCTCTGAAATTCCGGCAACGGATGTGAAAGCAAATGCTGGCAAAGGTTCACCCAACCGCGCGCGGACATGACCAGCATGACATTGGTCGCGGCAGCGACGGGGAGGAAATAGCGGGCCCTGTCAAAGGCGTAGTTTCGCCTCATGCGCGCCACTTTTTTTTGCGCCGACTCTGATGGGTCCAGCAAAAGAGCCTTGGGAATGCCCATCAAAGCGGGCTTTCCCGCCGCCAGATCTTCCCAGACCTTCACCGAGGCCTGATATGCCTGGAAGCACTCACCCATCAAATTGTGCCACTCCGACACCTCTTCTGATCGAATCCCAAGACGTTCTGGTTCGATCAGGCCATCGACCGAAAGCCTAATGTAGCGAGTGGAGGATTCCTGACCACCCGCGGTTGGACAAAGCGTCCAAATGTAATAGGCGAGCCAGATGGAAATCTCATCCATAAACATGGCCACAGGGACCATGTCCGCGATGGACTGGTGACCATAGTCCACCATGCGGAAAATCGAATCGACGGACTTTTCGAGATTATCAGGGTCAATTTTTGACAAAATCGAATCGAGGCCTTCGTTGTTCCGTGAATAACGAGCGCCGCTCGCCGCCAGGAGTTCTGGCGTCAGGGCGGGACGTCCGGCCCTTTTTGAGGCTTCACTCGGGCAAATGGCCACTTGGGTGACTTTCATCGTCACGATTATGAGGAGGTTTGAGGAATTTAAAAGCATTACCCCGCAAGCTGGTTCCCTACAGTGATTGCAATGGATTGGGGAGCGCGACCGTCCCGGTCGCTCCAGCCGGCGTCCCGCCGACTGGCGTGGGGCCCAAAACCGGTCAAATCCTGCTGAACCCTATCAAGCTGATCAACGCGCTGATGCCTTAGGCGGGACGCCGAAGGCTGCGGTCGGGACGGCCGCGATCCCCGGAACGTGTCGGCACCCGCTTCCCAATGGGTTTGAGTCCTGCGCTCCCCTCCTTCAACTGCATCGTTCCGTATAATGCCAGTTCATTGGTTTGGCGGCGGCTGCTCAGAAAAGGAGGTGGAAGGCGTTTGCGGCGCGGGCGGGAGTTCGGGCGCGGGGTCGGGCGGCGCGGATCGCTCTTTCGCCCCGGCCCGCAGCTTGACCAGGCCGTTCTTGCGCGCGATGTCGTCGAGCATCACGGCGATCAAGCGTTGCAAGCAGTGCCGGTCCCGTTGCACATACCAAATGAAGGCCGGAACAGTCAGGAGCAGAAACCATATCTGCCAGAAAGGATGCCAAACGAAGCCGATGACGACGAGTTCAAAACCGAGCATGGAGCAAAGCGTGACCTTGGCCAGGAGCGACCAACCAGCGCGCAAACGGCAACGGATCAATTGTTTGCCCCCGGCATGAGGCTCGGCCACGGTGGCCAATTGCAAATGACTCCAGCGGCTGCCGAAGATTTCCACATCAAAATCGCTCCAGCCCGCGTCTTCCTTGATTTCCCAGCCTTCGCGCGCGAGGCGGTCCAAAACGCGGCGGACAAACTGCAGCCGTTCCATTCGCGCGTCGGACCAGTATTCGACCTGGTCCAGTTCTTCCGGGCGATCTTCCAGGGCGAGGGATTCCAGGGTTTCCACGGCTTTGGGCGGGGTCGGCTCGAAGTTGAGGCGGCCCTGGTAGCGCGCCCAACCGCGGACGATCGGTTGCAGGAAAAAGAGCAGCATGATCAGCGGCCGGGACCAAAAGCGGGTCTTGCCCGGCGGCAAAGTAGCCTGCACCCCTGCCACGACGCAGACGCCGAGAGAAAAAAGCACGCTGGTTAAGGCCAGCGGAGCCAGCGAACGAAACGGCACGGAGAGCGCCAGCAGCGGCAAATTGACCAGGGCGTGATATTCAAGGCTCGTGCAGAACATCAAGACGGTGGCCGGTTCCGCCTGGTAAATGCTCTGGAAGAATCCCGTGCCGAAAAGCCCGCGGTAAATCATCGGCCGCCGCAGTGTCAATCCAAATTTCGAGCTGGTGTAAATGCGGCCTTGCCAGACGCTGCCGCCGAAGGAATTGAAGTATTCCGGGTGCCGCCGCACCAGGATGGCTTCCGCCTCGCCGTAGCCGCTTTGCTGGCGCAGATAGGCCTGCACCGTCGGGCGGCGGTAATGCCAGACAAACCCCGCCGGGCAGAATCCGATGCGATAGCCGCGCTGCTGCAAACGCCAGCACACATCCACATCGTCGCCCGCGCGGTGAAAGATCGGATCAAAGCCGCCGATTTCAACCAGCGCCCATTTGTAAAACGCCATGTTGCAACCCGGAATGTGTTCCGCCTGCCGGTCGGTAAGCATGACATGCGCCGGCCCGCCGGGTGAGACCATGACCGCCGCCGCCACCGCCGAGTCTTCCGGCGGCAAAAAATTGTGACCGCCCATCGCCACAAAAGTGCCTTTCAACAAGTCCCCGGCCAGATAGTAGAGCCAATCCTCGTCCGCCCGGCAGTCGGCGTCGGTAAATGCCACCACTTCGCCGGTGGCGGCGAAAATCCCGGCATTGCGCGCCACGGACAACCCCTGATGCGCCTGGGTAATGGTGCGAAAGCCTTTGTAGAGCGAGGCCACCTGCGGGGTGATGTCATTGGAGCCATCGTCCACGACGATGACTTCGTAGGCGGGATAATTGAGACGGGTGAGGGAATCCAGACAGGGCTGCAAGGTGCGTCCGCCGTTGTAGCAGGCGACGACCACCGTAATTTTGGGATAGCGCTGCAGGGGGAAATACGGGGCCTGGGCGAATTGGCGCCGCACCGCCTCGAAGGAAGGCTTGGTCAGGCGCTCCTTTGTTGTCAAACCAAAGAACCAATCGGGCACGTCCCGCTCGTCCTTGTGCCACTCATCGGTAAAGCTGTACACAATGGCCCCGGCCAGGCCGGAGCGGAAGACCGCTTCGATCTGCCATTCAAGCATCGCGCATTTTTCGGATTCGCCTTCGCGCAGGCTGTCAATCCCCATTTCTCCCAGGACCAGCGGCTTGGTGTCCGCGATCATTTGCAGCCGCGCCAGGTAATTCTCAAAGGGCCGCTGCTGGTGCAGATAGACATTGAAACAAACGAAATCGACATTGCGCGGATTGAGAAACTCCGTCGGGGGGTAATTGCCGAACGTGCAAAGGCATTCCGGGTCCACCCATTTGGCCACCTGCACCAATTCGTCGATGAAGTCCTCCATTTCTTCGGCCCCGCTCCAGCGGACGATGTCGGGCGGCAGTTCGTTGACGACGCTGTAGGCGAAAACGGCGGGATGGCGGGCGCAACTTTGCACGGCCTCGCGCACGGCCTGGCAGGCCGCCTCCTGGGCGTCCGCTGAATCCAGAAAACAGACGTGTTTGCTCCAGGGAATATCGATGAGGAGCTTCAACCGATGATAATCGGCCATGTCCAGGAGCCAGCGCGGCGGGACGTGATAAACGCGCAGGACATTGGCGCCGAGCGTGCGGACCAACTCGAAGTCGCGCGCCGCGTCGGCTTTCTCGGGAAACGGCTCGCCCGCGCTGTTGGGCCGAAAGGGTCCGTAGGTGACCCCTTTGACCGGAAACTTTGATTGGCCCAAGCTAAAAGACTTTCCGCTCACGATGGGTCGTGACGGGGCAACGGGCGCCGGTGTCGTTTTCATTGGCACTTGATTCTGCTCGCTTCCGGGGTATTTTCGCTGGTCAATGCCGCAACGCAATATGAAAGCAATCTACTTCCTGACCCGTTGCGCGGTCTGCTGGCTCACTTTGGGGACGCTGGCGTGCTGGGCCGCCAACTGGCCGCAGTGGCGCGGCCCTTTCCTCAACGGCTCCACTTCTGAAACCAATCTGCCGGATTCCTGGAGCAAAACGGAAAATGTCCTCTGGAGCACCCCTCTACCAGGACCCAGCCATGCCACCCCGATTATCTGGGACGACACGGTGTTTGTCAGCAGCCCCGACGCTGATGCCAATTTGAACTTGTTCTGTCTGGACCGAAAAACGGGCCAAGTGCGCTGGCAAAAGACGGTCGGCGTGGGCAATCGCGTGCGCGGGCGCAACAATATGGCGACTCCTTCACCTGTAACCGATGGGAAAACGGTCTGGGCGCTCTTTGGCACCGGGGATTTGGCGGCCTTTGATTTCGCCGGAAAACAGCTTTGGGCCCGGAGCCTGACCAAGGAGTACGGCGCCTTCGTTCTCAACTGGATTTACGGCTCAAGTCCCATGCTTTATAAGGAACGGCTTTACGTGGAAGTGCTGCGGCGCCTGCCGGCGGAATCGTTCCTCCTTTGCCTGGACCCGCAAACCGGCAGCAACATCTGGCGTCACGTCCGGCCCACCGACGCCGTCGCGGAATCGCAGGAAGCCTATTCCACGCCGATGCCGGGGGAATGCGGCGGACGCACGGAAATTGTCGTGGCCGGCGGGGATTACGTGACGGGCCACGACGCGGAGACGGGTGAGGAATTGTGGCGCGCAGGAGGCATGCGCAATTTCCGGCATCGGCCGGATTCGCGCCTGGTGCCCTCGCCGCTGCTGGCAGATGGGTTGGTATTTGTCTGCGGGGCCAAACGCAATCCTTTTCTGGCGTTTCACGATTGCGGCAAGGGCGATATGACGACCAACGGCCTCGCCTGGAGTTATTCCGAGTATTCCACGGACTGCTGCACGCCGCTGTTTTATCAGGACAAATTGTTCATGCTCGATGGCGACAAGCAGATGATGGTTTGCTTTGATCCGCTGACGGGCCTGGTCCATTGGAAACAGCCTCTCGGCGTCATGGAGATTTTTCGCGCCTCGCCGACGGGCGCGGATGGCAAGCTTTACTGCTTGAGCGAATACGCGACCGCTGTGGTCATGTCGGCCGCCGATGGCAAGGTTTTGCGGACGATTCCCATGGGAGAAGGCGCGCAGACTGACGAAGGGCTCAGCCACAGCACCATCGCCGCCGCGCAAGGCTGTTTGTTTGTGCGCACACCAGGGCGCCTTTATTGCATTGGAAAAAAATAATAGGTGAGCCGAAGGCCGTCGCGGAGCGACATTGGATATTAGCCAGACACGCCAGTGTCTGGAATACGCCCCCCCTTTCAAATTCGTCCCAAAGGGACGATGGAAAGCGTCACCATAGATATTTTTCATTGTATTCCACCCGGTGGCTAATATCCGATGTCGCTTCGCGACTACGGGACGTTCCGATGACTCTACCCCATACAAACGTCGCGGATTGGATCATTTCAATTGCGCTTGCTCCGAATGCCGCGCCCGGCTTGAATGGCGGCCAATGCCGCTGCCGTACAGAATTGCCACGCTGCTCTACTGTTTCAATCGCCAAGACCAGGCGTTGCTCATGCGGCGGGCCAAAGCGCCCAACCGCGGCTTGTGGAGCCCATGTGGCGGCAAACTTTGGATGGAAAGCGGCGAATCTCCCTACGCCTGCGCCTGCCGCGAGGCCGGGGAAGAAATGGGGCTGGGGCTCACGCCGGCGGATTTGCACTTGACAGGTTTGGTGAGCGAGCACGGCTATGAAGGGCGCGAGCATTGGCTGATGTTTCTCTTCGAGGTCAAGCCGCGCCTGGAACGTTTGCCGCCGCCGCATCGCGAAGGGGAGTTCGCCTTTTTTGACGCCGCGGCGATTCGCGGCCTGGAAATTCCGCGCACCGACCTGGAACAGATTTGGCCATTGTTCTGGCGGCATCGCGGCGGATTCTTCGCCGCCCACTGCCATTGCTTTCCCGACGGCACGGACCGATGGGACGTGGAAGAAAGAATATCGGCATGACGGAACCGATCATCGATTTGCAGAGCGACCACTACTTCATGGGGGAAGCTCTGCGGCAGGCGGCGCGCGCCTACGATGCCGGGGAAGTCCCGGTGGGCGCGGTCATCGCGCGGGCCGGACGCATCATCGCCCGCGCCTTCAACCAGGTGGAGTTGCTCAAAGACGCCACCGCGCACGCGGAAATGCTGGCCATCACCCAAGCCGAAGAAGCCATGCAGGACTGGCGGTTAACGGATTGCACGCTCTACGTCACGAAAGAGCCCTGCCCCATGTGCGCGGGGGCGGTCGTGCATGTGCGTCTCCCGCGCGTCGTCTATGGCGCAAGCGACCCGAAGGCCGGCGCCGCCGGGAGCGCTTTGAACTTGCTCCAGTTCCCCGGCCTGAACCACAGTTGTGCGATCACCGCCGGGGTGCGCGAAGCCGAAGGACGCCTCCTCCTGCAAGAATTCTTCGCCGCACAACGACGGAAATTAAAAACGTAAAGCTATGGCGCACTATAAGTATCTCGTTCTCGCCGGCGCTGTCCTGGCCTTCGCCGCCGCCGCGGAAGAACCCTTGGCGCCGTGGGGCGCCAATCATCTCGCGACCGATAAACCAATGTCGCACGTCGAGGAAATCACGAGCAACGCGCACCGATACCAGATCGTTCAAGGCGGGACGATGGATGGGAGGAATTGCCGAATGCCGATGGGCTGCGGCATCGCCCGCGAGGGAGCTTTTATCCAGGCCTGGGACTCCAACCGCTCCGTGCGAATGGAGAACGTCGGCGAGACCGACGTCGTCAATCCGTGGCTCTCCAATGGGCGGAACACTTTCAGGAGCGTCGCGGAAATTGTCGCCTCGGCGATCACGCCGGAGATGACGGAGGCGGAAAAAGCTTACGCCCTGTGGTTCCGGGAAATCCAATACCGCCACCATTCCGGCGGCGACAATGACGAACTGCTCGACCCGGTGAAGATCTTTAACGTCTATGGCTACAACACTTGCGGCAACGACTCCATTGGCGTCGCCACGCTGTGGCGCGAGGCGGGACTGAAAGCCGCGCCCGCGCCGGCGCTGGGACACTGCATCTCCCAGGCTTATTACGAGGGCGGCTGGCATTTTTATGACGGCGACATGCATTCCGTCTATCTGACGCGGGACAACCAAACCGTCGCCAGCGAACAGGACCTGGTGCGCGATCACGATTTGATCAAACGCACTCATTCCAAGGGCATTCTCATGCCGGATACCTGGTGGGACGGCCAGGGAATGTGCGCGATGTATTTTTATGACGGGCCGGTGACCGGTGAGCGCGGCGGAAAAACAGATACCGCCATGAATATGGTGCTCCGTCCGGGGGAGGCGCTCGTTTGGCGTTGGGGACAGCTCAATCCGGTCAAATATCATGGCGCGTTGGGGACCATGCCCGCGTATCCGTCGGCCATCGATGACGGGCGATGGGAGTATCGCCCCGATTTCTCGAAGGAGAGCTGGCAGAAAGGCGCCTCCACCGTGCAAAACATCACTTCGAGCCCGGAGGGCCTTGCCGCTGAAGAAGGCAAAACGGGCACGTTGATTTGGAAGATGCGGAGCCCTTACGTTTTTGTCGGCGGCCGGATCGAAGCGGAGGGGATGGAACCAAAGTTCTCCATTTCCGTGGACGGCAAAACCTGGCAGAAGGCTTCCACGAATCTCGACCGGTTTTTCCCTACCGTCGGCTCCGCGCGCTATGAGTATCGGATCAAATGCGAGTTAACAGGCCCAGCGCGGCTGCGCCGCCTCGCCATGATCAACGATTTGCAAATGGCTCCGCTGGCGCTGCCGGAAATGGCCTTGGGCGAAAACACTTTCACCTATTCCGATCAGTGCGGAGGGGAGCGCAAGGTGCGCATCACGCACGAGTGGGTCGAGCGCTCCGCCTCGCAACCGCCTGCGCCGCCGTCCGCCCCGATCTATCCGCCGAACGGTGGCGAAGCCGATGGCACGGACGTGGTTTTCCAATGGAATGCCGCCCAGAACGCCGGCGGGGACGCCATGGGCGATTATCACTTCGAGCTTTCCAGCCGCCCCGACATGCGCTGGCCGCTTTCGATGTGCTTCTACAAGCTCATTTCCAGGACCGCGGATGCCGTCAAACAAAAAGATAAAGACACCGGCGAGGAAACGACCCTCGTGAAACCCCAATACACCCTTTCCCAATCTGGCCTGCTCACGCCTGACCGGCGGTATTACTGGCATGTGCGGGCGATGAACGAGAAGGGCGTGTGGGGGCCTTGGAGCGAGACCTGGAGTTTTATTCCACGGGGTCCGAACTATCCCCTCAACGTCACACTTGACTATGACGCCGCAAAGGGCGCGAGCGTGCTGCGCTGGGCGGCAAATCCAACCGGACGCAAGCCGGCCAAATACCGCATTTACGGCAGCGACGAAAAGGGATTCACCATTGCTGATAGTCCGTTCCAAGGCACGGTAGGCATCACCAAATCGGAGATGGCCGCTTGGAACCCCTGGTTTCCGGCGAACTTCATTGCCGAAACCTCAGCCACCGAGTTGGCCGTTCTCGGTTGCGATGTTCAATCGCCCGCGGCCAACAAGACCTACTATCGCGTCGTGGCCGTGGACGACCTGGGCAAGCGGAGCGGTCCTTCTGACTACGCCACCGCGCCCCGGCCCATTATCTACAGTCCGCCTCTCGTGGAGGCGCATGTGGGCGCCCCTTATCGCTACGCGCTTTGCGCCAACCGTTCGCTCGGAGACCTTTCCTCTCGCATGCAGAACAACGATCAGGTCAGCGGCTACTTCGATATTGAGAAACCCAAGTTTACGCTCGCGCAGGGACCGTCGTGGCTAAAGATGGATGAAAATACAGGCGTGCTCTCCGGCACTCCGGATGCCCCTGGCAAACAGGAAGTGGAAGTCAAAGCGGTCATCGACCGCGAACTGCGCGTGCTGGACGAAAAAGCTCTCAGTTGGGGAGTCGAAAAAATCCTCTCCACCAACCTCGACCGCATCGGCTCCGCCACCCAGAAATTCACCATCGAGGTGCGATAGCATCAAGACTAACTCCCGGCCAAAGCTTGGCAATCGCCGCCTGCCCCTCGCTCAATACACTTCTGGCAATTCGCCGCGCTTCTTCTTCTCGTAGCAGCTTTGGCCAACACCTTCTGGTTTCGTGTTTCCAGACGGCGGAGAGAGCGTGAGGTCTGGCAAGTCTTCAGGAAACCCCATCCACTCCGCGAAAAGCGGCCAGTTGGTTTCGGCGAGCGACTGGAGCATACCAATCATCCGTCGCCGCCGTGCGACTGTGAGCGGATCATCCAAGGCCAGCACGTCTATCAGAAGTTCACCGTCCGCATTTCCATTCTTGGCTTCGATTTGGCCATCTTTGTGGACTTGCAGGCGGTCTGCGAGCGCGACCTCGCAAGGGTCGGGAAGAATGAAATCGCTTTTCTGGCTGTTACAGGCCGGGCAAAGGTAGAGAAGGTTCGTGTAGGCGCACTTCAGGTCTTTTCGCAGTGCTTGGGGTTGGAAGTGGTCGATGTGCATCCGTTCGCGCATGTCGCGCCAGACTTCGCGGTCGAGGCAATAGACGCAATGAAACATGAATTCGTCACGAAGCCATGGTCGATATTTCTGGTAGTCGCTCCAGCCGATGGGACCGTGGCGGCGGACACGCCGCGTCCTTGGATAAGCATACGGCTCCGGTATCACGCGCCCCGCCACAAGCCCCTCCTTCGCAGGTCCGCTTCCATCTCTTCCAACTCCTTGAGCGAAGGTGATGACAGCAACTCCCGCTTCAAGCCCGCCAAACGCTGCAACTGCTGCAATGCATCTTTCTCTTCGGCGCGAATCGTCTTGGTCGATTTCTTCTCAATCAGGCGGAGCCGCCCCCTGTTCGTGGCGTCCCAGTCCGACGTGATGGCGAGATAATCCGACAAGGATATTGGCTCGTCGAAGCCTTCAGGAAAGTAACGGTCCTGCTGGAATGGAACACCTACCCTCTTCCAGCCTGCAAAGTAGTCCAAGAGCTGCCGCTCAAGTTCAACAGGAACAGCGTAACAGCGCAGCACCTCGGCGTCTATGCGCCCATGAAGATCTCGAAGAGTTCTTAGTTCCTCATTTCGAGTATCGTCGCTACGTAGCGGCATCGGCGCTTCATGGTTAGCAACTGAATTCAAATACGTACGGACTGCAGACTCGATCTGCTCGCGCGCATTACTGTTGACTTTTGGGATTCGCAGTCGGCGGATCGTGTCCGTGAGGATGTGCCACTTAGATGAATGCGCATAGGCGTACGCATTGGCAAATGGAGAATTCATGACCGCCCAGATCACCTCGATCGACATATCTCCGGTCAAAGGTCGAAGAATCCTAAAACAACTTTTCGCGGGCAGGCCGTCTCGATCGATCATGGCTCGCAAGCACCATGGCGCGCGCTGCACCGGGGCCTCGTTCAGCAGCACTTGAGGAATTCCGACTTTCCTTCCGCTCATCTCCCTCCGTATCACATCATCGGAAAGGTTGAGCCAACGTGGTTTCGGCAGTTGATGTGTTTGAATGCCTTTGCCAAGATTTTCAAGCCCTTGCACGGCCCCCTCAAACCACTCATCCGAAACGGTTTTCGTTCCCGCTGGGAAACCCGGTTGGTCCTCCCCGAGGAATTCAAACCCTCGCCCCACATCCACGTAATCTGCCAACTTGGGTAAGTTCTCACAGTTTTTCCACAAGGACTCCAGGTCCGGCACGCGGAGATCATTACCGGCTGCCAGCTCAAAACGCTGTTGATTCACGCGCAATTCACTCGTGACATCGTAGGATGCTTTAAAGCTCTCCATCTGCCGTTCGCGGACTCGCCGATAGCGGATGCTTGAGCATGTTGGCAATACCTGCGGACGTTTCCTCCCAATGAGCACCGCCGATTCTTGATCGGCGAAGTTGAAGACTTTGTCAGGAAATAGGCACAGTTCCTGAAACTCGAAACGCTCAATCAGCAGTCTTCGAAACGGCGAAGAGTTTGACTCGTGGAGCAGCGATTGGGGAACCACGACGCCGAACACACCGCTGGCAGGCATCTGGGACAGCGCGCGGTGCAGCATTTCCACCGCCTTGTTCACAAACCGTGGTTCGCGAAATTTGCGAGCGTATGCTGCGCGCTGCGCGGCTTTGAAATCCTCGAAAGGCGGATTGGCTAGGAGGATCGAGGATTCCCGCGCCGTCCGTTCAATCAAATCTGATTCGAACAAGTCGGCTGGTTTGACGGACCAACCGTTCGGATTCGGGATGTCGGTCAGCGTTAAGGACAGCCGGGCAATTTCAACAGCAAAGTCATCCACATCGTAACCACGGACCCGGTCGCGGAGGTATTTTTTACGAGCAGCCGGCTCGGCCATGTGGGAAGGCAGCATGCTGGTAAGAAGCCGGATCGCCGCGATCAAGAAGGCCCCGGGACCACACGCCGGCTCAAATACACTGCGCTTATTCTGATCAAGCTCCTCGATCCATGGAGCCAGCCGCCCCACGATGTAGTCCACGAGATAGCTGGGCGTGCTGTGTGTCCCAAACTCCGCGCGCACTTCGTCCGAAATCAACGTTTTCTCGTACACATAGGCCAGCGCCTCAGTGGTGGCGAGCCGCAGATCGGCAGAGCGTTCAATCCGCTTGGCCACAGCTCCCAGCGCGCGCCGTTCAGACTGGCTGGCCACAAGCCCCTCCGCGGATTCGCCATAATGTTTGGCTACGCGCGCGAAGACTTCGTCCACGTCTCCAAAATCAAGACGGATGAAACCCTCAACCTCTTTGTCGTGGAGCATTTTGGCCCCCAAAAGCCAGAAGACGGATTTCACCAACCATTGGCCTTGCTTCAAGTCCACCTCTTTGGGCCACCGCCGCGCGTCACGAGCCTCGGCCACGCAATCCAACAGCAGACGCTCGATGGTTTGTCCCGTTTCCTTTTCGATCAAGGGCATCAGACCGAGGTCAACGAAACTGCGCTCGTAGGTTTTCTCAAAACGGCCAAGAGTCTTGGCGCGATAGATGGTCTTCGGCGCGAAGTCCTCCGCATGTTCGCGGAAGAAGCCTTCGAGACGGTTCACTGAAATTGCCTCACCAATCTGATATGGAGCGCGATCTGTCTGGCTCCACCAAAGCAGGTTCCCCTGGTGGCAAAGAAATGTGAGCGGCGCTCCGATGTTCCGACATGCCCGCGCGTCTTCCTCCGGGTTCGTGACCACGTCCATCGCCGTGAAACAGGCGGAGCGAGTGTCGAACGGACGTTGGGCAAAGCCCGCGTAGGCAGCCACCCGATTGCCGGGCAGCGGTACTGCTTGGAGAACGTTAGATTTCCCGTAACCGCATCGCTCGAACTGCGGCCAGAGTCGCTTGGCAGTCAAATGTCGATCAGAGACAGGCACTGGCGATTTATTTAGGCGCTTTGCCGCTGAGACTGCAAACTATTTGCGACCGAGAGTTCACCCCAAAGGAGGTTCTGCCAGAAGCAGTCGTCTCCCCGCCAAACATATACCGGCTCTGCCGCGCCGCCAAAATGTAAGACGCGATTCAATAGGTTTCTGAAATTAGAAACTACGCCGGTTTGACCCAAGCTTCTTGCTTGGAGCTGCGGTAGGCGGCCTCCATCACGGCGACACGCGCGGCGGCTTCGGAGGGTTTCACCAGCGTCCCGGCAGACTTGCCGCCCACGGCATCGACGAATTGATCCATTGGCTCTGGCAAGGAGGCCGGAAGCTCGTCCCAGGGGCGCTTGCCGTCGGCGTTTTCGACCTTCGGACAGGTGAAATACAATCTGCCCTTGTCGATGTAAGCATAACCTTCCGTCCCGCTGATCATCAAACTCACGGGATCGGCCAGGTCCACCCAGCCTGCGCCGAGCGTGCCGGTGATGCCGTTTTTGAACTTGAGCAAAGCCTCGCCGGATTCGTCGCAATCAGCGTAATTGCCCGTGACCACTTTAATATCCGCCGAGACCGCTTCCACCGGGCCAAACATCCACATCAGAATATCCAGGGAATGGGTGCCCAGATCGCCAAAGCCGCCGACGCCGGCAATTTTCGGATCGGCCATCCACCGCCATTCTGTGTCAAACCATCGGCCAAGCGAGCCGTTGTGGCAATTGGACCCGCGCACCCGAGTGATTTTTCCAAACGCATTCTGATCGATCTGCTGCTTCAAGAACAAGTGGGCCGGAACGGTGCGGTTGAAATAGCCGGTGGTGAACAGAACGTGCGCCTTCTCCAGGGCTTGGGCCATCTCGTA
Organism: Limisphaerales bacterium; assembly: GCA_052139695.1. Lineage (GTDB taxonomy): Bacteria > Verrucomicrobiota > Verrucomicrobiia > Limisphaerales > Palsa-1400 > PLGF01. The sequence goes on from JBKQWF010000309.1 coordinate 80,811, forward strand.
GCTTTCGGCGGAGCCAATCCCCATCGGCTTTTCGGCAAAGCAATGTTTGCCGGCCGCGGCAGCGGCCAGGACCAAGTCGTGGTGGCGATTGGTCTCGGAACAAATGACCACCGCTTTGACCTCAGGGTCGTTCCAGATCGTTTTGTCGTCATCGACCACTTGGGCGCCCAAAGTGTTGGCGGCATTTTGGGCCCGAGCATGGTCGTGATCCCAGACGTATTTTACAGTGACGTCCTTGCGCCCCTTCAAAATGCCGATGTACTTCGGAGTATGGATATGGGCCGCGCCCACCAGGGCAAAAACCAGCTTGGGCGAATTATCCTGCCCCAAAGCGGCCAGCGGTCCGGCCACCACGGCGGCGGATACGGTGGCCTGTCCCAGGGTCTTGATAAATTGGCGTCGGGGAAGAAGTGGGGAAGTCTCAGTCATATAAAGGTCCAGTTATCTTCATGCCCTTGTTAAATTGTTCAGGGCTTGCTTTCGATTGCGCGAAACGATGCGAGAGCGAGAGCCTCGAGGCAAGAGTAAAAAGCGGGGATAAACGCCCCAAGGTGCGAGACACAATTTTTCTCTTGGAAGCGGTTGTGCCGGGCAAAAGCCGGGAATCGTATATACGTACATACATATACAGAGCCTATTCCACTCTCGCCTCGCGCCAGCGGGGAGAGAGGCGGAGAGAGGGGTGC
>JBKQWF010000310.1:0-74745 GCA_052139695.1 Limisphaerales bacterium
CGCGCAACAGAGGGGGGGCTGAGCTGCCGCTCAGCCCAAATTTCGGCCTTTTTAATTCCCGCTCCGCTCTCTCGGTTTTCTATAAAATCGCCGTTCCTGAGCCACGCGTAAAACCTCTTCAAAAACCTTCGGTAGGTTTCACATCTTGACGCATTCTTGTTTATCATTGCCCCGCATGAAAACAATGCCACGCTCTCAAAGACCGCGATGACTCGCAACGGCAAAATCGCCCGCCTCCCGCTCGCCATCCGTCAGCAACTCAACCCGCGCCTCCAAAGCGCCGAGCTGGCCCGGGACCTCCCCTCCTGGCTCAACCAGTTGCCGGAAGTCGAGGCCAAGAGAAACAGCAGCGCATCCGTCAAATCCTTGGCATCGATGAGGCGTACGGCCCCGATGCCGCCCCGGAGAGCCAGCTTCCACCGAAACCCGAACCTAATTGAACTAAATTGAACCAAATTGAGCCGCAGTTACCCCCTGGGGGGAGACGGAGAGAGAATTCCCCGAAAATGAATTTTCGCGCATTGAACCCATGAACCAAAGACGGAAGTGGTCAAAAAACACCATTCCTTCCAAACAGCTCTGTTGCAATATGTTGCGACTTTCACTTTTTTGACGGTTCATGGAAAGGGGTGCCCGCAATGACCAAAGGGGCCTCCTCTCCCGACCCTCTGCTCCACACACTTGTGGAAGGGCCGGGGGGATATGGCCATCATTCTGTATTATAGTTGACTGTGGTTCCATCCATCGATTGGCGAGGCTTGTGGCGGGTTTGGTCGCCAGTGGCCCCGATTTGGCCTGTATAACGCGCCGGGTCGTATTAAAGCCGTCAGCCGTCCAATCGATTGCCGTGACCGTGCTGATGGGCGCGGGCGAGGTAGATTCCACAGCTTGACGATCTTGCCCCGGCAACGCGGCCCGCGAAAGCAAAAGCCGCCCCAGATTTCTCAGGGGCGGCATTGAGCAATTGCAATCGCTCAGGATTCGATTGGTTCAAAGTCGAATTCGATATGGGCTTTGTCGGGCGACATTAGGTGAAACGCAGTGCAGTGGTGAACGTTGGTTAGCCGGTATTGCTTCCCATCCTCAGCGTGAACCGTTGCGGCGTTTTTCAGAACGTGTCCGACATTGGCAGTAGGAGGCAAACGAAAGCCGCCGCACTTTAAAACTGGCCAAAATTCAATTTTGACCCATACGATCTCCTTTCCGGCTTTGTCTAAGAGCGTTGCCTGTACCTCGTAAGACGAAAGCCCGTCTTCAACTTCATACACCGAAAATACCGGCATTGCCGCAGCGGTTGTGTCGCCAGGCATTACAAATCTCGCCGGATACTTGCCCCTGTATGCGTAAGTTTGGCCAGCCCTGACTGCGGGCAGATTCCTGCCCGGCCCGGCCTTGCAATGAATCACCGTCACCTTATCGTCAACTTGGGCGTCATGTATGCCGCTCCAATCGCTATCATGGAGCGGCTTCACTGTAAATTGAAGCATAACGTACTTTTGATTCTCCTTAACGGATTCCAACAAAGCATCCAATGTTGGGAGATCGGCGACAACGCGAAGCAAATCGCCTGTCTCATCATCCGCATGGAGGATTTGCCCATTTTGAGGATTTCGACGCATCTTTCGTCCACTTTCGTCAAGCTGGCAAACGTCAATTCCCTCGAGCCTCATTGCTATTAAGTTTCGCTCCGTTGGCGAAAGTTTGGTCGGGTCAACGTCGAGATGGCAGGTTGATTTTGGAACATTTATGCCTCGGCGGAATGCCTCGGCTTGATTCACTTCAAAGCGAAGTGTCATACGATTACCTTTCTGTTATTATTATTTGCTAGGCCATTGTTATTTTGTTGCCGGCGGCCAATCTGCAACGGTTCAAGTCTAGCACAAGAGATCGGGACGCGAAAGGGATTCTGCGCGTTACCTAAAGATTCTTTTTGCGACACCCTCCTGGAGAAGTGACCGAGTTTCTTCCCCGTTTAAACAGCGCCATTTTGGGTAGTGCTGAAAAACCGAAAAACCCCCTGTTTTCGGAAAGGCGCTAAAAAGCGACGAAAATTGTCAAGTCGAGGAACCTTAGAATCGTTCCTGAGCGACTTTTCTGACGTGGTTGGAGCCTTTTGGTGGTCCTCAGAATCACCTCCTTTTGAAAAGAGGGGGGGGTTCAGCAGAATCGATTGTATGAAGTCGACAGTCGACCCCAATTTAGATTCTTTCATTTAGTCTCAAAACGTGGCTTCCATCGGACTGAAATTGTTTGCGAAGCCACAAATGCCATCAATCAACAGTTCAACTTCATAGGCCACCTGTTCTGTAATCTGCGGAATACCGATGGTCAGCGGTTTATTTGAGGTCTGAAATGCGGCGTTCTCCCAGGTGTATCGATGCTTGGTCTTTAGATTTGTGACCAAGACACGCGCGGCAAACGGGCCGGGCGTGATCGTGCTCTGGTTAAACGTGAAAATCATGCGGTTCTGTTCCAAGGTAACGCTCTCGACAAACGCCCATTTACAGAAGTGCATACTGGGTCGCTTTCCTTGGCCGATGATCCCCTTGTACTTCTTCAGGGTCGCCGCTGGGAGACGGTGGATAATCGTCTGGTATTCCGCTTCCGATCTGCACCAAATTCGCCGGAGACCGTCCAGTTCAAGTTCGCCAGGGACGATGATCTCCGCGTGACGATGAAATTTGATCTCGGTCTTTTCCTCTTCTGCAGCCAGCTATCGTGATACACCTTCTCGAAGGGGATGGATGCAAAAAAGGTCGCGTCCTCACCCACCTCTGGATTCTGGGAAAGATTTCCCTTGCTGAATCGCGTCGCTTCGCGCGTAAGAACATCCTTGGAGTCGAATAAGAAGAAAACTGGAAGTGGCATGTGTTTGCCCAGGGAGCCATATTGGCCCGCCGGGCGGAACCCCTCGATCTGGTGCTGCGTCGGCGTGCGCGGACGAAAATACAACCGCACGCGTCGCGTCTGGCTTTCTCTCGCTCATGCCATGACCAATTCGGTCGCCCGTTGAGGCACAGCGCCTTCCTTGGCTGGCCGGGGCACGAACTGGAGGGCAACGCTGAAAACCCCATTGCGCGCGCTTTGCTTGATGGCCAATTGAACGGGCTTCAAATAGGGAAGCTCCGCCATAATCGCAATTACTTTACTCGCGTGCAAGTCCAGCCCGTGAGTCAGTCCCTCGGCGCTCAGAAAGCCAACCGACCTCAAATGTTGCCATGCTTCCAGCAGGGCATCCTGCGGCACAAACAGTTCCTGTCCATCCGCGACGATCAATCCTTCCGCCGGCGTGTCCGTGCCCCGCACATGGAAACGTTCATGCTTATCCAGCGTGCCGAACTCGCTTTGCCTCTTCAATATCTCACACAGATCATCCCAAACCTCGCTAAATGACAGACTCTCAGGCTCAGACCGCAGCCAACGCTTGGTGGCTTCAATGTCCTCATGCTCGCGTGGCGCAAACGGGTCCTTTCGATACAGGTGAATGAAGATTTCGATGGGCAATTTGCCGAGGTGCTTTTCCATGAGCGGTTGCACCTGCGTTTCCCAATTCAATTCACCATGCCCGCACCCAAGTTGCGGAAACGCAATCGAAGTGATTGAGTGCCTTGCGTAACCCGCGACGAATGCCTTCAGGCCCGTCTCGATATATTCCGGCTTTGACGGATTCCGCCAATGCTTCTTCGTCGGAAAATTCAAAACCCATTTGTGCGGCCCTCGCCAAAGAAACAGTTTTCCGATGTCGATCTTCTTCCGTTCGCACAACTTCTGGTAGTCGTGAAACATCTCGGGGAAAATCGTCTTAAAATCCTTGGCAATACCCTTGCCCATGACGCCCAAGATGTTCACCGTGTTCACAAGCACTTTGGCTGGCGAGTGAAACAGGTCTCCGATCACATAGGTAATCATAACATTTTCAATTTAGCGAAGTTTGGTACGGTTGGACAGTCTGGAAATTCAAGTGTTGCCTTTCATTTTGACGCCCCTCCACGATTTTTTGCGCAAACATTGGGGACGTAGTTAAACATTTAACATTTGCAGCTTTTCGCGGCAGCTCAGGAGGGCCTTGGTTAGGGCGGGGTGCTTTTTGGCCCTGGCCGCCCCCCCCCTCGCCGCCATCCACACCGCAACTTCGTCTATATTCCCCGAATGGTCTATCGCGCGCTTGGGCGCACGAACCTCGCCCTTCCGTTCAGCCAATGGGCACCTGCCGCCACGAACATTTCCAGTCCATGAGCAATACGTCAAGCCTCTTCAAAAACCTTCGGTAGGTTTCACATCTTGACGCATTCTTGTTTATCATTGCCCCGCATGAAAACAATGCCACGCTCTCCAAGACCGCGATGACTCGCAACGGCAAAATCGCCCGCCTCCCGCTGGCCATCCGCCAGCAACTCAACCTGCGCCTTCAAAACGGCGAGTTGGCCCGGGACCTCCCCTCCTGGCTCAACCAGTTGCCGGAAGTCGAGGCCAAGAGAAACAGCAGCGCATTCGCCACGTCCTTGGCGTCGGTCCCAAGTACGGCCCCAACGCCGCCCCGGAAAGCCTGCTTCCACCGAAACCCGAACCTAATTGAACTAAATTGAACCAAATTGAGCCGCTCTTCCCCCCCCGGGGGGGCTGCCGCGACCCGCCGCGATGCCCTCGCTCTCCCTTTTCGGGTGCAAGAATTCTATTTGCATCATATCGACGATTCTCGCCTTTTCCCGGCACAACGGCTGCCGCAAGAAGAATTGTGTCTCACACCTGAATTCCTGTTTCCTCGACTTTGCCAGCGAATTTGCTAATGTTGTCCATATGAGTTTCGTTCGTGAACTGGAGACGCTTCCGCTTTCGGACTTGCTGGGGCACGCCCTGGATTGCTCCGACGCGGAGGCGCGCGCGGTGCTGGGCAAATCCCGCTTGGCGCTGGCGGACTACGCCCGCCTTCTTTCCCCGGCGGCAGGCGATTGCCTGGAAGAACTGTGTCAGCGCTCGCAGGCGCTGACCCGCCGGCGCTTCGGCAAGGTGATCCGCCTTTTTGCGCCTCTTTATCTTTCCAATGAGTGCGTGAACAACTGCAAGTACTGTGGCTTTTCCCGGGACAATCCCATCTTGCGCGTCACCCTCAGCGTGGAGGAAGTGCTGCGCGAAGCCCACGCCCTCAAAGAACAAGGCTTCCGCAACATCCTGCTGGTTTCCGGCGAACATCCCAAATTCGTCTCCAACGGCTACGTCGCCGATTGTGTGCGGGCCTTGCATCCGGAATTTCCCAGCGTGTCCTTGGAAATCGCCCCGATGGACACTGAGGAATATCGCCCATTAGTGGCGGCGGGCGCTGACGGACTGGTCGTCTATCAGGAAACCTACGACCGCCGGTTATATGCCGAGATGCACACCTTCGGTCCGAAGCGTGATTTTAATTGGCGTCTGGAAACACCTGAAAGGGCCCACGCCGCGGGCTTTCGGCGGCTCGGCATTGGCGCGTTGTACGGCGTGGGAGATTGGCGGCGCGAGGCCATCTGCCTTGGGGCGCACGCTGCCTATCTCTTGCGCCACTGTTGGAAAGCGCATTTGACCGTCTCTCTGCCGCGTTTGCGTCCCTGTGCCGGCGAATTCCAACCCCCATCTCCCATTCCTGATCGCGCCATGGTACAAGTGCTGTGCGCCTTGCGCCTCTTCCTGCCCGATGCCGGGCTGGTCCTTTCGACGCGCGAACCGGCCAAATTGCGGGACGGTCTCATCCCTCTGGGCATCACCATGATCAGCGCCGGCAGCCATACCGAGCCGGGAGGATACACCGGCGCAGGCCGGGAGAAGCTTCACTATACAAAAGGGGGACGCATCGTCCAAGGAGCGGTGGGTTCCAGCGAATGGGCTGCCGGCGCCACCGGGCAGTTTGACATTGCCGACGTCCGCTCGTCCGTAGAAGTCGCAACCCTCTTGCAGCGCATGGGTTATGAGCCTGTTTGGAAAGACTGGGATGCTGCCTTGACCGCCTGATGCTTTGGCGCAAACCGGCTGATTTCATGGACAATCCCTTTGTCATTGCCAATGGCCAGAAAACCAGCGCGGCGCTGCCTTGTTCCATTGAGCAATTCCTCCTGGCGCGCAAATTGCTCCCGCGCAGCGTGGTCGTGGAACACAATGGCGAAGCGGTGGCGCCGAGTGAGTTTGCCGGGCGAACGCTGGCGACTGGTGACCGGCTTGAAATTGTTAAGATTGTGGCGGGCGGATGAATCCGGATCTATCGGCCTTCGTGGCGGCATTGTCGGAGGAAACTGTCTTCGGACAGGTCCTGGTGCGGCGGGCTAATCGCGGCTTTGCTTTGCGCCACGTGGCGGACCGCCAGGCTGCTGAGGAAACGTGTCCATTGGTCAAGATCGAGGACTTGCGCCAGTTGGCGCAATTTACGGAACTCGGCGTCTATCGACCGCTCAAAGCCGCCCCCAACCTTCGCCGGGGCTGGCGCGCCACGGCGGTGGACGCGCCCGCGCTGGGGCTTTGCCTGCACTACCTCTACCCTGGCGCATTGCCAGATTGGTTTGCCTCTCAAGGTGGCCAGCCGCCTGTGACCTCTTACCGCGACTTTGCCTCACGGCAAACCGGAATGTATCGAATCACCGCCCTGCTGAACGACCCGGTGGCTACGGCGGTCGCGCGCGCTTGTTGTCATCGCGACTTCTGTTTGAAACGGCGGCTGTGGACGGTGGGCCAACTCGCTCCGGACGAGCCCGCGGAAAAAAGCATCATTCCGTGCCTGGAGCCGTGCGCCATTCTGCTGGAACTGGCCCGCAAAGCCAGCCGCTGGGAACAAGAAACCGCTGCCCAGCCCGCGCCCGCGCCGGCGGAATTGGAGCGTTTAAGCCAGGAATGCGCTGGACAACTCAAGCATCCCGAGCCTGGCTTGCCGGAGTGCGACTTCGATTCGCCGAATAATCCGCGCCGCCTGCGTTTTTTCTTGGAACGGAAGAGAGTGGCGCCAGGGGAAGGTTTCTGTTAAATTCAAATCCATGCGAAACATTTCCGCTTTGCCAACCCGCATTGCCCTGTTGACCGCGCTTGTCCTTGCGGCGGCATCGCCACGGCTGACTGCGGCTCCTGACCCGGCCCAAGACAGTTTGCTCTCGCACACCTTGCAAGCCAAGGATGCGGAGTCCGCCTGGACGGAACTGCAACAATCTCAACGGCGGCCGCCATCGCCAGCCGAATGGCAAACCAATTCCCCCACCCAGGAGCAACAGGAAAAGTTTCTCATTCCGTACGTCGTGGCTTTGCAAGACCGCGCCAAAGCGTTTTATACCGCCTTCCCGGCCGACTCCCACGCTTCGGAGGCCAAAATGCAGGAGTTTGAGTTCACGTCGTTAGCTGTGCAAATGGGGGCGCATGATCAACAGACGCGCCTGGACACCTTGGAGAAGACCCTTCTCGCCGACCCAGGATTGAGCGACAAACAACGCTTTAGCCTGCGGGAGAATGACGTGGAACGCGCGGCCAAAGCGAAAGAGTCCGAGGGCGAAGCCGCCGAGATGGCGGAATTTGAGAAAGGCGCCCGGGCCTTGCAGAAGGAGTTTCCCAAGGAACCGGGCGCGCAAAAGATGCTCCTGGAAGTGGCCACCGCCAGCGAACCCGGCAAGTCCCGCGTGATTTTGCAGGAAATAGCCGCCAGTCCGGCCTCTGAGGAGGTCCGGGAAGCGGCGGCTGATCAGTTAAAGAAACTGGATGCCGTGGGCAAGCCAGTGGACTTGCAGTTTACGGCCGTCGATGGACGCGAGGTCGATTTGTCCAAGCTGAAAGGCAAAGTGGTTCTGCTGGACTTCTGGGCGACGTGGTGTCCCCCCTGCGTCGGAGAAGTCCCCCATGTCGTGGAGACCTACAACAAGCTTCATGACAAGGGCTTTGAAATCGTCGGCGTGAGCCTGGACAAAGAGAAAAACAGCCTGACCCAATTTGTGGCGGAGCACAAAATGACGTGGCCGCAGTTTTTCGACGGACAATACTGGCAGAACAAATACGCCCGGCAATTTGGCATTGAGAGCATTCCCGCCATGTGGCTGATTGACAAGCAAGGGCACTTGCGCGACATGAATGGGCGCGCCGACCTGAGCGGCAAAGTGGAAAAGTTACTGGCCGAATAACCGCATGGATTTGCTGCACCAGGCGTTTTGGTTTCACGGCAAATTCCTGGGGGTGGAGTGGACGGCATGGAAGGTTGTGGGATGGATGGGCAACGCGGCTTTTTCCTCGCGTTTTTTCGTGCAATGGTATGCCACGGAAAAACGCAAGCAGGTGGTCGTGCCGGTATTATTCTGGTGGTTGAGCCTGGGCGGATCGCTCATCTTGCTGGCCTACGCCCTCTTCCATCAGCCGGACTCGGTCTTTATCTTTGCCTATGCCTTCGCCTGGATCCCTTATATCCGCAACTTGATGATCCATCATCGCAACGAGCGGGCGCGCCGCGCTTGCCCGGAGTGCGCCACGCTTGCCCCGGTGGGAGCAAACTATTGCCACCAGTGCGGCGCTCCCCTGGCGCCATCCGCTTTGGCAGCTTCGCAGACCCGATGAGACGGCCATGCCCCAGCCCTGGAAAAGGTAGGGTCGCCTCGCCGAGGCGACCGCACCCGCGAGAAACGCCCCTGACGGCTTGGCGAGCTCGGCGAGTCGTCCATGACGGGCGCCTTACTTTGCGCTTTGAATTTCAATCCATTCCGTCCATTTTAAGATATAGATGAAAAGAATACTTCCGGCCGCCTTTCTTCCGCTGATGGTGTTCCTTTTAACGAGTTGCGCCTACAGAGCACGGGTGGTTTACCATGCCGGCGACGAGACGCCTCCCGACTTCCTGGCAGGACCCTCCGCGGTGCTGTTGACAAATGTGGACGGTTTCAGCGCCAGCGTCAGTGCTTCCGCGCCCGCGCCCAATGGAAAGCCAAGCCTCCTGACTGGCGATCTGCTGGAGCGGGAAGGACGGCTCATTTTCCAGCCTTCCACCGGCGTCAAAGGAAAGCATAAACGGAGCGAAGGGGGCATGTTCTTTATCTGGCACGAGGACCGGAGTGCCGGTTTTGTCCTCAGCGACCCCTTGCAAGCTTACGCGCCGATCATTTCCAACATTCATGTCACCAATATTGTTTGGAACACCAGCGGCGCCGTCGAAGAGCAGGCCAACGGCCATGCTTGCCGCCGGGTCGAAGCTTCCGTCCAATCGGATGACGGTTCCACCGCCCGCTATTCCGTCTGGCAAGCCGAAGACTTGAAGCATTGCCCGGTGCGCATCGCGACGGCGGGTGCGGGAAAAGAAATCACCGTCAATCTGAACAATGTCCGGCTGGAATTAGCGGCCCCGGAGCTCTTTTACCCGCCGGAGGGTTTTACCAAATATGAAACGCCCGCCAACTTGATGAATGAATTGATCATGCGGCAAAGCGCTTTTGTGAAGAGTCAGAATCTCTCTCCCGGAGAAGGGGAGCCTGTCCCGGCGGTGGGTCCCCCCCAGTATCGGCCCACCATGCCGCAATAGGGGCGCGAGAAGTTTAGTGGCGGGGCAGGATGGAGATTCTGGTCACGCCGAGAACGAAGCAAAGCGCGCCGAGAATCAAAAGCCAGAAAGCTCCCTTGACGGCCAGCAAAACCCCCGCCACCAGCACGGCCGCCATGATCAGGTAAACGATAATTGCCAAAAAGATATTCATCAGTGGCCCATCTTACCACCGTCTCAGGTCAGGGGCAAGCCGATTGTCAGTTGAACTTTGACGCCGCGAAAGGTATTTTGCCGTGTTTATGATTTGCGAAAAAGCCCCGGATGAGTTGCTGGAAAAAGTTTGGACCGGCGGGCGCATCGGCCCGGAAGAAGCCCGCCGCCTTTACCGCCTCCCTTTGCAGGAACTGGGGATGCTGGCCCATCGCCGCCGCCAATTGGCCCGGGCCGCCGCCCACCAGGGACGCGGCAACCAAATCATCACTTACATCGTTGACCGTAACGTCAATTATACCAACGTCTGTAACGTCTATTGCAAATTCTGCGCCTTTTACCGCACGGAAAAGGAGGCCGACTCCTACGTCATTTCGCTCCAGGAAATGGACCGCAAAATCGAGGAGACCATCGCCCTGGGCGGCACCCAAATCCTCATGCAGGGCGGACATCACCCCAAACTCACCTTGCAATGGTACCTCGACTTATTGTCGCATATAAAAAATAAATTCCCCGCCGTCAACATTCACGGCTTTAGCCCAAGTGAGTTTATCCATTTCCGCGAAGTTTTCGGGTTGTCGCTGGAGGAGATCATTTCCCGCTTTGTGCGCGCCGGGCTCGGTTCAATTCCCGGTGGCGGCGGGGAGATTCTGGTGGATCGGGTGCGCCAGCGCATTTCGCCTCTCAAAGCGATGACGGACGACTGGTTGGAAGTGATGGACACGGCCCATCGCTTGGGCCTCAAGTCCACCGCCACGATGATGTTCGGCCATGTTGAAGGCATCGAGGACCGGATTGAGCACCTGGAGCGGGTGCGCGCGCAACAGGACAAAAGCAAAGGGTTTACCGCCTTTATTGCCTGGACGTTCCAGGCCGAACACACGCGGCTGAAGGCGCCGACGGTCGGGGCGCACGAGTATCTGCGGACGCAGGCCCTCAGCCGGATTTACCTGGACAATTTCCCCAGCGTGCAAAGCTCATGGGTGACGCAAGGCCCCCAAGTCGGGCAGGTCGCGCTCCAGTTCGGCGCGAACGATCTGGGCAGCATTATGATCGAGGAGAATGTCGTCTCGCAGGCCGGCGCCACCTATCGCATGAGCGTGGCCGATATGCGGCGTTTAATCGAAGAGCTAGGCTACGAAGCCCGCCAGAGGGATAACTGGTACAATTTGCTCAACTAACTGCCGTGCTTGGTTCTCGACGCCGGAACCGCTTTGAAAGCCGCAGTCTGGATTCTGGAGGCACGATCATAATTCTGAAGCCTATTCGCCTTCCAGGCTGCCTCCGATTGAACCTCTTGGGCTGCCAATGTGCGCATTCCCCACGACGACGGCGCCGCCTTCGACCACTAGATCGCGGGCCAGCATGTCGCCGAACATCCGCGCGGTTGATTTTATAGTAATCGTGCCTTCGCATTGGAGATTGGCCGCCAATTCACCGGCGATTTCCGCCGAACCGGCGATGATCGGCTCTTTCCACCGAAAGCGGTTCTCCGCCGGGACAATGAAATGTCCGGCAGCGAAGCTGCCCTTGATTTCGGCGGTCGTGTAAATGGTCAGAGTCCGCTCCGCAACCAGCTTTCCAAGAAACCGGCCTTTGATGACAGCGTCCCCCGCGGTGGTTTCGCTGTTGAAAAGATAGCCCGTGGCCTCAAGGGCCAGCGCGCCCTTGGTTTTGAAATTCCGCGACGTCGCGTTGGCAATGCGATAGTCCCGCAAATCAATGTAGCCACTGCACCATTTGCACATCGAAGATTGCGCGGTTGCCGGGACCTCCAGCTTCTGACCGCACTCAAAGCAAGTGATCCGCTTCCGCTCGAATGCGACTTCGACCGCTTTGGGCGCTGGGCTCCGCGCTTCCTTGACCTGGTAATTGCAGCCGCACTTCTTGCAGACGGTGGAGACAGCGGCGCGCGGTTCCGGCTGCGAATGGCCGCAGTGCGGGCAGGCGACCAATACCTTCTCCTGCTTGCTCGCTGGCATTCAGCATCGGCATTGACAGCGGCTCAGCGCAACCCCGGTCTGGCCGGCTGTTCGCCGGGCTTGGCCAGATCTGGAGAAGGACGAGCCGGAACTGGAGTCGGCGCAACCTTGTTCGGGTTGACTTCCGCCTTCCCGACAAAGGTCACGCCCTCCTCGACGACGAGTTTGGCGGCGCGAATATCGCCGAAAAGTTCGGTTTTGGTTTTAATCTCGATTTTCTCCCTGGCCGTGATGTTGCCGTTGACCTTGCCGCGCACGACGACGTTCTGGGCAGTGATGTTGCCGTTGATCACGGCGCTATCACCGAGATTGAGGACGCCGTCGGTTTGGATTTCCCCTTCGAGTTTTCCCTCGAACACCAATTCGCCGGAAAACTTAAGGTTTCCTTTGAGATCAACATCCGACGACAGGACGTTCTTGACTGTGGGACTTGCTGTGCTGCTCATAACTCCTGAAACTTCCTCCATTCTTAAGATTTAGCAAGCGCCCATCGGATTTCGCTGCGACATTTCGATGACCGACATATTGTTTGCCCGGCAAGCCCAGCCGACCGAAGCGTCGCGACCTGGCCAAGAAGAGCATTCTCATATCCGTCAGAAGGCATTCCACAACCCGGAAAAATAAAAAGAGCGTGACAGGCGTCTTGATAGCTCTAACCCTCCTCTTCAAACGGCGACGGCACGGCGACCGCGCCAAGGCAAGGTCAGGGCGGCGTTTGCACGCGATAAAGGCGGACGGATGAAAGAGATCTGCGGGCGTCTGTCACCGCAGCAGGGACCCCGGTTCCCAGGATGAGGTTGGTCAAAGTCTGCCAAGGTTCGCCAGTCAAATTGGTGGTGTAGAGGACACGATATTGGGCCAACGGCAGGGTGCTGAAGGAGAAAACGAAGTTGGAAGCAATCATGTCGGCGGAAAGGATTTGCGGCGTGGCAAGAGAGTTACTCAACGCTTGCAGCAAAGGAGATTGCTGACCCTGAACTTGATTGGGGAAAAAGTCCTGGCTTAGTTCCCAAATCATGATACCGCCGAGCCCGCGGTTTCGGGAGTAGCTGACTTTGGTCTGGCAGGAAGTTGGGTTCTCATACGAAACAAACATATCATGGGCAGATTGGGCATTAGTCAGGCTGAGGTAGGCCGCCTGCGCGGAAATATCCCAATGGTAGGCATTGCTCTGGTAGTGGGAAGTGATGATCGTCCGGTAGGCGGAAGTTGAGACGGCGGGAATATTGCCATCGCTCCAAGCCTGGCGAGGTTGGACGACGCCGGTCCAAATGTAACCGTAAAAGGGCAAGCCGAGAGCGAGTTTGAGAGGGTCAACACCGTTGTCCACATAATTATCAACAGCGCGGTCGATGGACGGAAGAGGGCCTCCGGTGCTGGGGAAGGTATAGCCGCCGTCGTAAATGGGGGAATTAAACCACGTAATCCAACCAGGATAAGGACCGGATAAGTCGTAAGTCATGATGTTGATTTGATCGAGCACGCCTTGGAGAGAAGCGAACATGGCAAAGATGGCGTCTGGAGGATCGCCGTAAGGCGGGTAAGCCGGAGCGGCTACTGTCAACAAGGCACCATGGACAGCGGCACGGAGGGTGGTGACGAAATGGGTGTATTGAAGAATGTCGGCGGCGGAAAGCGGTTCCCAGTCAATATCGAGGCCGTCGTAGTTATTGGCGGACATAAACGCGACCAAAGCCGAGATGAAAGCGGGGAGATTGTTGGATGTGGTTGCGCCTTGGAAGGCGGCCTCGCTGTTGGCGCCGACGACGCAGATCAGAGCTTTACGGCCCGCGTTATGCACCGTTTGAACAAAGGTGCGGCACGCCGCTGGGTCCAGTCCATTGGTAGCGCTATTGATCATGCCGTTGGCTTGGGCCTCAAGGCAGAAGTGAATGGCATGGGTGACGGTGGCAAAGTCGATAGCGGAAACTGCCATAACGCCGGACTCATATTGTGGGTAATAGCCGGTAATCCAAAAGGCGTCGGCTGGGGGAAGAAGTGCAAGGAACAGCGCGCCAGGGACGGCGAGGACGAGGAAGCTACGCATGGGAGGATGCTAGTCGTCGCGCGAAGAAAATCAAGGACCGACGGTTTTTGGGAACGGAACCGGCTTGGGCACTAGCATTCAATCAAGGTAAAACCTTGGCGGCGAATGGTAACGCGAGCGTCAGTCGTGGTAGAGGAATGGTATTACTTGATGGGAGCGCCAAAAAGTTAATTGTTTCAGCATCATGAATCGCGGAGGGCATTTTTTGCGACCGGGGCGGCGTCCCGCCCCGGTCCACGACTCCTGGTCAGTATGCCCCGTTATTGAGGCACGCCTAACACATAGAAGAACTGGCTGTTAGTCAACGGCACTTGGTACGGGGAAGTTGCGCCGCCAATGGGGCGGTAAGGGCCGGCGACATTGGTTGAGCCGAGGAGATTACCGATAGTCCAATTGAGTGTTATCTTGTCACCGACTGCCGAGTAGCCAAGAGCCGCTTTGCCGACGTAATGGGACATGATTTGCTTGGGAGAGAGCGCGTAGTTGTAGAAGGCAACTTCATCGACTCCGCCGTTGAACCCATTGAACGCCAAGTCACTACGCTGTCCCAGAACAGAAGGAGCCCCACCGATGGTTGGGTCACCGTTGATGCCATTGGGAAGGAAGAGCGAGGCCGGCCCGTTGGCGCTTCCGGCGACGCCGTTGACCCAGAGCTGAATATTGGTGCCATCATCGACCAGGGCGAGATAGTACCAGGAATTAAGATCGAGCGGGATATGGCCGAAATCACTGATGAAAGTGGCCGGGCCGCCGGTGCCGTCGAAAGTGACCAGCGTGAAAGCACTGGCAGGATGCTGATAGATAAGCCAGCCAAAGACAGCGGCGCTGTAATTGGAATTATACATGGACGAACAGACCGTGCGATAATTGCCGTCCTGTTGGACGGGTTCGAACCAGCCTTCAAAACTCCACGGGCCATGAGGGTCGAGTTCCAAAGCGTAGGGGATATCCACCACCCCGCCGTTGCCGCTGGCCGAATTAGTATCCAGCAGTTCCACGCCGACATTGGTATCACCTGGGATACCGGTTGGAATGCCCCAAATGATCGAGCCCAGACTATTATTGTACGTCCCGTCGAAGCTGCCCACCGCGTCGGTGGCAGTTGTGGAATTGGCGGCTTCGTTCAAGCGATAAAAGGCGACGGGATTATCGGCGGCGACTACCGCGCCATAACCGGTGAGAAGCACGTTGACGGCCCGTGGTTGGACCGACAAGCTGGCGGAATTGGTGGAGGAAAGGAAGGGGTTGGTGACAACGACGATATATTGGTTGCCGCTCATGGACATTTGGACGTTTGTCAGCCAGAGAGTGTCGCTGTCCTGGTTGGTCAGCTCGGTCATGGTGGACCCGTTGGTAGAGGCAAACCATTGATAACCGATGGGCATGGCACCGCTGGCGGCGACGCGAAAAGCCGCATGGCTGCCAACATTGCGTGTGACGGAGACAGGAGGAGCGTCCATGTTGAGATTGGTCAGAACGGTCAGCACGTTGGTCACGGAATTGGTGGAACCAATCTTATTAGTGACAACTACGTAGTAGGCGGCGTTATTGTTGGCGGGATAAACAGGGGCAAAGGTGTAAGAGCTGTTGGTCTCACCCGTGACGGCCAGGTTGTTGCTAAACCACTGGAAAGAGATGGGCAGGGTGCCGGATGTGACCGCGGTCAAAGTGATGGGCACGCCAGAATAGATCTCCGGCGGAGCAGTCGGTTCGCTGATGAAGCTGGGGGGAGCCGGCGGCGCCGAGATGTTATTGGTGCCGACAGTGTAGTGATTGAGGATTTGGGCGGCAGTCAGGACATTGGTATAAAAGGCGACCTGCGTCACGCTGCCTTCGAAGGCGCCGTGGCCGGTTTGCCCTGGCCCCCCAATGACGCCGTCACTGCCACTGGGGTCTGCCAAATAACCGGGAAGAGCAGCGTGATCATTCAGTTGGCCATTGACGTAAAAGGAAGCATTCGTTCCGTCCCAGGTGACGGCCAAGTGAGTCCATTGTCCCAAAACGACGACCGCTCCAACGCCAAGGATGTTGACGGCATTCGTCGTGCGCATAAAGATCTGCCAAGTCCAAGGTGTTGTTTCGGACTGGTAGAAATTCCAGCCTGAGCCGCTGGCGTTGGGGCTGCCATAGGCCCCGGACATGGCCAATGGAACGATGTAGTCCTTGTTGGTGAATGTGTCGGCGCTGACCCAGCATTCGGCCGAAAACGGAGCGCCGCTGACGCCATCGCTTTGCACCGGAGCCAGCAGGAGGCTGGGAGGAAGACTAACGTCGCCATAATCACTGGGCCCGCCCGCGCCGTAGAAGAAGAGAAGGGAATTGGTATCGATGCCGGCCTGGCCTAATGACGGCGAGCCGGCGGAATTGTAATTATAAGTGCCGTCCAAGCCGTTGGGAGAGGAATCGGCGGCGGTGGAAGCACCGGGCAATTCTTGCAACTGGTAATAGGCGACAGGGCCGTCCGCCGAGATAATGGCGGAATAATTGGTCGCGCCCCATGCGCCGCCGATGGAGAGGAGCAGCGCCGCCGCGACGGCGGATGAGCGTTGCAGATACGAAAAAGGCTTTGGAGTGCTGGTTAATTTCATAATCGATTGGTTATTCATTATGTTTTTCCGGGAACGCGTCCGCCGGAATACATCCGCACCGCAGGCATGACGCTTGGAAGATTTTATCACGATTCATCTGAAATGCAATAATAATTATTACATAATTCTTGCGGTGTTGTTGCGCGGGATTAGGCTAGTGGAAAAGTCGCCGAGAGGGCTTGAGAAACCTGGGCTTTTGGCGCGAAGAAGATAGAACCGATGCAACCATTGTCGATCATCATGGCGGGGGTAATGTGGTTGATGACCGTCTGCGCCGCGCAAGCGCAGTCCCGCGATATTGTGACCTTGCGTCAATTGAAGAGCCTGACGGCGGAACAAGCGGCGGAAGGCCTGGCTATCCGAGTGAAGGGTGTGGTCGTCTGTTATGATGCGGGGTGGCATCAGCTTTATATCACGGATGAAGGAGAAACCCTGTACTTCAACGCCGATGACTACAGTGTGCGGCCCAAAAAGGGGCAGATGGTTGAGATCACCGGGATCACACGAGGCACGAACGTCTTTGAGAACCGGAAACTGACGATCATCGGGGAACGGGCGCTGCCGGAGGCAAAGCCGCTGCAGTTAGGCGATCTGGCGCTGGAGCACGGCCAATGGGTCGAAATCCGGGGCAAAGTTTTATCAGCGGAAACGAGCCGAGGCCGATTGTCGCTGTTGCTCTACGACAAAGGGCAGGATTGCCTGGTTTATGTTTTGGGCGCACCGCCCACAAGTGATTTCGAGCAGTGGCTGAACTGCCGGGTGGAGGCGCGCGGAATCAATGCCAGCCGGGCAAGCCGCGCGGTGTTGGAGTCTGGCATGATTTTCGTCCCAGGCCCCGACGAAATCAAGGTTCTGGAGCGGGCAACGGCAACGTCCGAGATTCCTGTGGCTTCGATCGGAAGCCTGCTCAACCGCGAGCTGGGTTCATGGACCAACCAATGGGTGCATATCAACGGATTGGTTGTTTCGTATCAACCGGGCCAGTCCTTAATTGTCAAAGACCCGACGGGGGTGATTCAAGCACAGGTGATTCAATTGACAGAAATACGCGGAGACGAGCGGGTGGACGTGTGGGGGTTTTTGGAGGCAGGAAAAGATGAGACGATTCTCAACCATGCGTATTTTGAAGTAACGCAACCGTTGCCAGAGCAGGCGAATTCCTCGCCACCGCAAGCGTTGTCGCAGGTGGCGCGTTTGCCGGCGGTGCTGACAGAAGTTTCGCAGATTTTGAAGCTGAGGTCCGGGGAAGCGGCGCAGCGGATAGCCGTGCGATTAAGGGGGGTGATCACCTTTGCGGATTGCGAATGGCGGAACGGGTTCTTACAGGATCACGGTGACGCCATTTATGTGGATTTGGATCCGACGTGGAAGCAGGTGCGGTCGGGGCAATGGGTGGAATTGACAGGGCAAACGAGTCCGGGCGGATTTGCGCCGGAAGTTGTCGGTTCGGGCATCGAATTGCTGGGGGCGACCAATCTTCCGGCGCCGGCGCGAGTGGATCTGGAGGACTTGGCAAACGGACATTTTGATTCTCATTGGGTTGAAATGGAGGGGGTGGTGCAACGGGTTGATGAATTGTCGGGCCATGCGAGTTTGACCTTGATGACGCCCAAAGGGCGGTTTAGAGCGGTGATTCCGGGGTTTGAGAGCGAGCCTGTTCCAACGGCCCTCATTGACGCGCTGGTGCGCGTGCGGGGGGCATGCACGTCCGAGTTGAACGCGCGCCGGCAGTTGAGCGGCATCACGCTGCATGTGCCGAGCTTGCAGCAGATCAAGATACTGGAACCGGCGCCGGGTGATCCGTTCGCCATCGCGACCACGCACATTGATGCCGTGGCGACATTTGATCCGAACCGGTTTGCCGGGCGGCGGGTGAAAGTTCAGGGAGTCGTCACGCTTCGGCTGACCGGGCAAGGGTTTATTATGCAAGACGCGACGGGGGGTATCCGGGTGCTGACGCGACGAACCAATGAATTGAGACTGGGTGATTTGGTTGAGGCGATTGGGTTTCCGGCGATTGGCAATTTCTCGCCGTATTTGGATGAAGCGGCATTCCGCGTCTTGGGAGCGGCGCCGGTTCCAGCCGCCAAGCCGGTCACGGCTGAACAGATTCTATTGCATGGAACCAATGACAGTCAGATTGTGACGATTGGGGCGCGACTGTTGCAGGATGTGCCGCGGTCGGCCAACCCGCAACTGGTGTTGCAGGATGGCCCGATTATTTTCACGGCGCACCTGGAAACGCAGAGCCGGCGAGAAGAGGTGCCCAATTTGGAATCCGGGAGCCAGTTGCGGTTGACCGGGGTATGTTCCATTCAAGGCGGGCAAGGGCACGAGCCGCAGGCTTTCGGATTGCTGCTGAGGGAACCCGGCGATGTCCGGTTATTGCGAGCGCCGCCCTATTGGACGGCGGAACGGTCGTTTGCGCTGGCCGGAGGCATGATGCTGGCGGTTTCCGCTGCCCTGGGATGGGTGGCGTTGTTGCGCCGGCAAGTCAGCAGCCAAACAAAGCTGATCCGGCAAAAATTAGAGGATGAGGCAGCGTTGGAAAAGAGGTACCGGGAGCTGTTCGAAAATGCGACAGATATGCTTTACACCCATGACCGCGACGGACGCATGACGTCCGTCAACCAGACTGGAGAGCGAGTGTTGGGTCGGAGCCGCGATGATTTGATCGGATGCAACATTCTTGACTTTGTGACTGCGGACCAACGGGCCTCGGCGCAGCAGTGGCTGAACCGGTTGGTCCAAGGGACGGGGACAACGGACACGGAGTGGGATGTGGCAGCGGCGTCCGGGGAACGGATTAAACTGGAAATCAGCGCGAGGCTGATCAGGCAGGATGGCCAGGAGGTGGAAGTGGAGGGGATCGCGCGCGACATCACGGAGCGGAAACGGCTGGAGCGGGAGATTTTGGAGATCAGCAACCGCGAGCAAAGGCGCATTGGGCGGGACCTGCATGACGGCGTTTGCCAGCAATTGGCGGGGATCGCGTTTTTGACATCCACCTTGGCGGAGGAATTGGCGGAGGAAGGCGTGCGATCGTCGAGCCAGGCAGAAAAGATCAGCGGAATGATCAATGAAGTGATCGACCAGACAAGAGGCGTGGTGAGGGGATTGTTTCCCGTGCGCCTGGAGGAAAAAGGATTGGTGGCGGCGCTGGAGGAGCTGGCGGCCAACGCGGGCGAGGCATTCAAAATCCGCTGTGGTTTCAGCATGGAGGGGCCGGCGTTGACGGTGGAGAATGAAGTGGCGCTGCATTTGCATTACATCGCGCTGGAGGCGGTGGCCAATGCGGCCAAGCACAGCGGGACGGCGAGCGTGGAGATAGCGCTGCAGCCCGCCGGAGAGCGGTGGCTGCTGACGATCCGGGATTACGGATGCGGTTTTGCGCCGCCGGGGCCGAATCACGACGGGATGGGGTTGAGGATTTTACGCTATCGGGCCAGGGTGATTGGGGCGACTTTGAACTTGCAGAGCCAGCCAGGTTCCGGCACGACAGTGACATGTCAGTTTCTTCCCGCGCTGAGCGAGGCGCCGCGGGGAAGTGCTTTGCGGCAGAACCGGGAAGAAACTAAAGAAGTTAAGCCTGCTTAACGGCGCGGTTGCGCGACAGCTATGGGAAAAGCTCCCGAGAAGAAACGAATCTTGATTGTGGATGACCACCCGTTGTTTTGTGAGGGATTGCAACGGGTCATTGACCGTCATCCGGAGTTGATGGTCTGCGGCCAGGCGGCAGATGCGGTATCGGCGATGGGAGCGGTGGCTGAATTGCGGCCTGACATGGTGTTGGTTGATATATCGCTGGAAAAGACCAACGGCCTCGATTTGATCAAGAGCCTCAAAAGCAACTACGAGGAACTGCCGATTCTGGTGATTTCCATGCACGAGGAAGCGCTCTATGCCGAACGGGCGATTCGAGCGGGCGCGCAGGGATACATCATGAAGAACCAGCCGATCAAAATTGTCCGGGATGCCATTCTCAAGGTGTTCGCCGGCGACATCTTCCTGAGCGAAAAAATGTCCACATCGGTGCTGGCTCGACTGTTGCTGGGGAAAAAGGATGACCAGCCGGTTTCGCCGGTGGAACTGCTCAGCGACCGGGAACTGGAGGTTTTCCAGATGCTGGGGGAAGGGAAGCCATCGCGGCAAATCGCCCAGGACTTGAACTTAACCATTCCAACCATTCACTCCTTCCGAAACCGCATCAAAGAGAAGTTGCAGATTCGAAACTCGACCGAACTGACGCTGCACGCGATGCAATGGGTGCGTGAACGGACGCAGTGACGGCGGCGCGGGAAGTTTTAGGAGAGCGTTTTGTCTGACAAAACTAAAAACTATTTTGGTGGCAATATTGAGCTTCTTAAATCGTATCGGTACAATGAAGAGAACGAATATCAGTAAACTATGAAAAATAGAAATGTGTTGCTCGGGGTCTTGGCTTTAACTTTAACAGGCTGCGTCGTGGATGTTCGCGGCCCGGTCCTGCCGCCGCCCCCGGTGGTCAGTATCGAGGCGCCGGGAGTCGTAGTGGCCACGCCTGTGGTCGCGGTGGGAGTGCCTGACGCGTATGTTTGGGACGGATACGAGTACGTAGGATTCGTCGGCGGACAATATATGTACTTGGGACCTGGAGGCGCATGGCTGGTGTGTGATTCGGTCCGCCTGGGCCGGTTCCATGGCTATGAGAGAATCCATCCAGATTGGCGGGGCCATGCCGTGCGAAACGCAGGGCGCGACGCGCGGGGCCATGCCGCTCCCCGGCATGGGGAAGAAAGACGCTGAATGGCTTTGGCTTGAATGGTTTTCCGGAAGCTGGGCTACGATTGAGGTGTGAATCCTGATTTGCGTACTCTGCTTCGCGCGGGGGTAATCTGCTCATTCGTCCTCTTGACCCAGGGCGCTTTTGCGCAAGCCGCCTACGAAGTCAAACCTGCTCATCCGCGGTTGCTCGTGGATGATCTGCCCGTCGTCGCCGCGCGATGCCAGGGCCCGTTGCGCGAGGATTATCTATTGGTCAAGGACCGGGCCGACGCCGCGGTGCGCCAGGGAAAAATCGATTCCATCGAAAACCCGTGGTCCACGGCGGAAGACCTGATGAATTGCGCATTGGCTTATTTGATCGAGCGGCAACTGGGCCATGATTGCCGGCGATATGCCGATCTGATCATCAAGGAATTTGGCGATGGCCGGATCATTTCCGATCCGCAAGGCAGCCACTTCGGTTACTTCGCGCTGGCCTATGATTGGATTTATGACGCGTTCACGCCGGAGCAGCGGATTCTTTACGGCGACGCTCTTGGGACGTGGCTGCGCTTCTTTACCGACAAGCCCGAAATCCTGCTCAAGTGGGGCCATTGGGAATACAACCAGACGTGGGGACCTGCCCATCTGAACATCATGAACAGCCGCGATTCGCTCACGCAGAAATTGCTCATCGCGCTGGCCATTTCCCGTAGCGGAAGCAAATTCGAGGGGGACGCGCGCAGCTTTTTGGATTCCTGGAACAAGCGGGTCCCGGCCGAGTGCGTTCCGGCGTTCAACCGGATGGGCGGCGTCTGGTCTGAATCTTACGGGCACGGTGATTACGGGCCAGTGACCGTTATTCCCTACGCCTTCCGGGCCTGGCGCACGGCGACGGGAGTCGATTTGTTGCAAAGCGTCAAGCCTTGGGGCTATCCCGTCGAGGAACCGCGCTGGGTGGCTTACACAATGATGCCGCACGACGAGCGGACGGCGTGGATCGATGACGGCAACGGCTCCAAACCCAGCGCCTTCGCGCGCGCCGCGCCCATGTTGGGCGACAGCCTCTCCCAATGGTTCTCCGATCATGGTCGCGAATGGCTTCACGAACGCTGGCAGCGCGTTGCCTGTTACGATCCGTCCATCGCGCCGGCGCCGCCGTCGCGGCTTCCGCTCGGTTATCTCTTTCCAGGCGCGGGCCACGTGTACATGCGCGGCGCGTGGAACGATCCCAACGCGACCTGGGCATTCTTCGGCTGCGGCCCGCAATTCGCCGGCCATTCGCGCGACGACGAAGGCCATTTTCTAATTTACAAGCGCGGCGCCCTCATTTCCCGCCAGGGCGGCCAGGGCCACAATGACAACGATTACTATTCCGGCGGCTCGATCATTTTCAACATCGTGACCATTTTCGATCCGCGGGAAAAGTTCCGGCGCGACAAAGCCAACGAAAACGACGGCGGCCTGTTGCGCCATGTTTATGAGAGTGACGGCTTGCCGCGTGAACGCGGGCGAATCATGGCCTTCGAGAGCAATTCCAACTACACCTACGCTGCCGCGGACATCACGCAAGGTTACAACGCGCACAAGGCGCGCGAAGTGACGCGGCAGTTTCTTTACCTGCGCGGCGAACGGGAATTCTTCGTGGTATTCGACCGCGTTGCGGCGACGGAGCCGGATTTTCGCCGTCACTTTTTCCTGCACGTCCCAACGGAGCCGAAGCGGGACGAGAATTTGTTGACATGGGTCAGCCTGCCCGAGAGCGACGGCGACAGCGAGGTTTTGTCGCGCGGCCGTTCGCGCATGTTTATGAGCGCGCTGCTGCCGCAAAACGCGGAGATTGTGATACGCGGCGGCCCCGGCCAGGAAGCCTGGGGTCATCCGCTCGAAAAAACCGCCCAATACAATCACACTAGCGAAGGCCGCCTCAAACCGCCGATCTGCCCGTGGCGAATCGAAGTTGGCGACCTCTCGACCGGTGCCCGGACTCTTTTCCTCCACGTCTTCGAAATCGCCGACGAATCCGCCCAAAAGCCGGCCGAAGTTCGTCTGCTTCCCCCTGCCGGCGTCGAGATCGGCGGCAAATGGAAAGTGCGTTTTAATGCGGACGGTCCCGTCGGAGGATCGTTGGACGACAGATCTTTTGCGACGGCAATTGACACTGCCTCGCAGTATTGATTGGATTTCTCTTACACCCGGTGATCCTCGCGGATGATGGTGCGGCAGCCGCCAGACTGGCTGGAACGCCAGTTCTTGGGCGGTTTCGTCTTCTTGAGTTGGTCCAATTGACCGATTTCCTTGAGGCGCGAGTAGATGAGTTGCCAGGCACAAGGGCGGGCGGGGTCCACTTCGCAGCGGTCCTCGCGCGAACCGCTGCACGGGCCATTGAGCATGTGTTTGGCACAGCGGGTAACCGGGCAAATGCCGCCGTAGAGATGGAGCACACAGGCGCCGCAGGCACCGCATTTTTCCGCCCAGACGCCGCGTTCCTCGAGGATGCCGATGAAGGCGGTGTCCAGACCGGCATAGACCGGTTTGCCACTGTAACGCTCAGCCAGGGCTTGAACGCCGGCGCCGCAACCCAGGGACAAAACGGCGTCGTGGTTCTTGATGGCATCGGCGGCTTGCTCGAGGAAGACGTTGTCGCACTGGCGTTCGATGGTTGCTTCATCGACTTCGAGGGAAAGGCCTTTGAGTTTTGCCGCCATGCGCAGGGCGGAGGCGATGATGCTGACTTCGCGTTGTCCGCCCGCCAGGCAGACGGTGACGCAGGTGCCACAACCGAGCAAGAGCAGCTTGCGGTGCTTTTCGACTATGGCCAGCAGGTCAGGGATGTTCTTTCTTTGGGCAACGATCATAAGCGACTCTCCGGTTTGGGCGAATCATGGGGTTTGATGGGGTTCGGACCCAGTTTGCGAATGGTCTGGACCATATCGTTAATCGTATCCGCCAGGGGCCGAGCCATGGCCGCGGAAATATTGACCATGCGAATGCGGTCCTTTTCCAGGCCGATTTCCAGCAGCAGGTCCCGGGTATAATTGACCCGGCGTTTGGCGCAAAGATTGCCTTCGACAAAATGGCAGCCGCCTTCGAGGCAACCGGCAACCAGCACGCCGTCCGCGCCATATTCCAAGGCCTTCATGAAGTACTCGGTTTCCAACCGCCCCGTGCAGGGAGTGCGGATAATGCGCACATTGGGCGGATACTGGATGCGCATCGAGCCGGCCAGGTCAGCGGAGGAATAGGCGCAATAGTGGCAGCAAAAGGCGACAATCTTGGGTTGAAAGGCTTCGGCTTGCATGGTTCAGACGGGTTCCGCCAATTCCCTTGCCGGGCGGGCGGCAGTCAAAAGTTCCCCGTTCCGCTCCGGGAACAATTGCCGGATCATGACCAGGAATTGATCGGTCTCAAAGTGATGCAATTGAATGGCGCGAGCGGGACACTCGGCGGCGCAGATACCGCAGCCCATGCACTTGGCGGCCTCGATCTGACCCTTGCCGTCCTTGTTGCAAAACGGCGCGGAATACGGACAGACGGTGACGCACGTCATGCAGGAAATGCATTTCTGCTGGCTGACATAAGAGACCTGGGCGCTGACGTCGAGCTGCGTTTTGGAAAGGATGGTGGCGGCGCGCGCGGCGGCGGCGCGTGCCTGCGAAATGTTCTCGTCGATGAACTTCGGCGAATGAGCCAGCCCGCAAAGGAAGACGCCTTCAGTGGCGAAATCCACCGGCCGCAGCTTCATGTGTGCTTCCACGTAAAATCCGTCGCCGTTCAACGGCACCTTCAGCATGTCGGAAAGGCGCTTGTTATTCTTCAGGTCGCTTTCAATGCCGGTGCTGAGGACGACATTGTCAGCCTCGATCTGAAGCGGTTCGGGAAAATCGGGGCTCTTTATGCTAACGACCAGACCCTGATTATCGCGCACCTCGGGCGGTGCTTCGGGCGTATAGCGGATAAAGACGACGCCGGCCTGGCGCGCTTGCTGATAGTAGAGTTCACGGAAGCCGTAGGTCCTGACGTCGCGGTAGAGGACGAAGACGCTGGCGGCGGGATCTTGTTTCTTGATGGCCAATGCATTCTTAATGGCCATCGAGCAGCAAATACGGCTGCAGAAAGGATGCTGCTGGTTGCGCGAGCCGACACACTGGATCATGACGACATTCTGTCCCTGCGCGGGATAGGCTTTGTCGTGCAACAGTTTTTCCAGCTCAACCTGCGTCAAGACGCCCGCGGAACGGCCATACAAGAACTCGGCGGTCTTGGCCTGGCGCGCGCCGGTGGCGACGATGATGGCCCCGCCGGAGATTTCGAGTGGCTTGCCGGCTTTCACCAAGGACAAATGGAATTTGCCGACGTGGCCCTTGATGCCGGAGATTTCCGTTTCCAGATACAGCTTGATGTTAGGATGCTTCTCGACTTGCTGGATAAGGCCGTTGGTAAACTGGGCGAGGTCCGCGTGCTCGAAGGTGCTATGGATTTCGCGCAGGGTCCCTCCCAAACGATTCGTTTGTTCCACCAGATGCACCGGAAATCCCTGATTCGCGAGCGCCAGGGCCGCGGTCATGCCGCTCAAACCGCCGCCGATGACCAACCCCGTCTGGTCAACCTGCAGCGTCCCGCCTTCCAGCGGCGAAAGCACTCGCGCCCGGGCGACGGCCATGGTGACCAGTTCCACCGCTTTTTCCGTGGCGGATTGCGGCGCGGCGGAATGCACCCAGGAGCACTGGTCGCGGATGTTGGCCATCTCGAACAGATGGGGATTCAACCCCGCTTCGCGCAAGGTCTCACGGAACAGAGGCTCGTGCGTTCGCGGAGTGCAGGAGGCGACCACGATGCGATTCAGCCGATGCTCGCGGATCATATCCTTGATGTTCGACAAACTCGTATCGGAACAGGTGAACATCGTATGCGTCGCCAACACGACGTCCGGCAGGGTCGCGATGCTTTTCGCGACCCGCTCGACGTCCACGACGGAGCCGATGTTCATGCCGCAATGGCAGACAAAGACCCCCAGTCGCACTGCTTCATCGGTGACATCATGCTCGGTGGGGTAACTCTTCTTGGTAATCAGCGTATGGCGCGACGGCGCCAGCATCTCCATCGCCATGGACGCCGCGGCGCTGGCTTGAGTCACCGTTTCGGGAATGTCCTTGGGTTCCTGGAAGGCGCCGCCCACGAAGACACCCGGCCGGGAGGTCGATAAGGGCGCCAGGCGTTCGGTGTGGCAGAAGCCAAAGTCGTTCAGCTTTATATCCAGGCTGGCGGCGCACCCGGCCATGGAGTGCGGAGGTTCCATGCCAACGGACAGAACAATCAGGTCGAAATCCTGCTGTTGCAGCCAGCTATCGCCATTCAAAAACTGAACTCGCAAGTCTTTGCTGCCGGGAACCTGAATAATCCGCGAGGGAATGCTTTTGATGTAGTGGATATTTTTCTGCGCCCTGGCGCGCTCATAGTACTGGTCAAAATCTTTGCCGTGGGCGCGGATATCCATGTAGAAGATGGTCGCGTCCAGGCCTTCGACGTGATCGCCCGCCACCATGGCCTGTTTTGTCGCCATCATGCAGCAGGTGGACGAGCAATAGTCATTGCCGCAAGCCGAGTCCCGCGAACCGACGCATTGGATCCAGGCGATGCGCTGGGCTTTGCGGCCATCGGACAGCCGGATGACATGCCCTTCAAAGGGCCCCGCCGCCGAGAGCATGCGCTCGAATTGAACGCTCGTAACGACGTTGGGATAACGGCCATAGCCGAATTCGCCTTTTCGTTTGGCATCGAATTCACTAAAGCCCGGGGTCAGGATGACAGCGCCGACATCGAGCGTAACGGTCCGCTCCTTCATCGCGTGGTCGATGGCATGCTGTTGGCAAGCCTCGACGCACCGATTGCATTCCGCGCACAGGGCGCAGTTAAGACAACGTTCAGCCTCCGCCAGCGCTTGCTCCTCGGTCAGCCCTTTTTCGACTTCGTCGAAATTCCTCAGCCGGCTGGCGGACGGCAGCTCGGCGGCGCGAGGCCGGTCCTTCTTCGAGACTTTCCCGGTATCAGGCAGCAGCTCCTCCGGCATGGGATGGACCGTGCTCTCAAAACGGGCAGCCAGCAGATCCTTGCCAGTCAAATAGCGTTCGATCGATTCGGCAACCCGTTTGCCGGCCGCGACCGCATCGATCACTGACGCGGGACCCGAGGCGTTGTCGCCTCCGGCGAAAACGCCGGGGATGGAGGTTTGCCCGGTGATAGGGTCGGCCTTGAAGCATCCTCTTTGGCTCTCAACCGGGATATGCCCGACCAATTGCTCATCCACCATCTGGCCGATGGCCACAATGACTTGGTCGGCCTCCAGCGTGGCCAGGTCGTTCTCGTCAAAGGCAGGACTAAATCGTTTCTGCTCGTCGAAGACGCGGGTGCATCGTTTGACTTCGAGGCCCGTCACGGTGCCGTTCCCCGTGACACGCTTAGGACCCCATCCATCGCGGATCGTGATGCTCTCGGCCAGCGTGGCCTCGATTTCTTCCTTGTACGCGGGCATTTCCTCGCGCCGTTCGAGGCAAACCATCTCGACCTTCCTGGCACCGAGGCGCAGGGCGGTTCGGGCGACATCCACCGCCACATTCCCGCCGCCAATTACCAGGACCCGTTCTTTCACCACCGGCTTCCGGGCCGAAGCCGCGTCCCGGAGGAATTCGACACCATGAAACACGCCGTTGATTTGTTCGCCTTCGATGCGGAGATGGCGGCTTTTCTGGGCGCCGGCGGAAAGGAATATGGCCTGATAATCTTGCCGGAGCGATTGGAAGGTGATGTTCTCGCCGATGCGGCAGTTATAGACGAACTTGACGCCCTTGCGGCGGATCAGTTCGATTTCATGGTCCAAAATGTCCTTCGGCAGCCGGTACTCAGGAATCCCCCAACGGAGCATGCCGCCGGCGGCGCTGAGCGCTTCAAACACGGTCACGGCAAAACCGGCATCGGCAAGATCGCTGGCTGCGGTCAAGCCGGCCGGCCCGCCGCCTATCACGGCGACCTTCTTGGCGTCCGGCGCGGGGGATTTCTCTTCCGGCAAAGCCAATTTTCCCGCTGCCAGCATTTCGATTTCCCGATCGGACGCGAATCGTTTCAACAACCGGATGGCGATGGGATCATCGGCCTTGCCGCGGGTGCAAACGGATTCGCAGGGATGGGTGCAAATTCGGCCGCAGATCGCGGAGAGCGGATTTCGCTGGCGCACAAGGTTGACGGCCTTGAGGTATTCCTTCTTCTTGATGAGCTGAACGTAGCCTTGGACGTTGACCTTGGCCGGGCACTTCACCTTGCAGGGCGCGTGGCCGTGTTTGAGGATGCCAAAAATGTTGGGCGTGGCCTGAGCGTAGAGCTTGGCGATTCCCTTGCGCGTGCCGAGGCAGCGGTTGAACTCGTCCGGTATATCGATGGGGCAGGCTTGCGTGCATTCGCTGCAGCCGGTGCATTTATCCTCATCAACAAATCGTGGAAACCGCCGGACAGTTGCTTGAAAATGCCCCGGTTCACCCTTCAGGTCAGTCAATTCTGAGAGTGTCAGGATCTCAACGTTGAGATTCCGCGCGCATTCCACCAGTTTGGGCGAGACAATGCAGGTCGCGCAATCGCCCGTCGGGAAAGTCTTATCCAGATGGGCCATCATGCCGCCGATGGCGGCATCGCGCTCGACGAGATAGACCTTGAAGCCGCTGTTGGCCAGATCCAGCGCGGCCTGCACGCCGGCGATGCCGCCCCCCTGCACCAGCACCGCCCCAATCTTCTTGTCGTCGGATTTGCTCATGTCAGTTTGCCGCTGCCTTCTCCAAAACGGTGGAAGCGGGGACCATCAGCTTCTCGAAGCCGAGGTCCTCGGGGCGAAGCCCTAGACAAAGCCCAAGCAGTTGGGTGATGTAGAGGATGGGCAAGTGATAGTTCTTGCCAGTCTGTTTGTTGATATCCTGTTGACGCAAATCCAGGTTGATTTGGCACATCGGGCAACTGACCGCGATGCAATCGGCCCCCGCCTGGCAGGCCATGTCGAGAATCGAGTCCGTGAGCTGGATGACCACGTCCGTTCGTGAAAGCGACAACCCGCCGCCGCAACATTCGACCTTGCCCGGCCAGTCCAGGCTTTGGCCGCCCATCGCTTTTACCAGGCGGTCCAGCGAGGTCGGATTCTCCGGGTCATCGAATTTTAAAATCTTGGGCGGCCGAACCAGCAGGCACCCATAGTAGCAGGCCACTTTGAGGTTTTTGAGCGGTTTCTTAACGGAGCGGGAGATGGCCTTCAGGCCCACATCGTCCAGGAGCACTTCAAGGAAATGCCGCACTTTAACCGAGCCGTCGTAATCGCGCTCCAACGCCTGGCTGACCTGCTCGCGCAGGCCGCGATCGGCGGTGATTTCGTGGTTCGCCACTTTCATGCGGCTGAAGCAGGCGGCGCAACTGACTACCATGTCCAGTTTGAGGTCCTGGACTTTAGCCAGGTTGGCGGCGGGCAGTGAGACAGCCAGAAATGGATTGGTCTGGTGGCCGGCGGTCGCGCCGCAACAAGTCCAGCCTTCGGGTTCAACCAGCTCAATGCCCAGCGTCCTCGCCACCGCCAGGGTGGATTGGTGCATGTCCCGGGCAGTGGATTCAGCCGAGCACCCTGGGAAATAGGCGTACCTCATGCTTGGGGTCCTTTGCTCTGTTTGGATTGCTTAAAGATGCGACCCACGGTTTTCCGGTCGCCACTCCGGGGAGGCAGCAAAGACATCTTCCGTTTCTTGAGCATGGCTGGAAACTTCTCCAAATCGTTCATCCATTTCCCCGTGCCAACTTTATAGGCGGCGACCATCCCCATTTCATAGCTGCGGCCAAACATCTCGACTGTTTTCAGAAAAACATGGTTGAACAGCGGCACATCGCCGGCTGGCTCGGAGGCGCCGCGTTGCAGGGCCAGCAGGCGCAAGGCGTCCATGACTGCGGCGACATCAATCCCCATCGGACAGCGCGTGGAACAGATCTCACACGAGGCGCAAGTCCAGATGAGATCGCTCTCCAGGAGTTCGTCGCCGGCACCCAGATGCAGTTGACGCATCATTTCCGACGGCCGCGACTTGGTTAACTTGGCTACCGAACAACCGCTGGAGCATTTCTTGCACTGGAAGCAGACGTCCAGATCGACGCCGCAGATTTGTTCCACCGCGTCCTTTAAGCCAGGCCCGGTTTTCTTTTTGGTGATGGTCATCACGGGAGGTTTCTCCGGTTACTTCGCGGCCGCCTCCGCGAGGGCCGCTTCCGCGTTTTCGATGTTTTGCTCAGCCACTGCGGCAACGCTGGCAGGAACGACCTTGCGATACACGCCTGCGGGTCTGCGCCTCCGGCCGTTTTCAGTCAAGAGATGCTCGATGTTGATTCCGAACAGACGCTGGTTCTCCTCGAGCAACGGCAGGATCAATTCCCAGTCGGCATCGGTCAACCGGGCAAACTTGCCGCCGTTTAACTGCTGCTCGACCAAGGTTCGTTTCGGATCACGGACGAAAATGGCTCCGCCGGAGGCCAGGGAGAACAGATTGCTGCCGGGATAAGGCTCTGGCAGCGGAACCAATTGCCCGTCGTCATCGAATTTGACGCCATTCAAGACGACGAATCCGCCGCCGCTATGAGGGTCGCCCGCCATGAAAGATTCTGCCAGGAAATCCAGACACGTCCCGTTGATGATCACTTTGGGATGGCCGACGGAGTTGATGAGCGGCCGGCCAGCGGCGTTGCCGAGGACATAGACACAGCCGCCTTTGGCGCCATACATAAAGGTCTGGCCCACGTCGCCATGAATGACCAGCTTGCCTTCCTTGATGATTTGGCCCAACTGGTCCTGCGCGTTCCCATGCACCGTCATCGTCAGCCCATCGATGCCGGAGGCCAGGTAGTCCCCACTGCTGCCATACACATCGATGGTGACCTCCTCCGTATTGGGCCCAAGCCCGCACCCGAGAAATCGCTGGCCAATGCAATTGAAGCTGATGAAATGCCGCCAACCCATCATATAAGCCTCGACGAGCAGGGCCGCATCACAACCGTCCCCTTCCGGCGAAAAATGCGCGGCGTCGATTACCAGCGTGTTTTCATTCTCCCGCGGTTTGCGCAGGTGTTGACGAGACTCGAAATCGATCAGACGAAACGCGCTCTTGCCGGCCTCTTTTGATCTGAAGTTGGGAAGATGGCTGAACAACCGGTTCCACTCGTTATGGACAATGTGGAGCAGATGGCTGCGTTTTTTGGCGCCGGTAGAGTAGATCCGGTCGTTCAGCAGGGTGAACACCTCTATCATGTCGGCTGTTTTGGACGAATCTTTCGCCTGCTGCGTGATCTGCCGGCACGCCAGGCGAAACTCATCAAAGGTCCACTGCGGCAGGAGCCCGCGCATCATTTCGAAAATCTCCACGCCATGAGCGCCCGCCACAGCAGCGAGGTCCGGACGGGGGGCGGCGCATCCATCCGCTGGCGGCAGTTCCCGCGAAAAATCGCACGATTCCGTTCCTTTGGGCAGGGGGACCGGTTTGCCAAATTTGTCGGTGCATGTGATCCGTATTTTGCCGGCGGCATCCTTTTGCAGATTAAAAATGAAGGCCCCGCCATCGTTGTGGCTGCCGCCGCGCGCGTTCCAATAGCGGTCAGCCACAGGGCAAATCCGGTGGTCGTCCTTCGACAAGCTCAAGAGCGTGGCGTCAATCGCTTGTTTTTCGGAACAAATCAGGCCCACCTGCACTTGGCCGTCGCAGAAAGCGAACACCTGCGGCCGCAGCATGGCGGTGTCGGTAATGCCCATCAACTGGAACTGCTTTTCTCGGGCGAGCGTGCGGGCGATGATGAAGAACCAGGGGCCATCGGGCGACCCATGCATATGCGTGGCCTGGATTGCCCGGTAAATCTTCCTTTTCTCCGTATCGAGACGGTCAAAATCCAGTTCCGTCGTGGGCGCCAGCGCCTCGATGATATATTCCAGCGGATAATGGTAGGTCCGGCTCAACAGATCGAAGAGCAGGGCCGAGACTTCCGTGTCGGTGAGGAACTGGGGATAGATCTGCCGCTGCCTGAGGTACTCCGTGACGGAATGGTAATTGGCAAAGTCGCCGTTATGCACCAAGGCCATGTCAATGGCCGCAAACGGATGGGCGCCGCCAGGGTGCCAGACGCGCCCCTTGGTCGGGAATCGTTGGTGGGCAATCCACTCGTGCGCGCACAGGTCCTCAATCTGGTAGTACTTGACGATCGCTTCGGCGAACCCGACGACCTTGAGGATCATGAGGTCCCGCCCGTGCGAGAGCACGAAGGCCCGTTTCTCCCCGAGCGACGCGTAGTATTTCTGATTCAGGCTAAAGCTGTTCTGGTTGACAAACTCGGCTTCCGCTTCCTCGCGATCCAAACCCTGCAGATTGTTCCGGGCGATGAACGCGTCCAACACCTCCGGTTTGACGCGCACAAAATAGCGGCTGACTGCCGGTGGCATCACCTCGAGCCCGGGCACGGACTTCCAGTCTTCGACTTGGTCGAGTTGGCCGGTCGCGGCGACGTCGAAGTGCGGGGTGATGAACTGCGCCTCGATTTCGGACCGTAACTTCGGGTCGATGAACGCCAGGTGCAGCAGGTAATGGCTATCGAGGACTTCGCGGCTGACCCCAAGCTGCTCAGGAACCAACCCCACCGCGGCGATGCCACCTCCCTTCCCATTGCCCCGGTTGTGCATCTGGCGGGACGGTTCGTAGATGTGCTTGCCCGGCACGGGCTCGCTGCAACAGAAGCCCACGACCCCGCAGCCTCCTTCCTCGGCTTCCTTCTTCAAGCTCGAGGAGTACTTGAGAGACTGGGCCAGCCATCTTCTGGAATCGGCCAGGCGCTTTATCAATTCAGCGCTCATGAGGTTCTTGCCGCGTCGTTGGTGTAATCCAGGTGCATCATGAGGTCGGTCCGACCGCGCAGCTCGCTCACGCTGCGCAGGCCGAGGCGTTGCAGAATCGAGACCAGCACGTTGCGCCAGGCGTTGTAAAGGTTGATTAGTCGCTGGGTGCCCCAATCGATCTGCATCTTCTCGGAAAGCTCGGGGTCGGTCGTGGCGATACCGCGCGGACACCCGCGTCCGCTCTCGCATCGGCTGCATCGCACGCAACCCAGCGCCACCAATTCCGCCGTGCCGATGACCGCCCCATCCGCGCCCAGGGCGATCGCCTTGGCCACATCGAAAGCCGAGCGCATGCCCCCGCTGGCAATCAGGACCACCTTGTCCCGGACTCCTTCATCTGTGAGAAAACGGTGGACCTTGCCAATGGCGTATTCGATGGGCATGGCGATGTTCTTCTTGGCGATGTCCGGTGCCGCGCCGGTCCCGCCGTAGCCGCCGTCAATGTGGACGATATGAGAGCCCGCGGAATAACTGCCCACCGCGACCATATCCACGTCCGTCGGGGTGGAGACCTTCGTCGAGATCAAGGCGCGCCGGTTCACGTGCTTGACCCAGTCGATGTGCTTCATGTGGTCTTCGATGGAATAGACGCTGTGAAAGGGGAACGGGGAGAACAGCGAGAAACCCACTACCGCCTCGCGCATCCGGGCCACACTGAGCGTCACCTTGTCGCCCAACAGGTGCCCCCCCAATCCTGGCTTGGCGCCTTGGGCGTACTTGAACTCCACAATCGGCACACGCTGGATGGTCTCTTCGCGAACGCCGAACAGGCCCGTCGCCACCTGCGTAATGACATGATCGTCATAGGGCCGCATCCGCTCCATGTAGCCGCCTTCGCCCGTGCAGGTGAAGGTATTGAACGCTACCGCCGCCCGCGCTTTGGACAATTGGGTGACATTGCTCACGGACCCGAAGGACATGCCGCCGCCATACCATGGCACATCAATCGTGAGCTTGGGCCGGCCATCGTCTCGCTTGTTGAGCAGAAGACTGGTGTCAATTTGCTCCGGGCGCAGGGCCACAGGCGGTCGAGCGGGAAATCGGAAGCGGAGCCGGTCGAAACCTCCGCCGGAAAGGCCGCACTCATAATCGTAGTCGTAGTCTGCCGGCGGCACTTCGCCGGTTTCAGCCATCTTCCAGGTCGCCAGGATCAGATCGCTCGACCATCGACGATCACCCAAGGCCTGGCACATCGGGTTTTCCGCCACCTGCAGCGCTCCTTGGGGGCAAAGCGATACGCAACAGTGCCCGGTCTTCTCACAGGACGGTCCGATGCATAAGTGATGGAGCGGTTCGCCGAAATATTTGTAGCCGGGGTGGCGCACGTGGACCTGGTAGGAACAAACCTCCGCGCACTTCCCGCAACGCCGGCAATCCGGGCTGCGGTGGACAATGTATTTGGCTATCTCGTTGCGGAAGCGCGATGGCGCCGGGCGAGTCACCCGTTCGACCTGTTCCTGCGGTACGCGGGTCTTGAGCGTGTTCGCGGGCAGTAAGTCTTTAATGCTTCTTTCTGGTGCCATAAAGCTTGCCGAACGTCTCCTCCTCCAGTTGCTCAAAGAACATGGCGCGGCCAACATCGCCACGCAGCCGGCGCGCCTCGCGCATCCCCATCGCCCCCATCATCTCGATCAACTGGTCGTGCCAGGCGGCGATTAGATTCGTCATGCGGCCGACCGCGAAATCGCGATCGAGGGACTCGAGCTTGCCCGGACACGGCTGGCCCGGTTTGCAGCTCTCGCATAGATGACATTCCAGCGCGATGAGCAACGGCAGATTGATGGTCACCAGGTCCGCGCCACATATAATGGCTTTGGCCATGTGTTCCGGCAGCCCAATGCCGCCCCCGGCGATGAGGGTAACCTCGTCCCGAATCCCTTTCTCGACCAGAGCCGTGTGGAGCTGGCGGATCATGTCTTTTACAAAGCGCGGCGATGGCGCACCGATTTCGTTGCCGTTGGCGTCGGCCACGACATGTATCGCCTCCACCTCCGGCAACTCGGCCAGCTCGATGGCGCGTCCGAGGCCCCTGGCGGTCAACTCGACCCGGATCGCGGCGACGATCTGGGGGTGGATCTTCTTGATCGCCTTGACGCGTTCGATCACCGCGGGGCTGTCCGCGATTTCCACCAACCGCGTCTTTCGCAGCACCTCGTCCGGTACCGGTGGACTGTCCGGACCCAGATAAAACGCGATATGACGCAGGTGCTGCTCGGTGGCCGGCTGGTGTCGGGCATCCAGGATCGCGATCAAGTCGGTCGCGGCGGCGGTTTGTTCGATCACGGCATCGAGCTGCGGCAAAGTATGCGCCGGAGAACTCAGATCGAGGATCAGCGGCATCGGGATTGAGACCAGTGGAGGCAAGTCGGTCGTAACGCGCCTGCCATCCAGAGCCAGGAACGGCGGCTTGCGCCCGATGTCAACGGCTGTGCTGATGTACTCCCGGCCATGAATCCCGTCGCGCGTCGGACGAACAATTTCAGACATGTCCGTCCACATCGAGTCGAAGCCTGGGCCGGAAAACGCTCCCCGGTAGCCAGCGCCGGAGACCGGGATCTTCCCGGTTTCGGCTTGGAGCCACGTGGTTTTGATGAGGTCCGGTTTCCAATAGCCGTTGCCGAGGCCTTCATAGACGGGATTGATGGACAGGCACAGGAGGCCTTTGGTGCAATCCTGCACGCACGAGAAACAGCCCATGCACTCAAAGAACAGCGCCTCAACCGCGCGCAAGTTGCGAATATACTCCGCCTCCTGCCGGTAGCGGTCATAGACGCAAGCTTTCTTGACGCAGTTATGGCACCGGGCGCAGTCCTCGCGCCAGTCCACCACGCCATGTTTGCCGATGCGCGGGCCGCGCGGCGGCACCGCGCGTGTTTGGATGTGGTATTTCTCCGGCATGAATTCTCCCGGTCAGAAGAGCCCGGCGGAGGCCAGCAACTCCGGTACCTCCGCTTCTTTGCCACCCGAGAGAATGTGAATTCCTCGCACACCGTTCATCGTCTTCAATTTCCTGATAGTCTCTACACACATTGCCCGGCCGATCTTTCCGGCGCCGTTGCCGGCGGCGGGAAGTTCTTTCATCACCTTGTCAGGCACGTAAAAATCGGGATGGGTCTCGCGCAGTTTCTGGGCCTCCGCCGCGCTTTCCAAGGGGAACACGCTGGCCAAAATCGCGACCTTCTCGGTGAATCCTGCCTGTCGAACGGCCTCGAGCCATTGGCCGAACGCATCGAGGTCGAAGACCGCATGGGTTTGAATGAACCGGGCGCCCGCCTCGATTTTGCTGTGAAGCCTGAGCAGGTTGAGTTCGAGCGGCTTCAGGAAAGGATTGGCCACTGCTCCCACCAGCATCGAGAACGGACCATCTATCTTTGTCCCGTCGGCCAGCAAGCCCTGCTCGCACATCCGGGTGGTTATCGCGACAAACTGCGTGGAATCGATGTCAAAAACATTGGCGGCCTCCGGACAGCCGATCAGCGTCTGGTGGTAGCCGGACAAACAAAGCACATTCTTGATCCCGAGGCTGGCGGCTCCCAGCAAATCCGACTGGAGGGCGATACGGTTCCGGTCACGGGTCACCATTTGGAGGACCGGCTCGAGGCCCGTTTTGAGCGCGGCGGCCGAGGCGGCCAGGGAGGACATCGCTACCCCATGCTGATTGTCGCCCAGGTTGACCGCCGTGAGCTTGCCGCCCAAAGATTTCAATGCCGCTTCCGTGACGGATGGAGTCGCCGTGGTCCGCGGCGCGTGTTCGGCGGTGAGAATGAACTCTCCGTTATCGATTTTTCTGGCCAGTTGGCTATCCACTTTCATGCAACCGTCGGTTCCTGTGTATTCATCCCACCGCTGGGAGCGAGATGGAGCGGCCGTCTTCTGACCTGTTCGATGAACTGCTTGATTTCGTTGCAGGCCTGCTGCGCCCCTCCGGCCGCGCACTCAATGACCGCCATTCGTCCCGGCCCGAATCCGATTTCCTCGAGCAACGAACCGACTGCCTGGACGCGTTTGTGGGCGCGCAGGCTGCCCTCGAAGTGACGGCACTCCTTCTTCTTGCAAGCCACAATCACCACGCCGTCCGCGCCCGTTTCCAGGGCTTTGAGCAGGTAGGGCACATCCACCTTTCCAGAGCAGGGCAGACCGATAGTCTTGACCGTGTCTCCGCCCGGTTCTCCCCAGGAACTG
This sequence comes from Limisphaerales bacterium, assembly GCA_052139695.1. Lineage (GTDB taxonomy): Bacteria > Verrucomicrobiota > Verrucomicrobiia > Limisphaerales > Palsa-1400 > PLGF01. The sequence goes on from JBKQWF010000310.1 coordinate 37,157, forward strand.
GCCACCCGGCCCGCGTCCAAATTGTTCGAGCAGTAAAAGACGCACGTCTTCAGCGGATGCTTGTTCTCCGCGAATCCGTCAGACAGGGCGGGCCGGTCTTTGGAATTTCCCGCTCCTCCCTCGGCAGAGAGGGCCGCGGAGATCTGGCCGCCTTCAGCCAGCGGATGCCGCAGCCGGTTCATGCAACACTGCAGGGCCGACACATCCTGCCGGCACGCGGCCAATTCCGTGGGACCCATGAGCCCGTCTTTAGCCATTTCGCAACGCAGGGCCTCGACGAGGGTGATGATTTCGCGAACCGCCGCTGATTCGTCATCGACCTCGGCCCCGGCCTCCTCTAAACCCCCGCAGGCCAATTCCATTCTCATGATCTCGCCCCACACCGCTTCCAAGGTTGCATGTAAAGCGTAGAGCAAGCGCGGACAGCTCGCTTCGATGGTCCTCAAGTGCTCATCTACGGTTTGGTCAAGCTTGCGCATATTGCGTCTCGTAGTGTTTCCTTGCTTTTATCACCTTGCCTAATACGCGTCAAAGTAAAATAAAGCTTTATTTATAGCGCCTTCCAGCGAGCCGCTTGGGATAAAGGGTTTGCTCCGCATCTCCTCATCTTCATGAACAACAATTTCCCTGTTTTGGCGTGGCCTAAATAGTGGAAACGGCCCCTGGGGTTGGGAGGTTGGGAGCAGTCCGCTGAAACGGTGACAGCCAGTTCCTGCCCCGGCGAGGCGAGAGCCGGTGCCAACAGCAACAGGGCTATACCTTGGCGCCGTTGACCGTGGTCACCGTCGAGGGGTTGGTGGACTTGACGGCAAGCGCGGACGCGCTGCTTAAATAAATGTTCAGGTTGGACAGTCCGGAGTAAGTGATGCCGCCGGAGCCCATCCCCAACCCGGCGAGCTTATTGCTCGTGAGAGTGCCGGTCAGGGAAGCCGAACCGCCGCCGTCGTCCACATTCAAAATGCCGTAGCGATCGCCGTTGACCGTGAGACCGCCCTGAATGCCCGTGAGCGTGCCGTTGGTCGCCGGGGCCAGGCTGCCCACGTTGATCACATCCGTGCCGCTTTGCATATTGATCGTCGTGGCAGAGGCGGTGCTGAGAATATTGACGGTATCGTTGCCGCCGCCGGTGTTGAGAGTGGTGACCGTGCCGGAGCTGGTCGAGGCGATCGTAAAGGCGTCCGCCGCGCTGCCCAAAGAGATGTTCAACGCAGTCAAGCCGCTGTAAACGATGCCGAAGGCATCCATCCCAAGGCCGCTCACCGTCGTGCCGGCCAATGTCCCAGTCGCTGCTGCCGTGCTGCCGGTATCATCAATATTCATCGTGCAATCGCCGTTGCCGCTCACCACGAGGTCACCTTGAATATTGTTGGTTGTTCCGCCCATCTGCGGCGCCTGGCTGCCGATGTTGACCACGTTCACCCCGCCCGGCGTGTTCACGTATGTGGCTGAACCGGCCGCGGTGCTTTGAATGTTGATCGTCTGATTGCCACCAAGGACGTTGATCGTCGTCACCGTGCCCGAGTTGGTGGATGCCACCGTAAAGTTAGAATTTCCGCCGGCCAAGAACACGTTCACTCCCGCCAGCCCAGAATAGGTGATGCCCTGTTGCTGCGGTCCAGCGCCTGGTCCGCTCAACGTTTTGCTGGTCAGTGTGTTAAAGACAGGCCCTGGGGCGCCCTCGTCATAGACATTCATGATGTCTCTGCCGTTGCCGACAACCGTCAACGCTCCCTGCAGACCGTTATTTCCCGGGCCCTGCCAGCCCGAAGGAAGTCCGACATTAATGACATCAGACGCGTTCGCCTGCGTGGTCACGGTGGTGGCGCTGTTGATGTTCTCTACGTTGATGGTGTTCACCCCACTGCCACCGTGGAGAGCCGTCACCGTGTTCGGGCTGGTTGAAGCGATGGCAAAGGTATTGTCGCCGCTGCCCAAGGAAATATTCAGCGCCGTAACGCCTTGGTAAGTGAGACCCGCCATTCCCAGTCCAGTCAGGCTGTTGTTGGTCAGCGTGCCGGCACTGGTTCCCGTGCTTCCTGTATCGTCCACATTGACCGTAATGTTGGCGCCGCGGTCGCCATCCACGGACAAGGCCCCTTGGATGTTGTTGACAACCCCGCCAATGGCCGGCGCTAGCGAGCCGACGTTCACCACGGCGGCGCCGTTCTCAGCGGAGAAATTCGTGGGGCCGGCTGTGCTCTGAACATTGATCGTATTAATGCCCCCATAGCCTGAAACCGTGGTCGTGGTGACGGCGGAGGTGGAAGCGATGGTCAGAGTATTGGAGCCGCTGCCCAAAGAGAGCGTCAAGGTCCCCAAACCACTGTAAGCGATGCCGGAGGCGCCCATGCCAAAGCCGATCAAAGCCGTGCTGGTCAGCGTGCCGGTGTTAGTGGATGTGCTGGCCATGTCGCTCACATTCAGGGTGGTGGCGCTTCCGCCAGTGACCGTAAGCGGACCCTGGATGTAGTTAAGCACACCGTCATTGTTGTTCTGGGGCTGGCTGCTGACGTTGATGACAGTCTGGCTGTTCTGCGCGTTGATATAAGTGGGCGAGGCGGTGCTCTCGACGTTGATTACGTTGGTCTGGCTGCCAGCCGTCACCGTCGTAACCGTGCCGGGATTGGTCGAAACAATCGTCATTGAATTACCGGCCTGGTTGCTGAGCCAGATATTTAATGCCGCCATTCCCGAATAGGTGACCTCTTGGGATTGGGGGGCTGGTCCTTGGCTGAGCGTAGTGCTGGTCAGCGTATTAAAGGCGGGCTGCGGATTGCCGACTCCATAGACGTTCAATGTGTCATTGCCATCGCCGGCCACCTTAACCAGTCCCTGGAGGCCGCCAGGTCCCGGACCTTGCCAGTTCGATGTGGTTCCGAGGTTAATAACATCTACGCCCGACAACGTAGTGACCGTGGTTGTGGTGCGGCCTTGTGTATTTGGAACATTCACGCTCGTGGCCGTCCCCGCGGCGACCGAGGAAACAGTGAACGTGTTCGAGCCGCTGCCCAAGGAGACATTCACCGCCGCCAAACCGCTGTAGGTGATCCCGGCCGCACCCATGCCTAAACCCGTCAAGGTGCTGCTCGTCAAAGTGCCCGTATTGGCACCCGTGCTGCCGGAGTCATCGACATTCAAGGTGACGCTGCCATCGCCCACCACGGTCACCGCGCCTTGGATGTTATTGACAATTCCGCCTTCAGCCGGCGCCAAGGAACCAATGTTAATGACGTAGGAGCCCGCGCCGGCCGAGGTGGCGATGCTGTCAGAACCGGTAGCGCGCTGCAGATTGATGCTGGTACTGGTATGCGGGGCTGTGGATTGAACGGTAATGCTGTTCGCGCCACTGCCCAGCCAGAGGTTCAACGCTGCCAAACCACCGTAGTTAAGGCCTGCCATCCCCAGCCCGTTCAGCGAACCGCCGCTCAGTGTGCCCGTATTGGCCGCCGTGCTGCCGGAGTCATCGACATTCAGTGTTGTGCTGCCATCGCCAATGACCGTCAGGGCGCCTTGGATGCTGGTGAGATTCCCTCCGCTGGCAGGGGCGGAGGAGGCGACGTCAATGACGTCGCTGGTGGCGCTGTCCTGGACCGCGGTTGCTGTTCCGGCATGGGTGGAAAGGATGACAAAGGAGCTAATGCCGCCGCCCAGGAACACATTCAGAGCACTTAAGCCGCTGTAGCTAACGCCGTTTCCTTGGAAGTCGGTTCCGCTGAGAGTTGTGCTCGTCAAAGTGTCAACCCCGCGGCCCTGCGGCCCTGCGTCATAAACGTTGAGGGTCGTGTTGCCGTCTCCAACGATCACTGCGGATGGAATGTCGTCGTCCCAGCCATTGCTCAAGGACAACAAACCAAGGTTAATTGTATCGGTGCCGGACAAGGTCGTAATTGTGGCGGGGCCGTGGCCTTGGGAGGCCGGGATATTGATATTGGTCGCCGTTCCCGCCGCGGTGGATTTAACAGTAAAGGCGCCGTTCCCGCCCAGAGCGATGTTCAGTGTGGACAAACCGGTGTAGCTAATGCCGGCAGGGCCCATTCCCAAGCCCGTCAATGCGGTGCTGGTCAGAGTGCCGGTCGCATTTCCGCTCTGGCCGGTGTCATCCACATTGAGCGTGGTGCTGCCATCACCCGCAACGGTGACCGCGCCTTGGATATTATTAAGAATCCCGCCGCTCGCGGGCGCTTGGGAGCCGATGTTGATAACGGCGCTGCCCCCCAGCGTGATGATACTGGTCGGCCCGCTGGTCCGCTGGATATTGATCGCCGTCGCTGCACCGGCTTGAGTGGACGAAACGGTCAAGGTGTTGGCGCCGCCGCCCAAGAACAGGTTTAGCGTCCCTAACTGGCTGTAGGTAATCCCCGCCGATCCCATCCCCAGTCCGGTCAGCGAACTGTTGCCCAGCGTGCCGATATTGGTGGCGTTGCTGCCGGAGTCATCGACATTGACGGAATCGCTCCCGTCGCCAACGATTTTCAAGGCGCCTTGGATGCCGGTAAGGATCCCGCCGCTGGCAGGGGCCAAAGACCCGATGTTAAGGACATCTTGGGCGGCGCTATCGTAAATAGTCGTCGGCAGGCCGGCATGGGTTGAAAGCACGTTGAAGGTGTTCACGCCACTGCCCAGGAAGACGTTCAGGGCACTTAAGCCACTGTAGCTAACGCCATTTCCTTGGAAGTCCTTTCCGGTGAGAGCTGTGCTGGTGAGGGTGTCAACGCCACCCTGAGAGCCTGCGACATAAACGTTGAGGGTGGTGTTGCCGTCTCCAACGATCACCGCGGATTGGATGTTGTCGTTCCCGCCATTGGTCAAGGATAAAGAGCCAAGGCTAATTGTATCGGCACCGGTCAAGGTGGTGATCGTGGTTGGGCCGTGGCCTTGGGTAGTCGGAATCTCGATATTAGTCGCCGTTCCCGCCGCGGTGGATTTAACAGTGAAGGTGTCGTTTCCGCCGCCTAGAGCAATGTTCAGTGTGGACAATTCGCTATAACTAATGCCGGCGGAGCCCATCCCGAAGCCGGTCAGCACTGTGCTCGTCAGAGTACCGGTCTTGCTTCCGTTCTCGCCAGTATCGTCCGCATTGAGCGTGGTGCTGCCATCGCCTACCACAGTGACCGCGCCCTGGATATTACCGAGAACTCCGCCGCTGGCCGGAGCCAGGGAGCCAACATTGACGGTGTCGGTTCCCGCGAGGGTGGTAATAATGGCCGCCCCGAACGTCGCTTGGACATTAATGCTGGTCGCCGTTCCGGCATTGGTGGACTGAACCGTAAAGGTGTTCCGCCCGCTGCCCAGGTCAATGTTCAATGCGGCCAGGCCGCTGTAAGCAATGCCGCCGGTTCCCATCCCCAACCCGGTCAACGTGCTGCTGGTAAGCGTGCCAGTATTAGTCGCGGTGCTCCCCATGTCGAAGACGTTCAACGTGTCATTGCCATCTCCTTGGATCGTCAGAGGGCCCTGGATGCCATTGACAGTGCCGTTGTTGCCTGGCGGGCCGAAAGTGCCCACGTAAATAACATCATTACCCGATGGCGCGAGGATATTTGTCGGGCCGGCTGCGGTCTGGACATAGACGGTATCATTGCCCGTGCCGCAGAGGAGCGTCGTTACGGTTGTGGCGTTGGTGGACCCAATGTTAAACGCGTTCGCCCCGCTGCCCAAGGATATGTTCAAGGAGGAGAGGCCTCGGTACAGGATGCCAGGTCCTCCCATATTCAAGCCAGTCAGTTGATTGTAAGTGAGCGTGCCTTGGTCTGCCGCCGCACTCCCCGTGTCGTCAACGTTGAGCGTGGTCGCGCCGTCGCCGATCACATTGATGGGGCCGCGGAGGTTATCCAAAATGCCGCCCGTGCCCGGCGCGTTCGACCCAATATTAACGAAATTCGTGCCCGAAAGCGTGGTGATGGTGGCCGGACCCTGAGTCCGCTGCAAATTGACATTCGTGACCGTTGCCGGATTGGTGGATGCCACGGTAAAGGTGTCTTGCCCCTGGCCCAAGGAGACGTTCAACAAGGCCAAACCGCTGTAGGTGATGCCGCCGGGACCCATGCTCAAACCAGTCAAGGTTGTGCTGGTGAGAGTGCCGTTACTCTGCCCGCAGTCGCCCGTGTCATCAACATTCAGCGTGTCGTGACCGCCGCCTGTCACAGCAATTGCGCCTTGGATATAAGCCGCAATCCCATTCTCGAGCGCCGGCGCGAGCGACCCGATGTTGACGACGTCGCTGCCGGCTTGAGTCACGATGTTCGTAGGTCCGGAAGTGGCCTGAATATTGATTGTGTCGTTGCCCATCCCGTCCCCGAGCGTCGTCACCGTCGAGTAGTAGGTGGACAGAATGTTGAACGTATTATTGCCGGAGCCCAGCGAAATGTTCAAGGCGGCCAAATCACTGTACGCAATGCCAGCGGGCGCCATGTTCAAGCCCGTCAAGGTATTGTTGGTCAGCGTGCCAGTCTTGTTGCTGGTGCTTCCGGTATCATCCACGTTCAGCGTCGTGAGGCCATCGCCGACCACCGAGACCGGCGCCTGAATGGCATCGACAACCCCGCCACTGTAAGGCTCCAACGTTCCAATATTGACGTTATCCGCGCCCGACAGCGTAATAATCTTAGTCGAAGCGGCGTTTTGGCGCAGGCTAATGTTAGTCGTCGTAGCTGGATTCGTCGAAACCACGGTAAAGTTGTTGCCGCCAGAACTCAGGAAAACGTTCAACAACGTCAAGCCGCTATAGCTGATGCCAGCCGGGCCCATGTTCAATCCAGTCAAAGTGCTGCTCGTCAGCGTGCCGCGCTTGCCCAGCGGATTGCCACTGTCATCGACATTCATTATATCGAGGCCATCGCCCGCGACCACCACCGGGCCTTGGATATAATCCACAATCCCACCCAGCACGGGGGCTATCGAGCCAATGTTGATGTAATCAACGCCCGAGAGAGTGGTGATGGTCGTCGGGTCGCCTGCCGTATTCTTCTGCAGATTGATGTTCGTGTGAGTGGTTGGCCATGTGGAATCAACCGTAAAGGTGTTGCCGCCGCTGCCCAGGTACACGTTCAACAACGACAGCCCGCTGTAGTTGATGCCGCTATAAGTAGCGCCATTGCTAACGATCGGGGCTGTCACCATTCCCATGCCGGCCAAGGTGCTGTTGGTCAGGACGGCGCTCTTTGGTCCGGCGCTGCCGTTGTCAATGACGTTCAGCATGTCGTGGCCATCGCCAACCAGCACGATCGGACCCTGGATATTGTCCACGATTCCACCGAGGTTCGGCGATGATCTGCCGATGTTGATAGTGTTCTGGGTCTGGCCAGCCGCGCCGTCATTGGTCACTACGGTGTAAAGGGTGGGCCCGTTGGTTGAGGTGATGTTGAACGTGTTCACGCCATTGCCCAGGAAAATGTTCATCACCGACAGGCCGTGGTAGGTGATGCCTGCCGGGCCCATGCCAAGGCCAGTCAATGTGGTGTTGGTCAGCGTGCCGGTGTTGGCCATCGAACTGCCAGTGTCATCGACATTCATGGTGTCATGGCCGTCAGCGTTGACCGTCAGCGCACCCTGGATAAGATTGACAATTCCGCCAGTCTGCGGGGCCAGGCTGCCGATGTTGATGGTATTGGGAAGGGCAGAAACGAGGTCGTTCAGAGTAGTGATGGTCGCGGAATAAGTGGACTGAATATTGAACGTGTTGGGGCCGCTCCCCAGGGAAATATTCAACGTTCCCAGCCCGGTGTACGTGATGCCCCCTGGTCCCATGCCCAAGCCATTCAACGTGCTGCTGGTCAGCGTGCCCGTGCTCTGCCCGGAACTGCCGGTATCATCCACATTCATCGTGTCGTCGCCGGCCCCGACGACAACCAAGGCGCCTTGGATGCCGGCAAGATCGCCGCCGGTCAATGGCGCCAAGGAGCCCACATTGACGGTGGTGTCGTTCCCAGTCCCATCGTAGAGCGTGGTCAGGGCGGTGGCGCTGGTGGACTGAACGTTGAACGTATTCTTTCCGGAACCAAGGTAGATATTCAGGTTAGTGACGGTGGACTCGTAGGCGATTGATCCGTTGGGCCCCATGGCGGAACCAGTCAGCAAGCCAGGAGCCGAAGCCGAGGCGCCGGTCAAAGTAAAGGTTTGGCTGCCGCTATCGTCCGTATCATAGATATTGGCCGTGACCACAAACGGAGGCGTGCCCACACCGGGCGGTGGCGAGAGGAGGCCAATAGTCAACGGACTATCGATGCCAGCCAGGCTGCCTTGGCTAAGAGGCGTGTTGGGACCGACCCCGATGTTGAAGGTGTCGTTGTAGTGGGGCGACGGCTGGGCTTGGACAAAAACTCCGGTGCCGCTGGCAAAAGTGCTGAAATCGCCCGCCAGCGGGGACTGGTTGATCAGGGAGGCAATATAGGCGGCCAATTCGTTCGGGCTGATCGGAATGCCCAGGGCATTGGCGTAGGCCAACTCGCCCTGATAGGTCAGTGTTATGCTGGCGGTCTGCTGATTCGGAACTCCAAGAGTGAGAGTGACGTCTTGTGTAAGCTGCCCATTGGCGCTGACGTAAGCGGTCCCCAGAGTGAGAATCTGGGTCGGCGCTCCATTGAGATTCGGAACCGGGATTCCAGCCGGGAAATTCGGCAATCCGCCGCCGCCATAGGCTTGAATTGAGGTCAGGGTGCTGGAAACGCTTTGTATCCAGAACACATCATTGCCCGAGAGGCTCTCGATGATCAGATGCTTGATGTTGCTGTACTGAATGTCCAACCCCGCGCCCGTTATGGTGGTGCTGGTCACCGTAATGACGTCGTCGAGCACCGTGCCAAAGATAAAGAGAGACGTATCGCCCGAGCCGCCATTGATATCCACCAGGGAGTTCATGCGGTAATCGTAAACGGCGCTGGTGCTTACTCCGCCGTTCACATTGGTCACCTCGTTTTGTGACGCGACCAGCGAGGCAAACACGTAGAAATCGTCATTGCCTTGGTACCCATTGTTGTTTGCGGACAAGTCTCCGTTGAGATTGAGGGTCGCGCTGTTCCCGAACACATAGAAGTTATCATTGCCCGTGCCGCCGTTGATGGTCATGACCGCGTGCGAATCATACACGGCGAAATCATTATTCCCGTTGTCCCCGTTGATGACAATCGCCGGGCTTCCATTCGCAGCCGCCGCGAGCGCAAAGGTGTCGATGACCAGGAACGTGTTGCCGCCTTGGCCGGCCGTATCGTTCGGACCCGGGCCCGGTTGGGTGGAGGGCTGGCCTAAGGAGACGGTCATCGAATTAACGCCTGTAAAATTGAGCCGCAATTCGACGGAGATGGAAGACGAGCTGGGCAGGGATACGTAAAACTCCAAGAAAGCGGGATTGAGTTCGACGTTCCTGACCTGAGTGTCGCCGCTGTCATCAATGTTCATCGAGTCCTGGCCGGACCCGGTGATGTTAATAGTGTCGGTGACGGTGGCAGTCAGGCTGGCGCTGCCCAAGAGGTTGTCAACGGTGCTGCCGGTGTTCGTGACATCCCCGCTGCCATCGGCTGCCTCGACTGCCGCCAGCGCGGCCGCGCTCCCCACTGCCAGATGATTCGCCCCGTTACCCAGGTTGAGATTGGTCACCGTCGCCGGGTTATTGCCTTGCAGGTAGAAGTCATTGCCACCGCCGCCCAGGGAGATGTTCAACGTGGCAAGGCCGCTGTAAGTGATCCCGGCCATATCCAGCCCGGTCAACGTATCGGCGGTCAGGGTCCCGGTCCTGGGGGCCGTGGTGCCGGCATCATCCACGTTCATCACATCGTTGCCGCCGCCAATTACCGTCAAAGCGCCTTGGATGCCATCGACATTCCCGCCAGTGCTGGGCGCCACGCTGCCGACGTTAATCGTGTCCGTGGCGTTCTCCGTATTCACAGTAGTCACCGCGGAAGTGCTTTGGACGTTGACCGTGTCATGGCCACTCCCCAGCAACAGGTTCAGCGTGGCAATTCCCGCGTAATGGATCACGGCCACAGGACCCAGGCCGAAGCCGCTGACCTGCGCGTTGGTGATCGTGCCAGAACGCCCGATTGTGTCCTCCGTGTCGTCAAGGTTCAGCACGTCCTGGCCGGTGCCGGCCACAGTAAGAGTGGCTTCGATTTCCGCCAGGTTCCCGGCTGTGAGCGGTGTCTCGCCCGCCGTGCTGCCGACATTGATCGTGTTGGCGCCGCTCGTCGTTGTCACCGTCGTGGGTCCGTTGAGCGCACGAATATCGACGGTGTCGGCGGCGTTGGTGGTCAGATGGTTGGCAGTCCCGACCGCCGTGGTAACAATGGTGAAGGTGCTGACCCCGTCTCCAAGGTAGATGTTCAGGTTCGAGAGTTTGGAGTAGGTGATCCCGCTGCCTCCCATCCCCAGGCCGGTGAGCGTGCTGGCGGTCAGCACATCCGTTTGGGAGGCTTGATCACCCGTGTCATACACGTTGAGAGTGTCCTGGCCGTTGCCTTTAATGCTCAAAGCCCCGGCAATGCCGCTGGCAACGCCGGTCGTGGCCGGAACGGTGCTGCCAACATTAATAACGTTATTAATGCCGAAGGTCTGGAGGACCGTGCTGGTGGCCGCGTCGGTGGCCTGAAGATCGAAAGTCAGAGCTGAGGCTCCGCCATCGATCCCCAGAATGGCAATTTCGTGGTAGTTAACGCTCTGGGACCCGACATCGATGAGATCAGCGGTGAGGGTCACCGTCTGGCCAGCGGTAACGTTGAGAACATCGGAAGAGATGCTGGCCGAGTCAGAGACGTTGTAAACTCCATTTGTCGCCCCGCTGAGGATCAGGTTAAAGATGTTCTTGCCGCTCACGCCGTTCAAGGTGGCGTTGCCGCTCCAATTGCTGACGGTAAAGGTATCCGCGCCCGAGCCGCCGGTCAGGACGGCGTTTTGGATGCCGCTCAGGGCCAGGTTCCCGGCATTGGAACGGCTGAACTGCGTGTTGGTGAGCGCAAAGTTGGTGTTGTCCGTCGCATATAGCGTATTGCTGCTTCCATTGGGCCCAGTGAGGGAACCGTTGCCCGTCCAGGCCGATACCGTGAAGGAATTGGTCCCGTTTCCACCCGTGAGATTGGCCGTCTGGATGTCGGAGAAGGAAACAGCGGGAATAGTGCTTTGACCAATGGTTGCCGTTAACTGGCTCTCGGTTAAAACATAAGAGACCGCGCTGGTTGTGGCCCCAGGATTGACGTCCAGCGTATTGTTGTTCCCGCTGGCGTTAATCTGGGTCGAGCCCGTCCAGCCTGACAGGGTAATGGTATTTCCAGCGGAAACGGTGGAGGTGGGCGTCGTGAGCGTGACGGAATCGACTCCGCTGCATGTCAGGCTAAAGCTGCCATACTGAATGCCGCTGTTAGTGACAAGGTAGCTGGAATAGCCCGCCAACTGGACTGAGAAATTGTCGGAGGGGGCAAGAACGCTCGATCCGCCCTTGCTGGAAAACGGCGAGCCAACAGCGTTTAAGCCGCCGATATACACACCGCCTCCCGTGCCTCCGTGAACGATATTGCCGCCGGTCCCCTCGTCGGTGATGGTCGAAAAAACGCTGCCGGTATAGATGGTGTTGTCTCCGCCGCCGGTAATCGTCACGTTGGTTTGCTTATCGGAGGTGATGGTGTTGTTCCCACCGCCCGCGATCGTCACGCTGGCGTTGCCGGTTGCCGTCAGGGTGCTGGCACCGTTGCCTTGAATGGAAAGCACGGCGTTCCCACCGGTTGTGATGGTGTCGCCGGCATTGCCAGTCACCGTAACATTGACCGAGCCGCCGGAGATAGTGTTGTGGCCGCTGCCTTGATCCGAAACGGTGCTGCTGCCTGTCGCGCTGAGGGTGTTATTGCCGCTGCCTTGGACGGTGGCATTGAGAGCCCCGTAGCTGGTAACGGAGTTGTTCCCGCCTTGAACAGTAATCCCCGCCGTCCCGCCGCCCGTGCTAATGGTGTTGTTGCCGCCGCCCAAGGTCATGGTCACCGCGACGTTAATCGCGTTGGGAATGGTTATGGTGTCATTCCCGCCCAGCGTATTATAAACCCAAATGCTGCCGACATTGGAATAATCCTGCGTATAAGTGGAGCTGGTGTCGGTGGCAGTGTTGTAAACGGTGGCGGTGATGCTGACATTATCGGTGGCGCCATTGTTGCTCAGCAACGACAATGTATAGTTCTCGGAACTTTGGGCGGGATAGTACTGGCCCCGGTTGCCGACGCTCTGGCCCACATTTAACACCAATTGTGATCCGGACTGCGAGGCCAGCACCGGCGGCTGCGTCTGCGCCGAAATGGCATTGGAAGGCGGTGAAGCCAACTGGCCAAGGTCAAAAGTATGGTGGTAGGTGACATATTCCTTTGGCCACGGCCAGACCTCAATTCTCACCGACAGCGCCAAGGACAAGTCGCCGCTGTTGTCCGCCACCGTAGCGCTGACGCCCAAGCCTATCCCAAAGATGTAAGCCGAGCCGCTGATCGTGACGGAAAAGCCGTAGTCAGCGGAGTTGATATACCAAACGGAAAGACTGAGCGAAGCGCTGATGCCAAAAAAGTCGTCGCCAATGCTAAAGCCAGCCGTGGCGGTAAAGCTGAAGGCCATCCCGCTCACATTGATGGTCTGTCCACCCACGTTGAATGGCCCGCTGCCGATGCAGAGGAAACCGGACACCGAAAGCGTGACAATGCCGAAGAAGCTCAGGGACAACGGGTCGCTGGCTGGAACAACAATGGAGAAGCCGGACGCGGAGATGCCAATGCTGATCGTGCCCGACAAATTGAAGCCGAACAGGAAAAAGCCCATGTTGTTGATGGCAACCAGGAAGCCCGGATTGATTCCGTTGCGCTGCACCCCGGTGGTATTGACCTGCAAGATGAATTGCCCGGAAAGATAGACCAAGCCGGGAAGAAGCTCAATCGTCGGGTTGCTGTTGGTTCCCACGCTTAATTGCAGGCTGAAGGCAATACCCGGACTGTTGTCATAGTAAATCCCCGCGAAGCCGGTGACGCTGAAGTTGATGCCAATGATGGAAACATTGGCGGCAACGTAGATTTGGAGGCTGCCCGAGTTGACCTCCAGGGTAAAGGTTCCTGACAGCGTCAAAATGCTCCCGACAGTCATCGATCCCTGCGCCTGCACTTCGAAGCCTTTCGGAATTTGAACGTTATCTAATGATACAGTTCCAGACGTCGTATTAATTTGCAGGTAGAAGGAGGCGCTAAAGTTTAACCCAAGGCTGACGCTGCTGGACAAGCTGACCTGGAGGTAGGCCACTAAACCAGCGTTGCTGATTTGCAAGGCGCCATCAACATTGAACGAGAATAAAGTGTTCCCAGCAACGCTCAAGGTGAGCGTGGCATTGGCCTCAATTTGGAAGAAGACCTGGCCGTTGCTGACGCTGGCTTCAATGTTCAGCGTGCCTGAGATCGTAAAGACGCTGCCCAGGCTCAAATTGCCCCGCGCCAGGACAAGGAAATAAACGCTCGGGGGCGCCGTCCAGTTGACGAAATTCGTGGTCCCGCTGGGTGGCGCTCCGTCGGGAATCACCAAAGTACGCTGTCCGTTGATGATCGTTTCATAACTCATCGTCGCCAGGACATTGGAGGACGCAAAGTTCGGTCCCACCACGGTTGGCACGGCTGGCATAGGCGGACTGGTCGGCGGCGGACTCGGAATGGTGTAGGTAATGGTCTGTTCGGTCGTATTGACCACCAGGAGGAAGTTTTCGGCAAAGGTGAATCCGGGCAGCGGACTGGAGCCTTCGGTCAGGGTGATCATGGCCGCAAAACCAGGATTGGACCCTCCGCCTCCGAAGCTGACGTAGAGCAGCCCGGTGGCGTCAAACTGGAAGAGAGTCGTTCCTGGCGGGCCAAGGGTCAACTGCGCTTGCAGGAAAATGGTCAGGTCGGACGAGTTGATGTCGATGGCCAAAGTGCCGCTGGCCGAAAAGACCTGCACGCCGCCGAGGTCGAAGGCTGCGGTTCCCTGAACGAAAACGCTGAAGGTGCCGGGGGCAAGCTGCAAGGGTGCCGAGGCATTGGCAAGATTAACGGTCTGAACCAGGGAGGTGGTGTTGAGCTCGAAATAAGCCGTGCCGGTAATGTATATGCCCGCGGATTGCAAAGCCGAAAGATTGGTCGTCAATAACAGTGCTCCCCAAACATCGACCGTTCCGCTGCTGTTGTTTTGGACGGTGAGACTGCCGGTGACTGTCCCAACACTGCCCAAATAGGTGAGGTTCAGGCTGGCGTTAAATGCCAGATTAAAGCTGGTCGAACTGAAGGACATGGTGATCGTCCCTGAGAGGGTCGCCGTCAGTATATTGTCGAGCGTGGCCTGGGCCACGCCAGTGACGGTTATGCTGAAGACACCGTTGCTGTAATTAAACAAGGCCTCGCCATAAATGCTCAGGATGGGGGATACAGAGGGTGCTTGCGCCGTCTGCGCGGGCACATCGATCAAAAAGAGGATGCTGGCGTCGCCATTGGCCACCTGGCTGAGATTGAAATAGACGCTGGCGCCGATGCTCAGTTCGCCGCCAAAGGTGGCTTTGCCCAGGAGCAGTATTTGCCCTTGAGTGCTTATCTCGATGGTCCCATCAATGCGGAAGACGTCGAGATTGGTGTCGTAGAGAGTGCAGCCGGCCACGATGATCATCGGGGGCGGATTGGTGAAAAGGGTTGCCCAGGTTGTTCCCGCTTGGGCATTGGTGACGACCTGCTGCTCTAACTGGGCTTGCCACTGCGCGGCGGTCAACATGCCGGGGGCTTGGAAAGCGGGCTGCCGCAACTGAAGCGCGTCGCTGGCGTTGCCGGTTATGCTGACCGTCGGGAAAGTCGCGCCAAACTCAATGCCCCCGCTGAAATTAGTCAGGAACAGGGAAGTAGGCCCAAGGGGAATCGGAACGGTTGCCTGGAGATAAATAGACAACGGTCCGTCCTGCGAGATGCCCAGTTCGAGCGTAAACCCAGCCTCCCCGGCGATGGTGCAGCTAGCCATGATGCCGGCGTAAAGCTCGCTCACATCACCGGCAGGGGCGGCGCCGGTGCCGGTGAAAATGACGCCGCTGGTTGGGTTGAAGACCACCATGCCCATAATGAGGGTTCCGCTGAAAGTGGCCGGGCCGAGATTGCCGGAGGCTTGGACGGCTATGCCGCCAAGTGAGACGATGGGGAATTGCCCTTCGGAGAGTAGCTGTGTGTTGATGACCAGGTTGGTCACCGAGCCATTGAGCGTAATCGGGCCCAATGTGAAATCAACCGAGGCCGATATCGTCAGGAGAAAATCGCTGGGGTTGGAATTGAAATTGGGCCAGCTAATGGCAACCGCAAGGTTTTGCAGAGGGAACCAGGAAGGCAAACCCACGCTGCTTCCGCTCGCCGAACCCAGCGAGAAGGAAACGCTGAAGTTGCTCGCGAAGACGAAAGTGCCATTGCCGGTGATAGCCAGCCCGGTGAAGCTGCCCGACATAGACAGAGGGATGGAAGGTATGCTCAGAGTCGCGCTCAGGCCAGCTTGAGTGCCGCTCCCGGCAAAATTCACCAGGTCAGCCGTGGGGCCGGCGGCGGGATCGATGGTTAAATTGCTCCCCGACAAGGTGAGAAGATACGTGGACGCCGTGCCAATCTGGATCGAGAAAGTGCCGACGGTCAAGCTGAAGCCGCTGGCAGTGACGTTGCTGGGCAGGGACAAGGGATTGGCCAGGTTAATGGTAAGGCCCAAGTTAAAGGAACCCGCGAGGTTCGTTAAACTAGCCGTCACGCCGTTGGTCGTGAGGGTGGCCAGCGGGTCGCTGATCGTAATTTTGACGGACAAGGCGCCACTCGCCGAAAATTGGAAGTTGCTTAGGCTTAGAGAAGGCGTTCCTAGCGTAATCGGGCCCAGCGTCAGCGGGCCGGACGCATCGGGCTGGGCCTGCTGTTGTGACGTGGACCCGCCAAGGCTTTGGCCAAGGAACGAAAAACCAGTGATACTGGTGCCAGCGCTGTTCAGTTGGAAACCATTAATGGAATCATAGGTGAAAGCGAGGTTGCCTGAAAGCGACACCATCGGCTGGTTGTTGACGTAGAACCCAACAGTGGCATTGCTGAAAGTGAAATTGGTGTGAAGGTTATTGCTGCTGTCGGTGTAATACTGGATCTCCACCGACCCTGACGTAAAGATGACATAACCGCCGAGGGAAAGTTTAACGTTGGTCAAGGCCACGTCCGTTCCGCCGTTAACCCACTGGAGGTTATGGAAGGTAATTGTGTGCCCGCCGTTCTGCGCCGGAGTCGCGATGGAATCGTAGGCTGCCGAGCCGGCGCTGAGAGTAAACAGAGTCGAACCCGGGCTGCCGTCCGTCGTTAAGGAAACCGTGACGTTGGACAAATCCGTCTCCGTGACCCCGGTGGGAACATTCGGGTTGTTGCTTGCGCTGCCGTCGTTAATTTGCAGGAGGGGGTTGCCATCGGGATAGTTGATATTCAAATTGGCATTAAGGAGAGTGATCGATTCGTAAGGGGACCCCACCGATCCCGCGGGCTCTGTCACCTGCACTTCTGTCGAACCGGCCGGAACTTGGACATCCACCGCCATCGTGGTCGTGTTGCGCTCGATCTGCAACGTCCCTGAAGCCGAAACCACGCTCCCGGCGCTGGCCTGCACAGTGGCCGACGCGGTCAGCGCATATCCGAGGCTGTTGGGAGTCTTGGAATTGTCGCTAAAGAGAACCAGACCCAAAGTCCCATTATCGACGGTCAGCGATGCGCCTCCGCCGGAAGGCGTGAGACCCGAGCCGCCAACATTCGTGGCGCCAATCAACAGCTCGTTCCCCGTCGCGGTCGTCACTTCGCTGACACCGAAGTCGCCGGTGAGTGTGAAGAGCGGATTGCCCGACGGCCCGACGGTCAACGTCAGCGAACCGGTCATGGCCTCAATGTTATTCGCGTTCGCAAAACTAACGGTGACCGAGTTGTCAGGAGTGGTAATTACCTGGTTCACTGTCATCCCGGTATTGTTCACCTCCAAAGTCAAGGCCCCGCTCAAGCCAAAATCCACGCTGCTGGGAACCACCAAAGTCATCGTGGCGGATGCCGAAAGAGCATAGGTGGCGCTGTTGGTGCTGGTGTTATTGTAGATCACCAACCCCAGCTCCGCGTTGTTGATTTCAACGCCGATGCTCTGATCCGCCGTGCCCACAAAAGCGGTGACCCCGCTGGCGCCGACAAGAATGTCCTCCACCTGCGCATTATTGGGGTCTTGCTGTTCGGTGAACGAGAAGCTGCCGCTAACGGTGACAAAGTCGTCAATGTTCAGGCTTACGCTCCCTTCGACTTCCGTTATATTCCGCGGCGTGGCAAAGGAAATCGAAACCGTGCCGCCGCCAGGAAGGTCGATTTGCTGGTCTTGCGCCGCCCCCGTAGTGTTGACCTCGACCGTCAGCCCGTTCGTCGTCAGGGTCAACCCCGGGATGCCATTGAGTGAATCCGTGCCGCCTGAAGCAGTCAACGCGTACGTGGATGCCCCTCCATTTGTGCCCGGCACAACCAGTAATCCAAAGCTCGCGCCGGTCACCGTGAGATTGACGGTCGAGGTGCCAAGCACCGCATCAACGTTGTCCGCCGCCACCGTAAATCCACTGCCCGAGGATTGGAATATGAAATCGCCCGAAAGGGAGACGAAGTTCTCGATCGAAAGCGTCACTTGCCCTTGGATTTGCGTGATGGATCCAGAGCCAAGGCTGCTCAGCCCGCTAAAGTCGAGCTTGACGCCCGACTGGACGTCGTAGGCCGCCTGAATGGGGATCGCGCCGTTGGCGAACGTCACGGTCGTAACGTTATTGGTCGTGACAACGGTATAGCCGCTGGCCAGAGGCGCCCCATTAACACTAACGGTGACATTGGAATCATTGACTGGGTTCTGGCTCAGGGTGACGGAGGTCGATCCGGGAGAGAGGGTGAGGGTATCGACTTGGGGTGAACCAGGCTGGCTGGTCGCGGTCGCGTAAGTAACAGTGACGGGGATCGACAACGACAAAGTCGTCACGCCGTTGGCGCTCGTGACGACAGCCCCAGGCAGCGGCTGGCCGTTGACAGTGACCATGACGCTCGCGTCGTTCATGGGATTATTGCTCAACGCAAGGGATGTCCCAGTCGAAGGAAGCGTCAAGGAATCGGTCACGCCCTGGGGCGTGGGAATCGTCTGGCCATTGGCATTGGACAGGACCGAGGCGCTCATGCCGGCGGAAATCACCTGGACGGTCAGTCCCGTCGTGGTCAATGAAACGCCGGGAATTCCATTGAGCGTATCGGTGCCGCCGTTGGCCATCAGGGCATAGGTCGCATTGTTGTTGGTCGTCCCTGGCAAGAGCAAGAGGCCGAAACTGGCTCCGGAGATGCTGAGATTCGCGGAGGCGGTGCCAAGCACGGCGCTGATATTATCGCCGCCAGCCAGGATTTCGGTAGCATTGGTGACAGGGTCGGTGAACTCTTTGAACCCAAAATCTCCCGACAATGAAACAAAATTGTCAATGCTGAGCGTGATTGAACCCTCGATGATGTCCACGTTCTGCGAACCGATTTGGTCGAAATTCAAGGAAACATTGCCATTGGGAGTGGAGACGGTCTCCGGCAAACCTACGATGTTCGCGGGGTTGAAGCCCAGTGTGTTTACGATTGCTTCCAAGCCGCTTCCACTCAAGTGAATGCCGGGCACGCCATTGAGCGAATCGTTGCCTCCGTTGGCGATCAAAGCGTAACCGCCGTTAGACTGGGTGGCGTAAGTGGCTTGAATGGGGATGGCGCCATTGGCGAACGTGACAGTCGTCACGTTATTGGTCGTGGCAACGGTGTAGCCGGTGGCCAGGGGAGCCCCGTTAACGTTGACCGTGACTGCGGAGTCGTTCACCGGATTCGCGCTCAACGTCAGCGAGTTCGATTCGGGAGAGAGCGTGAGAGAATCGACTTGGGGCGACCCAGGTTGGCTAGTCGAGGTTGCGTAAGTAACCGTGACGGGAATCGAAAGGGTCAACGTTGTCGAGTTGTTGCTGGTCGAAACAACAGCCCCGTTAAGCGGGTCGCCGTTGGCCGTGACAGTCACGCTGGAATCGTTGACGGGATTGGCGCTCAGGGTAAGCGCGGCCCCGGACGAGGGAAGCGTTAAGGAATCGGTGATGGTGGGCGAGGGGTCGAGCACAAGGGACAGGCTGGCCCCCTGGATGGTCACGTTCGTGTTGTCCGTTCCCAGCACCGCTTTCAGATCGGTGGCGGCGATGACAGTATCGGTCAATCCGGTGCTGCCATCGGTAAACTGCTCGACCAGGAATGTGCCGGAGACCGTCACAAAACTGTCGAGTTGCAGGCTCAGGCTTCCTTCAAAAACCTTTATGGGCGCTGCCAGGTTTTCCAGAGTCGAGAAATCGATCACAACCGGGCCGCCGGAGGTTTGCACGGTCTGATTTGCCGCCGCGAGCACCGCTGAACTTACACCGGTATTGATCTCCACCATGAGGCCGGGCGGAGTCGTCGTCAGCCTTACCTCCGGAATGCCATTGAGGCTGTCGGTGCCTCCCGAAGCGATGAGCGCGTAATCATCGGCTCCGCCCCCTGTTCCAGATACGATGACGAGCGAAAGGCTCGCGCCAGCAATGCTCACGTTGGTGGTTGCAGTCCCAGCGGTGGCATCGACGTCGCTGGCGCCAATGATGATCTCGGACGGGCCTCCAGCGGGAGTCGTCTCCTCGAAGAAGAAATTTCCGCTGAGAGAAACCACGTTGGCGACATTGAGGGCGATGGTCCCTTCGACATCGACAATATTGGCGGTGCTGGTTCCAAAAGCGCTGAATCCGAGGGTCAAATTGCCGTCGGATGTCGGAATACTTTCGTTGCCTGGCGGGAGCAAGCTGTCGGGAACGGCTCCTGTATTATTAACCAAAACCGTCAGCCCCGACGCGGAGATGGAAAGATCGGGAATGCCTATTAAGGAGTCCGTTCCACCGTTGGCGACGAGCGCGTAAGAACCGACGGCCGGAGTGCCGTTGCCGGTGTTGGAGTTCGCGGTGACGATGAGCAAGCCCAGGCTGGCATCGCTTACGTCCAACCCCACGTTCCCCACTCCCAGCATGGCATTCACGTTTTCCGCCGCAACGGCGAGGGTGGTGATGCCATTGTATGTCAGGGTCTGGAACCCAAAATCACCCGAGATCGAGAATACATTGGCCACGCTCAGGGTGATCGTGCCTTCGACGACCTCGATGTTCTGCGCCCCAATCTGGTTGAAATTCAACGAAACATTGCCGCTCGGGGTGGCGATCGTCTCAGGCAAACCGGAAATAGCGGTTGGATCGAAACCGAGAGTGTTGATGATGACTTCCAGCCCCGTCGCGTTCAAAGTGATTCCGGGCACGTTGTTGAGCTTGTCGCTTCCGCCATTGGCGATCAGCGCATAACCGGATGGGCCGGAGGCGGCGGGAACGATAACCAACCCCAGGCTGGCCCCGCTCACAGTCAAGTTCGGGCCGCTGGCTGTCCCCAGCATGGCCGTGACATCCGTTGCACCCACGAGAGTATCGGTCAATCCGGTCGTGCCATCGGTAAACTGCTCGACGATGAACGAGCCCTGAATCGAGGCAAAAGTTCCAATTTGCAGAGTGATCATCCCTCCAATACTCCTGACGGGTGTCGTGGGAAGATCTGCGAAACTGATGCTTACGGGGCCTCCGGAAGTCTGAACGGTCTGGTCGGCCGGTAGCGTGCTCAAACCGGTGTTGATTTCCACCGTAAGCCCTGAAGCCGTCACCTTCAGGTCAGGAATGCCGTTGATGCTGTCGGTGCCTCCCGAAGCGATGAGCGCGTAACTATCGGCTGCACCCGCTGTTCCAGGCACAATGACCAGCGAAAGGCTCGCGCCGTCAATGCTCACGTTGGTTGTCTTAGTGCCAACGGTGGCATCGACGTCGCTGGCGCCAATGACGATCTCGGCCGCCCCGCCGACTGGAGTTGTCTCCTCGAATACGAAGTTTCCTTGGAGGGAAACCAGGTTTGCGACGTTCAGTGCTATGCTGCCTTCGACGTCCTCGACGGTGTCGCTGCTGCCGCTAAAGGCGCTAAACCCAAGGCCTTGGCTGCCGGGCAAGGTGTTGGGGTCCTCACCAGTATTATTCACCAGGACGTTCAGACCCGACGCCGAGAGAGAAAGGTCCGGAATGCCGGTTAGGGCGTCCGTGCCACCGTTGGCGAGCAGAGCGTAGGAACCCACGCTCGGGGCGACTGGAGTGCCGGTGTTTGTGTTAGCGGTCACGATGAGCAAGCTGAGGCTGGCACCACTGACGGTCAACGTCACATCGCCGGCGCTCATGGTGGCATTGACGTTGTCCGCCGTGACGGCGAGGGTCGAGATGCCGCCACTGGTTGTGGTCTGGAACCCGAAGTTACCGGTGATGGTGACAAATGAGGCGATCGAAAAGGTCAGGCCGCTGGTGTTGAACGTGGCGGTGCCCGGTGCCAAAGAAAGCTGGATATCATCAGCCGGGTTGCTGTCCACGGCGATGGTCTGGGTGACGGTTGACCCGGTATTATTGAAAGTGGCCAGGATATTGCCGCTCAAAGCCAGCGGGCTGGTCCCGACCAGACTCAGCGAACCAGTGGCTTGAAAGGCGTAAGTGGTTCCCGGGGCGGTTCCCTTGGAATTGTAAACAGCCAACGCCAAGGTTCCATTGGCAAGCTCCACACCGATCCCACTGACAACGCTTCCGCTGCCCACAAACGCTGTGGCTCCCTTAATGCCCACCAGCAAAGTGGCCACCGTGCCTTGGGCCACGCTTTGAGGCTGCACGGCAAAAGCGATTGAATTTCCCTTGTAGGTCACGCTGAGATTGGAACCGCTGATGCCCGAAATCGTGAACGGCTGATTGTCAATTGTCAGGGTTTGGCCCTGAACAAATGGTGCCACGCTGGAAACGGAGATCGTCCCCGTGGCGCCGTTTCCGCTGAAATTGATGGCCGAAGTATTGGTCGTCAGTGTAGAGGCGGGCTCAAATTCAAGCTCCGCGCTGTTGGCGTCGAGGGTGAGGGAGTTGGCGATGGTGAATGAGAACTGGCCGAGCATCACGTTCAAGACGCCGCTGCCCAGGTTATAGCTGGCGGCCAAGGAGGATTGAATGGAGAGGGCGCCTCCGAGGGACAGTGTGACGTCACTCGCCGAAATGCCAAGCGTGCCAGATAACGTGCCTTCCGTGCTGTTGTAATTATAGGCAAAGTTGGTTGCCGCGAGGCTCGGATCGGTCAGGGTCAGAATTCCACCGATGCTGTATGTTCCAGCCGAAAACGACGCGCTGCCAATGGAGAACCCGGTCTGGGTGATGGTCAAATCGGTGATGCTGGCCGTCAGGTTGTCCAAAGGAACTATTTCCAGGCTCGCTGAAGAAACAGTCGCCAGTGTCGTCTGGCCGGGAGTAATGTTGACCGTACTCGCGGTCAGGCTGATCTCGTTGGCGATGGTCAAATCGAAGCCGGTGATCGTAATGGTGAGATTTCCCAGGGCGGACGCCGAACCCAAGTCAAACGAGGCCGTGACAGTGCCTTGCAATTGGAGCGAAGGGTCATTGGGGAAGAGTTGGATGCCATCGAGCGTGGCGCTGATGGTGCCGCTGACCACCGGACTGCTGCTGGTATTGACCACGAAGTCATCCGCTTCCAACTTGACGCTCGAGAACGAAAGGAAACTGCCGATTGTGACGTTATTTGCCGACAATATCACCTGGTTCAGAGTGAAGCCCGTGCTCATCAATTCAAAACCCTGAACGGTCGCGGTCAGTCCGGGGAAAAGGCTCGAGGTGATGGTCGCGTTGCCAGAAGCCATTACCGGCTGGTCTGGTGTGAACGAGACGCCCGTGAGGCTTATGGTCATCGCCTCCCCAATCGGGATGGTCAAATTGACATTATTAAAGGTCAACACCCCGGGCGCATCAAAGGTGTAGCTGCCGCTTAGGTTCCCCAGCGAAACGTCCAGGAAACTGACGCCGGGGAACAGATACACATTGTCCGCCGTCACTCCCACCGTCCCGCTGATGGTGGGACTGGAAGTGGTGCTGTACGTGAAAGCCACATTGGTGAAGGTGATGCTGAGGCTGCTGAAGCTAAGAATTTCGCCAAGAGCGGTGGGCGGTTGTTGAGCAGTCAAAGCCAGAGTTCCCAGCGTAAAGCCAGTTTGCGTTATTTGCAGGTTGCTTATCAAGGCCGACAACGAAGGGAAGTCGGGCGAACTGATCGTGGCCGAGGTAATGGTGGCGATCACCGTCTGATCCGGCGAGATGGTTACGCTGGTGGCCGTCAACTTGAACGCCTGGCCGATGTTCAATTGGAAGCCCGAGATCGTGAAACTCAATTGCCCGCTCGGCGAGGCGCCGTCAAAATTGGCAAAACTAAAGCTGCCGGTTGCCGTATTGGCCTGCATGGTCACGAAACCGCCGTTCGGGAACAACGCCGCATTGGTCAGCGTCACCATAATGGTCCCAGTCAGCGACGGAGAAGAGCCATAGGTGACGGAGAAGTTCGAGACCGCCAAGGTCGCAGCCGTGACAGAAATGGCGTTATCGGCCAGGCTCAGTGCCGGATCGCTCTGGGTCCCTGCAAAAGTCAGGTTGAACCCGCTGAAGCTGAAGCCGTTTGTCATGATCGTTAAATTCGTCACCGTGGCCGACGGGATTCCCGGAAAATCGGGAGAGGTGGCTGTGGCATTGCTTACGGTGGCCAAGGTCTGAGACGAGAGGCCGGGATTGTAGCTCAGGGTGATGGCCGGCGTGCCGGCCGTACCGCTCGCGGTAATGAGCAGCGCTTGCCCCATCGCCAGTGACATGCTTTGGGCGGACACGCTTACCGCCGTGACACTGACGCCGCTGGCCATGCTAACCGTAATCGTGCCACTGATGCCAGTCAAGGTGGCGCTAAAGCTGGTTCCAGGGAACAACGCAGCCGACGTGGCGCTGATGGTTCCACTGAACCCGCCGCTAACGCTGGCGAACGTGACTGTGAGCGCGGTTAAATCGAGAAAGTAACCTGCCGAGCCGGAGCCGAGTGAATAGGAGCCAAGTGTCAGTGGCGAGGGCGTTCCCCCGTTGGCCGCCTCCACGGCATCAATGACGGCCTGGATGAGCGCATTGCTAGAAGTCGCGGTGACGTTGGTGATCGAGATGTTCTGGTAGGGACTGGTGGAGCTCGAAGCCGCGGGAACCGGCATCGTACCCCCGTTTACGGGCACGTTCTCAGCACTGGTGATGGTGTTGTACTCAAGGGTAACCGTGCCGCTGGCGCTCAGGATCCCGCCAAGGCTCCCACCGCTGACAGTTGCCGACGCGTATAACGCGTAACCCACTCCGGGGTCAACCACCAAGCCCAGCGTGCCGTTGGAGACACTCACCGAACCGGTGTAGCCACCGGGCGTAAGGCCCGAAGCGGAAACACCCGTCGCAGCCATCTCTAGCTCCGGCGTCCCGCCCTGTGGCGTCGCCATGGTAAAGGTAAAGGTTCCCGCCAGCGAGAAAAGCGGGGTGCCGGACGGCTCAATGGCCAGGTTGATGGAACCCGAAACACTCTGGATGGCGGTGCCGTCCGCAAATGACACGTTGACCACAGTGCCTCCCGGAGTGGAGATGGGTTGGTTGACGATCCCTCCGGTATTGTTGATCTCCACACTGGCCGCGCCGGAGAGGTTAAGCGCAGGCACTCCCTTGAGACTGATTTGTCCAGAAGCGGTGAGCGCATAGCTGGTGGAAGTGGCGCTGCTGAAGATGACCAGTCCCAACTGCGCGCCTTCGACCTCAACCCCAACCGTCCCATCGCTCGTTCCCAGGAAGGCGTTAACATTGCTGGCGCCAATTAGAAAATCAGTGGTGTTGCCTGAACCCGGCTGCTCGATAAAGGAGAAACTGCCGTTGAAGCTGACGAAACTGGCGATATTCAGTGAGATTGTTCCCGCCATTTGGATCACATTGGCGCTGGGCAGGTTGCTCAGGGATACCGACGCCCCGGCGGGAGTCTGGACAGCGGGCAGCGCGGCGGCGGCGCTGCTGATCATCCCCGCGGAAACTCCCGTGTTGGCCTGCACCGTCAGTCCCGTCGTGCCAATCGTGATGGTGTTGGGAAATCCGACCAGTGAATCGCTCCCGCCGGAAGCGCTTAGGGCATAGGCCGTCGAACCGGTCGTGGTGCCCGGCACGAGCAAGCAAACAAGGGTGGCGTTGTCGATGCGCAAATAGGTGCTGGCCGTGCCTAGGGTCGCGCTCGTGATGTCGGCGCTCGCCAAAATCTCGGGCGTGCCGCCGGTGGGAGTGAAGTTTGCAAATTCAAAACTCCCGTTCAAGGTGATCAGGTCAGAAACCGATGCGGGTCCGATCTCCAGCATCGCGGAACCTGAAATGGCCTCGATGTTGGCCGAGCCAAGGCCGTTGAAGGTCAGGGCCAGGCTTCCATCGGGCGTCGCTATCCCTTCCCCGGCGGGGATCAGGCTGGCCGGGTTCGCCCCGGTGTTATTGAACAAAACTTGCATCCCGGTGGCTGTGAGGGAGAGGTCTGGAATGCCGCCCAGAGCGTCCGTCCCCCCGTTGGCCACAAGCGCGTAGGAACCGACCGGAGTGGTGGCGCCGCCGGAGGCAGCGGTGACGATGAGCAGATCCAAGCTCGCTCCAGTGACAGTCAACTCGCCGTTGGCGTTTACCGCGCTGGTCGCTCCGCTCAAGTTTGTCGAGCCGGTTGACGTTCCGCTGACGTTTATCGCGCCGTTCACCTTTTCCGCCGCTATGGCTAAAGTGCTCACCCCGTCGTGGGTTGCTTCCTGGATTCCAAAGTCGCCACTCAGGCTTAAGAAACTTCCAATATTGAGGGTTGCGGAACCTTCAATTGCCTCAACGTTGGCCGCACCCAGTCCGGTGAAGCCCAGGGTCAAGGAAGTTCCATCGGGTGTCACGATCGTCGTTTGCGTGGCGCCCGGCAGGGTCGTGGGATCGACCCCGGTGTCATTGAACAGGACCTGCATGCCAGGAGTCTCGGTCGGCACTCCCGCCTGGATCTCTTCATTCGTGAGCGTTAGGCCAGGAATTCCACTCAGTGAATCATCTCCCGCCGTGGTCACCAAAGCGACTGAACCGGGGGCGGGGCTGCCGGTGCTGGCCAGCACAATGAGAAGGTTCAGGCTGGCTCCGTTAATATTAAAGCTGACAGGACCCGCCGAAAGCGAACCAGTCAGGCTGTCCGCCGCGATGGCAAGGGCGGTCACTTGAGCGGTCCCCACTGTTCCGCTCGTTTCCTCGATTCCGAACTCGCCATTGAGACTGACAAAACTTCCGACACTCAGCGTCAAGCTGCCCGCCAGAGTCTGTGTACTGGCGGCGACCGACAATTGGATGGCGTCGGCTGGGTTGCCGTCCACGTTGACGGTTTCGGAAACCGCCGCATTAGTTGGGTTGTCCTTCACCGCTAGAGTTCCGCCCAAGCTAACAGCCGTGATGCCCGCCAGGGCAACCGATCCGCTGGCCTGAAAGGCGTAAGTAATCGTGCCCGAGGCGTCGAAGACGGCCAAAGCCAGCGTGCCGTTGGTGACTTTCGCCCCCACTTGGTTGTTGTTGCTCCCCGTCCCCAGAAAAACCGTGACTCCCTCAGCCCCAATTAAGAATGTGGCGGGACCGGAGCCGGCGCTTTGATAGGAAAGAGCGGCGCCGTTCGGAGCGTTCAGCGACACAAACCCGGGAATGTTCACCGACAACGAGTCGAGGCTCAGATTCAAATCGCCCGTGCCAAGATTGTAGGCGCCGTTTACTCCACCCGCTTGCGCGACGGCGACTCCCAGGTTCACGCCACCCGAAGTGGTGGAGAAACCGAGCGTGCCGGAGAGCGCGCCACCGTTCACATCCGTATAGCTGACATTTGTCAGCGTCAGGGTCGGGGCCGTCAAAGAAATCACTCCCCCGAGCGAAAACGTGGCCAGCGTTATCGGGGCCGAGGCGATAGTAAAACCGGTCTGCGTGATAGTCAGCCCGCTCACGGCGGCGCTCAAGTCAAGCGGAGCGACGCTCAAAGTGATGCCCGAAACGTTTGCAACGAGGGTGCTCTGGTCCGGGGTGATGGTAACAGAGTTGCTCGACGTCAGGGTCAAGACATTGCCCACCGTAATCGAAAAACTTCCAATGGTGACCGAAAGCTCAGCGGGGGCGGTTGTGAAATCATAGGTGGCGGAGACATTGCTGAAGTTGGAGGTGATCAGGCTGCTGCCCGGGAAAAGGGACACGTTGGTCAAGGCGCCGCTGACCGATCCACTGATGGAGGGGGTGGAGCCGTAATTGAAAATAACGTTGGAAAGGGTGACGGTGACGCTGCCGAAGCTAAGGATGCCTCCCAGGGCCGCGGGGGATTGTCCGGAGGAGAGCACCAGGCTGCCCAAAGTAAAGCCCGTCTGCGATAAGACGAGATTGTTTACGGTCAACTGGCCCGCCGAAGGAAAATCAGGAGAACTGATGGTGGCCGAGGCGATGGTGGCGATCACCGGCTGGTCGGGAGTGACGGTCACGGAGCCGGATGTCGTAATGGCAAATGCGCCCCCAAAGCTCATGCCAAAGCCGGTGATCGTCAGCGTCAACTGTCCGGCGGGATCGGTTCCGTCGAAACCGGCGAAACTATAACTGCCCGTCACCGAAGCAGCCTGGAACTGGACAAGGTTCCCTTGCGGGAAGAGCTCCACTCCGGTCAACGAAAGAGCAATGGCTCCGGTGACGGACGCCGGGGTTGAGGTCGTGCCGAACGTGACATTGAAGTTGGTGGCCGTGAGGCTCGCGCCCGTGGCAGAAAGAATGTTGTTGGCGAAGTTGACCGCCGGATCTTGCGCGGTCCCGGCAAACGTCAGTTTGAACGAGCCAAAACTGAATCCGTCTTCGCGCAGGACAAAGTTCGTGAGTGTCGCCATCGGGAACTGCGTGAATTCTGGAGACGTGACCGTCGCGCCGACCACGGTCGCCAAGGCTTGGGTGGACGAGCCGTTCGCTGCATAGGTTATGACAACGCCGCTGGCAGAAATCGAGAGCGCGGCGCCAATGGAGACGCTCAGGTTCTGCGCCGTCAGCGAGACCGTCGAACCGATTGTGTAAGTGCCGGAAATGGCCGGGCTGCCGGTGATTGCGCCGCTGAACGACTTGCCATTGTAGAGTGTTGCCGATGTGACAGAGATTCCGACCGTGCCGCTCCAAACGCCGCCCGTTTGCGAGGCGTTAAAGGAAAGTGTAATCCCCGTTAAAGAAAGAAATCCCCCCAGTTCCGCTGAGGACAGCGTCTGGTTCCCAGTAACCGAAGTCCCGGTGAGTTGCCCGGTGATATATTGTATAAGCTCCTGTGTTGGTGAGTCTAAGGGAGAATCCTTGGGTGCTCCCGTATTAGGCGGAGCGCCGCCCACAACCAAGCCGCTGACCATTTGGCTCACCGCCGACGCTCCAAGCGCCGCACTCGAGCCGGTATAAAACACTTTTGGAGCCGCCGTTGACGGCGCGCTCGCCGCTGGCCGGACGGGCGCCACCGGGGCGTGGACGTTGTTCCCAGGCTTCGCCAATTCCACTCCCTGAGGGTCATCGGCTTTAGCCGGCGCGCCGCTTTCCGAAACCGGCGATGGCGCGGGGGCCGCGGTGTGTAATTCACGGTGCGCCGCCTCAACCGCGGGCGCGCCAGCCATGCCTTCAAAAACATCAACGCCGCTGTGATCCTGCGCCAGCAAAGCCGAGTGGGTGATGGTCTCTCCGATTGCAATTTGGTGATGCCGCGGAGCGGGCGAGCCACCGCCAACGATGGCCGCACCCAAGTCTGCGGAAAGCAGAACTCGAGGCTCTAATTCCTCAAGCCCAAATAAATCGTCACCACGCGGACGTGCCATAGACAACAATTGTTGGAGTGATGAAAGAATCGAGGTGCAACACAGCCAACGTTGCGAGTTAAAACTTTTCGCCAAGAACTGTCAACGGTTTTTTTCTAAAAATTGTTAAAATTCTGTGACGGAATAAAAACTGGTTGACAAGTTTTCCGGTTCACAACAACATGCGGATGTGAAGCGTTGGAAGGGGCCGGATTCCCCCTCCAATTCCGTTTGTTGTCTAATATGAAAAGAGACGCCAGTTGATCGCCGCGTCCGCCCATGCGCTCGAGCAGTGGAATTTCCGCCAAGATGATGGTCGTGCTCGTGCTCTGGCGGTCTTTGACCGCCGGGGCAGAGGCCCCGCCGGCACCGGTTTCCGGAGCCGATCTCGCCAATCTTACATTAGCAGACCTTATCAAAATGGTGCTCCACCACAACGAAGATGTCCAGGTTAAATTAATCGATTTTGCTGCCAGCCGGAGCAAAGCGCAGAGCGAGTGGGGCGCGTTCGAACCGCAGGCCTATGGCTCCGTCAACTACCAGGCCGACAACCGCCAGAATTCGAGCATTCAGGCGGCCTCTCTTTTGAGCCAGCCTTTTTACCATGCCACGAACATTACCTATGAAAGCGGTTTGGAAAGCACCTTGGTCACCGGAACGCGCCTGCGCGGCGGCTACAGCCTGACCGATATCCGGGACAATCTCCAACCCGCCTTGGGTTTCACCCACGGGGAGTACCAGAGCTTTTTTGGATTCAGCGCGACGCAGCCGCTGGCGCGGAACCTTGATCCCGCGGTCAACCTGGCGCCCGTCCGGATCGCGGCGCTTTCGTCCAAGATCGCCTTTCAAGAGTACAGGCGCCAATTGACGTCGGTATTGTCCGCGGCGGAGGCCAGTTACTGGAACCTCTATCTGGCTCAGGAAGAAGTCCGGTATTTTGAAGATTCCGTCAAAACGGCGGGGATCATCGTCGATGATTTTCGTACCCGCCTCGAGGCCGGCACGGGAGCGCAAATCGACGTGCTCGAGGCCCAATCCGGGCTGGCCTTGCGCCGGGCCAAACTCAATGAGGCCCGCCAGAAAATGCTTGAGGCGGCCAACCAGGTGGTTGCCCTCTATGCCGGCCGCACGAGTGAGCACGCCGCCCCAGTCCATGCGGTGGACGCTCCCAATCCTGCCTCTAAGCCGTTGCGCTACGAGGAATTGGGCTTCACCGCGATGCAATTGAACCCCGACTACCTGATCCAGCAACGAAAGGCGGAGCAGGAGCAGGTGCGCTTGCGCTATGCCGGAAATCAACGCCTGCCGGATGTGGATTTGAAGGGGAGCTACGGCCTCAACGGCTTGGCCGCGAGCCCCGATCAGTCGTGGAATGCCACCCTTCGCGACCATCTTGCTTCCTGGAGCTTCGGGATTGAATTGCATGTGCCCTTGGACGGGGACATTAAGGCCCGCAACCTCTACCGCGCGGCGCAACTCCAATATCACTCCGCGGTCATGGCTTGCAATTCCCTGCGCTCGCAAATCCTCGCCGGCTTGGATACCGCCTGGCACAAGCTCGACGCCGTCAGCAATAGCATCAACGATTACCAAACGACCGTGAAATACAACCAAGCGCTTCTGGATTCAGCGCTGACTCGTTTGCGCGCCGGGCAGATCGAGAGCGGCAAAGTCCTCGAAATCGAGGGCGATCTTCTCGAAGCCCGAAGCGATCTGGCCCAATCGCTTGCCCGCCATCAGGTTGCTTATCTCGAGATGGAAGTCCTGGAAGGAGCGCTGTTGCGCGATCACCACGTCGATCTGACCCAGCAATCCTTGCAAGACGCGACCCGGCGGCTCGCTTTCAGTCGGGCTTGGACCGAAGAGGAATACGACTTGGCCCTGGCGCGGCTGCTGCGCCTCTATGATCAAGCGCAGCCTTCCGCAGCCCATTCACCGCTCTCGACCAATGCCGTCACCGGCCTCCCGGCCGGTCCAGGCGATTCCTCCGCGGGACCGTCTTCCGACAAGTCCTCCCGTCCATGAAATCATGTTTACTGCCATGCACCAATTCTATCGCCCTTTCTGGCTCCTGGCGGCGGCGCTGCTGGCGCCGGCCGTCTCCGGGCAGGAGTTCAAACCGCCGCCGCCCGAAGGCATCACCGAGCCGGTCATTGATGTCACGCTGAGTTTTCCGGACCCCGGAATTATCGCGGCGGAGCATTTCAAGGAGGGCGACTTCGTCAACACTAATGAGGTGATCGCTCAATTGGACTCGCGGCTGGAGGAGCTTGAGGTCGAACGCCGCCGTCTCGTGATGGAAAACGCCAGGAGCGAATGGGAGGGAACCAGAACGGTTTATGACAAGTCGGTGTCGGTCAGCCGGGAAGTGTTGCTCAAGAAACAGGCTGATTACGACGTGGCCCACGTGGAGTATCAAATCGCCGTCGAACAATTGCGCCGCCGCAGCCTCTTCCCTCCTCGCCCAGGCATCATCGCCGAAATCAAACTCCATCCCGGCGAGGCCTGCGTTGCTTACCAGCCTGTCATCCGGCTGGTCGATGCCCGCCAATGCTATTTTGTCAGCAACGTCGAAGCCGCGCAAAGCGCCAGCCTGAAGAAGGGTCAAATCGTCAAGTTGCAGGTCGATGGCGCCGCGACCAATTCCATCGACGGCCAAATCGTCTTTGTTTCGCCTGTCGTGGACCCGGCGAGCAGCTTGCAGAAGGTCCGGGTGATCTTTGACAATGTGGATGGCCGGGTCAGCCCGGGTTATTCTGGCCGGATGTACATCCGATAGTCGCGCTCGCCATGGCCAACCCTCCACCGCCAGCTCGGGCCGGACTGCAAAAGGCCCTGACTGAATTAACCGCGCTGGCCCAGTTCGCCGGTCCTCCCAAAGATTTTTGGCCGCGATTCTTCGACGTCCTGCTCGAATTGACACGTGCTGATCAATTGGTGCTCCTGGCGCAGAAGCCCGGCTCTCCTTGGCGGCGGTTGCTCGATCGCCCCGCCGAACTGCCTCCGTGCCTGATGTTAACCACCTTTGCCAACCGCCTGGCCGAGATCTCGGACTCCGCGTCCCGCGACGCCACGGCCCTGGTGCGGCTCGAACTAAAACCGGGCGCGCCCACCGGCCACTTCGTCGCCGCCGCGCGCCTGAATCTCCCTCAATCCCAGGAGCAATGTGTCGTCGCCGCGCTGCTCTCAGAAGTCTCCGAAACCGTCGCCGATGAGGTCCTGTTGCGGATACGGCTGGCCGGTCAGACGCCGCAAGCCTATTTGACCCAGGCCGCCGCCGCGCAGGCGCGCGTGGATGTCGAAAAATTCGCCGCGACGGTGGACTTGTTGGCCAGCCTGGGCGGGGAACAACGCTTCATGGCGGTGGCGATGGCCGTTTGCAACGGCTTGGCGTCCAAATTCAAGTGCGACCGCGTCAGCCTGGGCTGGCTCAAGGGCGGATTCATCCATCTCCAGGCGATGAGCCGCATCGAAAAATTCGACCGGCAAATGACTGCGGCCAAATCGCTCGAATCGGCCATGGAAGAGGCGCTCGATCAGGACGATGAAATAATCTGGCCCGCGCCCGACGGCAGCACGACCATCAGCCGCGACCACGAGCGCTTTGCGCGAGAACAGGAGGTGGGAAACCTCTGCTCGCTCCCGTTGCGCGGCGGCGAGGATCCTCTGGCCGTGATCACTTGCGAACGGCAGTCGCCGCCCTTTTCCCAAGCCGAAGTCCAGCAATTGAGGCTGATTGCCGATTTGGCCGCGCCCCGGCTCGCCGAACTCTACCGCCAGGACCGCTGGTTTGGCGCGCGCTGGGCCGGTGCTTTCCGCGAGCAATCGGCCAAACTTATCGGCCCGCAGCACACCTGGGCGAAATCGCTGGCCCTTCTGGCCATGGTCGTTCTGGCACTCCTGGTCTTCTTGCAGGTGCCGTACCGCGTCGAAGGCAATTTCATCCTGCGCAGTGATCAATCCAGTTACTTATCCGCTCCTTTCGACGGTTACATCGAGCGAGTCTTTGTCCGTCCGGGCGATGCCGTGACCAATCATCAGCCGCTCTTGCAACTCAAGACGGCTGAACTGCAATTGGACGAGGCTTACGCCCTGGCCGACCTGAATCATTACTCGCGCGATGCGGAGAAAGCGCGCGCCGCCCGGCTCCTGGCCGATATGCGCATCTCCGAGGCGATGGCCGCCCAGGCGCGCGCGCACCTCGAACTGATTCGCTACCGGATTGACGCGGCGACGATTCGGGCGGGCCTGCCCGGCGTCGTCATTGAAGGCGACCTCCGCGACCGGCTCGGTTCTCCCGTCAAGTCCGGCGATATCCTCTTCCGCGTCGGCGGAATCGACCGCCTCTACGCCGAGACCGACATTAACGAGCGGGACATTCATGAGGTGCTTGGAAGATCCGGCGGCCAGATCGCCTTTGTCGGCCGCCCAAGGCACAAATTCCCAATCCATATCATCGCCGTCGAACCGGCCGCCATCCCTAAAACCGGGGCCAATGATTTTCTGGTGCGGTGCGCGCTCGACGGGCCGCGCCAGGATTGGTGGCGTCCGGGAATGAGTGGCGCCTGCAAAATTGACGCCGGCAAGCGTTCCCTGATTTGGATTCTAACCCACCGCACGATGGATTTCCTGCGGCTGAAACTTTGGTGGTGAGGCGCGGATGGCGGAATCCTTTGGCACTTTCAGCGAGTCGTGGCACCGCGTGGCCAATCTGCGCGTGCATCTGCTCAACGGCGTCAGCGTTCAACGCCAAAGTTATCGCGGCCAGCGCTGGATCGTCCTGCGCAACCCATTTAGCAATCAATACTTCCGGCTGACTCCCTCCGCCTATGAGTTCGTGGCGCGCCTCAACCCGAAGCGGACCGTCCAGGAGGTGTGGGAGGAATGCCTGACACGCTTTCCAGACAAAGCGCCGGGCCAGGAGGCGGTATTGCGCCTGCTGTCCCAGCTTTATTTCGCCAACCTCCTGCATTACGACGGCGATGCCGCCAGTGTGAAGCTCTTCGAGCGCTTCAAACAACGGCGCCAGCGCGAAATCGCCGCCACCTTGCTGAACTTGATGTTCCTGCGCTTTCCGTTGCTGGACCCCGACCCCTTCCTGGTGCGGACCCTGCCGGTCGTCGGAAAGCTCGTCAGCGGCTTTGGAGCCGTGGTGTGGGCGGTCGTGGTCGGCTCCGCGTTAAAGGTGGCCGCCGATAATTTTGACGCCCTCCGTGTGCAGGGCCAGGGCGTGCTGGCGCCACAGAATCTTCCGCTGATGTACGGCGCGTTGGTCTTGCTGAAAACGGCCCATGAATTTGGCCACGCTTATTTCTGCCGCAAATTCGGGGGCGAGGTCCACATCATGGGCGTGCTTCTGATGATCTTCACGCCGGTCCCTTATATGGACGCCACGTCGAGCTGGGGCTTTCGCAGTCGTTGGAAGCGAGCTTTGGTCGGAGCGGCGGGAATGATCGTCGAGATTTTCCTGGCGGCGCTCGCCATGTTCGTCTGGGCAAAAACTAGTTTCGGGCTGCTCCACAATCTGGCCTATAATATGATGTTCATTGCCTCCGTTAGTACGATCATTTTCAATGCCAACCCGCTGCTGCGTTTCGACGGCTACTATATCCTCTCCGATTTATTGGAAATTCCGAATCTCTCTCAAAACGCCGCGCTCGAACTGCGGCACTGGTGGGAACACTACATCTTCGGCGTGCGCGCCTCGCAAAGCCCGGCACGGACGCGCGGCGAGGCCGTTCGCCTGGCGGTATTTGGCATTGCCAGCGGCATTTATAGAGTGATCGTTTTCGCGGGCGTGCTCCTCGTGGTGGCCGACCGTTTTCTCTTGCTGGGCATCATCATGGCGGCGGTATGCGCGGTTTCCTGGGTCGCCGTGCCGGCCGGCAAGTTTATCTATTATCTGGCCACCAGCCCGCGCCTGCAGCGCGTCCGCTGGCGCGCCATTTCGATTACTTCGGTGCTGGCCGCTGCCATGCTCACGTTGCTGGCGGTGATCCCTTTCCCAAGCCATCTCAGGGCGCCGGGAATCCTCCAGGCAAAACAGCGCCGCGAAGTCGTCAATAACAGCGAAGGCCTCGCGGAAAAGGTGCTGGCCCCTCCAGGCTCGATGGTCACCGCCGGAGAGCCGCTCCTGCGATTGACCAACCGGGAGCTGCAATTGAACCTCGTCAAGGCCCTCGCCCAACAACAGGAAGTTGAGGACCGTCTCCGCCTGGCGCTGAGTGATACCAACGCCGACCTGAAGCCCTTGCGCAGCCGTCTTGCTTCCGCCAACCAGGATTTGGAAAAGTTGCGGGTCGATGAAGCGGCATTGACCGTGCGTGCCCCGATCTCCGGCCAATGGGTCGCGCCGCGCCTCGGCGAACTGGTCGGGCGCAATTTGCCGCGGGCCACAGCCATCGGTCTGATCGTCAATGCGGGTTCATTCGAGTTTGTCGCCACCGTCAGCCAGGACGATGCCGACAACGCTTTTGCCCAGAAGCCGAGGGACGGGGAGGTTCGCCTGCGGGGCGAGGCCGGCACAGCCTTGCCTGCCTTGCAATGGCACATTGTTCCTGGCGGCCAGGAGACCCTTCCCTCACCGGCCCTCGGATGGGCTGCGGGAGGATCTGTCGCCGTCTCGGCCAACGAACCCGGCAAGGCGAAGGAACCGTTTTTTGAGATTCACGCCGATCTTCCCAGCACCAACGCGGTGGCCTTGGTGCATGGACGGTCCGGCGAGATCCGCTTCGCTCTGCAGCCGGAGCCACTCCTGCGCCGATGGGTGCGGCAGTTGATGCAGCTCCTCCAAAAGCGGTACCAGATATGATAACTCCCACCGCTTCTTACCGGCGGATGGCCGCGCCTTCGCCACCGGAGTTGCTGCAAGGCCTCGACGCGGAAGTGGACAACCTTGCCGGAATCTATCGAAGCCGTTCCGCGCGCCTGGCCCATTTGCGCCGGCAGGCCGAGCGCATCGACGCCCAGGCGGTGCGATGGAGTGAAATGAGTGACGCCAAACTGCACGACGAGCTGATGGAATTCCGCCAACAGTTCCGGCGCGGAGGGAGAAACGTTTCGAGCCTCGTTCCAATCGCCTTGGCCGCAGTGCGCGAGGCAGCGGAACGAAAACTGGGCCTTCGCCCCTTCGTCGTGCAATTGATGGGCGCTCTTGCGCTCCATCAAGGCTGCCTGGCGGAAATGGGCACAGGCGAAGGGAAAACCCTGACCGCCGGACTGGCGGCCGTGCTGGCGGGTTGGACCCGGCATCCCTGCCACATTGTCACGGTCAATGATTACCTGGTCGAGCGCGACGCGGAATGGATGCGGCCGCTGTATTCTTTCTGCGGCGTCCGCGTGGGCTGGGTGACCGCCGAGATGGACCCGGCCGCGCGTTTGAAGGGCTACCAGGCGGATGTGACCTACGTGACGAGCAAGGAATTGCTCGCCGATTTTCTCCGGGACCGCCTGCACCTGGCCCATCTCGCGACGCCCTCGCGGCATCTGATTCTGGAGCTGGCCCGTTCGCCGCTCCGGGCTGCGGCAGACCAGCTCGTGATGCGCGGGCTGCACACGGCCATTATCGACGAAGCGGACAGTTTATTGATCGACGAGGCTGCGACGCCCTTGATCATCTCTGCCAGTCACAAGAACGCGAGGCTGGAAATCGCCGTTAAGGTCGCCGCGCGAATTGTTTCCCGCCTCGACGCGGCGACGGATTACCAAGTGGACCGCCAATATCGCGAAATCCGCCTCAGCCGCGCTGGCCAGGACAAGCTGGCCTCCCTCTGCGGCGAGTTGGACGGTTTCTGGCAAGGCGTTGACCGCAGGGAAGAGATCATTCGCCAGGCGCTGACGGCGCGCGAATTCTTTTTGCGCGACAAGCAATATATCATCGACGAAGGCAAGGTCGTCATTGTGGACGAGTTTACTGGCCGGCAAATGGCGCAACGCTCCTGGCGCCAAGGTCTCCATCAAGCCATCGAAGCAAAGGAACTGCTTCCCATCAGCAACCCGGCGGAAACCATTGCGCGCCTGAGTTTTCAGCGGTTCTTTCGCTGCTTTCGCCGCCTGGCGGGGATGACCGGCACCGCGCACGAGGCCGCCGCCGAATTCTGGCGCATCTATAAATTGCCCGTGGTGGCCGTTCCGCCCAACCAGCCCAGCCAGCGCGCCAACTGGCCGGAGCGCGTTTTTCTAGATAGTAAGAGCAAATGGCGGGAGATCGCGCTGGAGATCGAACGCCTCCATCTCACCGGCCGCCCCATCCTGGTCGGCACGCGTAGCGTTCAGGCCAGCGAGAATCTCGGGCTGTTGCTGGCCGAACGAAGCCTTCCCTGCCGCATCCTCAATGCCACCCGTCACAAAGACGAAGCCATCATCGTCGCCATGTCCGGCGAACCCGGAAACATTACAATCGCCACCAACATGGCCGGCCGCGGCACGGATATCAAACTGGGCCGCGGAGTCGCCGCCTTGGGCGGTCTGCATGTCATCGGCACCGAACCCCATGAATCGGCGCGCGTGGACCGCCAGCTTCTCGGCCGGGCAGGCCGCCAGGGCGATGCCGGCAGCGGACAGTTTTTTTTCTCGATGGACGACGAGATCATCCAGCGATTTCTGCCTCGCATCCTTGGAACCGTCGCCCGGAAGGCCGTCGCCGGCAAGTCGCCCGCCTGGCGCCAGATAGCCGCCGCTGCGTGTCGATTAGCCCAGCGCAAAGCCGAGCAACAATCCTACCAGCAGCGGCAACTGGTGCTTCGTTCGGACACCTG
>JBKQWF010000311.1:0-7310 GCA_052139695.1 Limisphaerales bacterium
CCACCACTGGAAAATTTCAAAAGCAGTTCCTCCATCGCAATGGCGGCCAGGAGCGCTTGCGGGCGCTGATTCTTTCCAAATCCCCCGTCTCTTGGCGTTTACAAAAATGAAAAGGTGCGTCCTAGCGAATTGTTCCCATCCTCATTGCTGTCGCCTCCGACAGAGTCGTCGGCGAGGGAGGTAAAAACAATCGGCGCGGCGGCCGTGGCACCGCTGGCATTGAGCAATCCGTTGGATTGCACCGTAATCCCCGCCCCCTTGACGAACTTGATAATGGCGCCTGGAGCCAGCGTCAAAGTCACTCCGCCAGGGATCACAATATTCTGGTCAATCACGTGGACAGTGTTGCTGGCCCATGTCTGGCTGGTCAATAAGGCGCCCTCGTGCCAAGCGACGGAATTGTTCACCAGGATATCCTGGCTCACCTGGCTGATCAGTGCGCTGGAGGAATCAAGCAAAGCCATAGCCAGCAGGTAAACTCCATCCGGCACGCCAGCCGAGTTCCAGGAAACAACCGCTGGCGGAAGAGCCGGATAGTCGGCTGAAAAGAAGACCGAGCCGCCACGAGAAATCGTCACCCGCACGCTATCGGCGATATTGGGATCGATCGCGGCGCCGGTCCAGGAAAGCTGGGTTGAACCATGGAAATAAGGCGGTTCGTTGGACAGCACGAAATATGGTTTTGAACTGACAAAGAGCGTGCCCGGCTGACCTGAAGACGACCCTCCATTGACTGTGATCTGCGAATCAGCAAGGCCCATCATGGACCAGTAATAGATGGCGATTCGACCGCCGCCGCCACCGTTGTTTCCGGCCGGGCCGCCATCAGCGCGGACCATTCCGTTGCCGGAGAGTGTGCCCACTTCCAGCCAAATGCTGCCACCGCTGCCGCCTGTCCACGCCGAACCAACGCCGCCGGCCGTGATCAACCCATCCACTTGCAAGGTCTCAGGGACGATCATTTGAATGGCGCCGCCCCCGTTCGCGCCGCCGTCGCTGCCGCCACTGCCAAGGTCCAAAGGCTCATTCAATGACCCATTCGTCTCCCCGCCGCTCGCGTTAACGGTTCCACCCATGCCGCCATATCCACCGCCACCGCCCCAAGCCCCTCGGATTCCCGCACCCGGCCCAGCCCCGGCAACGTAACCAAAGCCGTCGGCAGTAATCGTGCCTCCAGCGTTAACCATGACAGACTGGGCGGCAATGGTCACCCCGCTACCCGCCCATCGTTCATTGACTAGTGCTGTGTTGTTGGTTGAAAAACAAAATATCGCGCTGTTTGTGGCTACGAACAACTGATTCACCGTCCAGGTCTCGCCGCCCTCAATAACCACTTGCGTGCCGTTCGTCACGCTGACCACCAAGTTGGTCCCTTCGATCAAGTCGGCCGGCGTGTAAGCGCCAGGGTAGCCGCCGTTGTCCAACATCACAGAGGCGAGCGGATTGTTGACACCTTGCCAGAGAATTGTGCCCGCGCCGCCCACCACGCTGCCGCTTTGGCCATTGAGTCCGCCCCAGGCGGTAACCGTCCCGGAGTAATCGTTGACTTGATAATCAATCGCAATTCGGCCGCCGCCGCCGCCGTTGTCATTGCCTCCTTGGGCGCCATTGGCCTGAATTATGCCCGCGCCAGCCAAGGTGCCTGTCTTAATCCATATACTGCCGCCAGCTCCGCCGCCATGGTTGGCGAGATGAACGGCGTTGGCTGTGATGAGACCGTCCACCAGCAAAGTTCCAGAAACGATGAGTTTGATAGCCCCGCCGCCCGGATTGCCACTATCGGATCCTCCGCTGCCTAATTCAATGGGTTGGGTCAATGAGCCGTAGGCACTGCCACCGCTGGCATTGGCCGTGCCACCCATGCCGCCATGCCCACCGCCCCCAGCCCAGCTATTGCGAACCCCCGCTCCCGACCCTTGCGCTGACGCGTAGCCTTGGCCATCGGCATCCAGATCGGCCCCGGCCGCGATCTCCATGCTTTGCGCCTGAATGGTAGCGCCGACACCGGCCCACTGATTGTTAACCTGACCTGCCGCGTTGCTGCTCCAACACCAGACCGTGGTATTCGAAGCAAGCACGAGTTGCCCGACAGTCCAAGTCTCCCCGCCGCCAACGGCTACTTGCGTGCCGTTTGTGACGACGACCGTTAAATTGGCTCCTTCCATCAAGTCCGCCGGGCTGTAGGTTCCCTTGTTACCCGCGTTATCCAGGACAACGCGCCCAGAGGCGCCGGCGCCCTGCCAATAAACCGTGCCGGCCCCGCCGCCGACGCTCCCACCCTGACCGTTGAGACCACCCCAGGCCGACACTGTTCCAGAGTAGTTGCTGACTTGACAATTGATGGCAATTCTGCCACCGCCGCCGCCGTTGTCGTTGCCGCCCTGGGCGCCATTGGCTGAATTGTGCCAACGCCAGCCAAGGCACCCGTTTTGATCCATATACTGCCGCCAGCGCCGCCGCCATGGTCGGCGAAATGAAGGGCGCTGGCGGTAATTATTCCATCCACATGCATGCTTCCAGAGACGATGAACCTAATGGCCCCCCCGCCGGGATTGCCGGCATCCGCGCCGCCGCTGCCCAATTCCGTCGGTTGCGTCAGGGAACCATAGGCGCTGCCACCACCCGCGTTGGCCGTGCCTCCCATCCCGCCATGCCCGCCGCCGCCGGCCCAGGTGAACCGGACTCCAGCCCCAGGACCTTGCCCCGCCGCGTAGCCTTGCCCGTCAGCGCTTATCGTTCCACCAGAATCCACGGTGACGAACTGCGCGGCAATGGCCACCCCGCCGCCGACCCATTCGTTGCTGACTGGCCCTGTATTATTGGTTGAAAAGCACAGCACCGTGCTGTTCGTTGCCACGAGCAATTGGTTTACCGCCCAGGTCTCGCCCCCATTAATGGCTACTTGCGTTCCATTCGTTACCGTCACGATCAAATTCGTCCCCTCAATAAGTTCCCCTGGCGTGTAAGCTCCGACGTGGCCGTCATTGTCAAGCGTCACGTAGCTAGAGGCGTTAGTCAAACATTGCCAGACAATTGTGCCGGCCCCGCCGATCACGCTGCCGCCTTGGCCATTAAGGCCCCCCCAAGCCGTGACTGTTCCGGAATAGTTGTTGACCTGATAAATGGCCGCGATCCTGCCAGCGCCGCCCCCATTGTCATTGCCCCCCTGTCCGCCATTGGCTTGAATGATGCCATCTCCAGCCAAAGTGCCGGCTTCAATCCAAATGCTGCCGCCCGCGCCGCCGCCATGATTGCCATAGTGAACCGCGTTGGCCGTGAGGGTGCCATTCATTTGCAGGCTTCCAGCGATGACGAGTCTAATGGCCCCCCCGCCGGGATTGCCGGCATCAGCGCCGCCGCTGCCCAATTCCGTCGGTTGGGTCAGGGAACCGTAGGCACCGCCCCCGCTAGCATTTGCCGCGCCTCCCATGCCGCCGTGTCCACCTCCCCCAGCCCAAGTAGCCCGAATCCCAGCCCCGGGACCTTGCCCCGCCGCGTAGCCTTGCCCGTCGGCGCTTATCGTCCCGCCAGCGTCCACAGTGATGGACTGCGCGGCAATGGTCACTCCCGTGCCGGCCCATTCATTGCTTGCCAGCCCTGTATTATTGGTCCCAAAACACAGGACACTGCTGTTAGTTCCGACCTGCAATTGGCCGATGGTCCATGTCTCTCCGCCATATAGAATCGCTTGTGCTGCATTGACAACGGTCACGTCTAAACTCCCGCCTTCGATCTCATCCGCGGAGGTCCCAGCCCCAATATTGCCATTATTCTCCAAGACCACAGAGGCCATTGTGCTGGAAGTTTCTTTGGAAAAAACAGTCCCTGCACCCCCAACCTCTCCGCCGTCAACCTCAGTTCCACCCCAAGCCGTTGTCGTTCCCGAGAAGGAGTCGTTGTGATAGAAAATGGCGATGCGTCCGCCGCCGCCGCCGTTATCGGCGCCAAAACCGCCGTTGGCTTGAATACTTCCAGTGCCTCCGATTGTCGTCGCCTCCAGCCAAATGCTCCCACCGCTGCCGCCCGACAGACTGCTGCTCCCCGTCAAACCAGCCGCAGTGATGGTGCCGTCCAGGTCCAGAGTTCCGCCTACGGCCAGATGAATAGCGCCGCCACCGCTGGAACCGTCGTCACTGCCGCCGCTGCCGAAATCAGCCGGCGCCGCCAGTAACCCGTACCCTCTCCCGCCGGCGGCGTTGTAGGTTCCCCCCATGCCGCCGTAGCCACCACCTGCGGCCCAACTGTTCCGAATTCCCGCACCAGGCCCTTGCGTCGCGGAATAGCCCAAACCATCTGCCAGAACCTTGCTCGAAGCATCGACGAGCACATCCCCATTGATAGCAATGTCAATTTTATTGTCAGTTTCTCCGTTCGGCGCGGGCGAATGAGTGAGTGTCGCATTGCTGATGAGGTTGAGGCTGGCAAAACTATGCTGGCCATTCACCGTCAGGTTGCAATTGCTGACAACAATGTTCTGCCCATCGTGGCTCGCATCCGAGGCCTCGATGAGAGTGTCATTCGTGAACGTCACGCTCTGGGTCTGGGCTAGGGCAGTTGACAGCGGAAGAAAGACCGCGGCTAGAGGCAGCCATAGGATAGTTCGTTCGAGTCGGTTCATCGCCCAGGCATATAGTCCTCCGGCTTTTGCGTCTGGGAGAACCTCTAAGGTGACCGGTTCCTGATTGATTTTTTTCATAATCTGTTTGGTTACAAGTTTTGCCTAACGAGAGGAGACGGGACGGACAGAGCAGCGTTTTGCCGCGAGAGTAAAGCGGGGCGACTTCTCGATAAAATCCAAAGCCCTTGCCGGATAAAGCTCAAGCCAGCAAGGTGCTTTACACTCACTTCCTGCTGAACATTCATAAACCAGCTGAGTAAGATTTCTAAGGCGCGGTTCCAGAACGGTTTTTTCGGGGGCAAGCGTACTTTTGCGGAATAATTTTGGTCAATGCACAATATTTGCTGCCACGACAACAATTGAGAGTTACTCATGAAGCTTATCAAGTCAGCCAAGTTAAGTCTGCCGGCTTGGTAAAAGAGACCTCGGTTGATTGTTGGAGGGAGCGCCGTTAGTCGAACGCATCACACGTTGCCTTCGCGTCGGTTTCATAAGGTCATGGAAAGGCCTGTTTCGGCGACACCGGGCTCGATCCGAGCCCGAGTCTCCTATATAATTCAACGCGAGCGGGCTTGTTCTTGCAAAAACCTGCAGTTTTCTTGAAAGATCGGGATTGGGGTTTGAATAATGTCAACCACCCCTTCGCAAGCACAGACTCTGACAACATCAACATCAACATCAATATCAATGCCGCTGGCAAATGAATTTCCCGCCAAAACGGAAAGTCAGGTCCAGCTCCTGGCATACTCGAAAGATCCTGTCCGGGTCTCTTTTGGATCAACGGCCATGGGCTGCTTGCCGGCCTCTGGTCTTTTACGTTCTCTTTGCCCGACGGCCAGGGCGAAGTCACGGCCAGCTTCGACGCCGCGCTCAACGGCGCTGATGCCACCCTGAAGCTCATCCTGGACCACACGCCACAATCAACACAATAAGACCCCGCGCCATCGCCGGTTCTTGGATTTGGCCAGAATGG
Source organism: Limisphaerales bacterium (assembly GCA_052139695.1). Taxonomy (GTDB): domain Bacteria; phylum Verrucomicrobiota; class Verrucomicrobiia; order Limisphaerales; family Palsa-1400; genus PLGF01. The sequence continues at coordinate 5,592 of JBKQWF010000311.1, forward strand.
CTCGCGATCTGCCTGTCGGCGACGAGCCGGCTTCGTATTGCAACCCGCGGTGGAAGTGACAGCGCAGGCAAGGATCGAGCAAAGCGGCGACGCCCAGCAGCCGGCGGCAAAAGCGAAGTGACAAGTGTTATGACACCAGGCTCCACCGAGTAGAATTCGAGGTCGTTTTGGACTATTCAGTTTGCCAAAGATGTGCTTTATTTGAGCTTATGGTCAAAGTCGCCATCTCCAACCGCCACAACTGTGGCTTCAAAGCGCGCGGGCAATTCACGCGCGGCGGCTTGGCATCACCTCGCGGCAAAAGAACACCATGAATCCTCAACGTCCCTATGGTTACCACGGTTTCGTCTGTCAACGGCAACTCCGCTCCACCCTCAGCCGGCGCGAATGGCTGGCGCGAAGCGCCGGGGTTCTTGGGCTGTGGGCGGCCGGCGGCTGGCCATCGCTCTTGCGCGCCGAAGAAGTCCCACCACCGGCAAATCTGCCACGGCGGGCGGCGCTCGCTCCCAGCCTGCCCGTCGCCATCCAGCGGTGCCCTTCCTACGAACCGGCAGTGGTGCGGGAGAAAATGGACGCGGCGCTTGACGCCATCGGCGGCATCGGCCGCTTAGTGCGTGACAAAACCGTGACCGTGAAGGTGAACATGACTGGCCCGGCACAAGAATTATTGGGGCTGCCGGCATCGCGAACTTATCATATCCATCCGAATGTTGTGGCTGCTCTCTGCGCCGCGTTGGACCGGGCAGGGGCGCGGCGCATCGCCATCGTCGAGGCTTGGTATCACCACGAACCCGTTGAGACCGTGCTGGCGCGCGCCGGGTGGGACTTGCCCGTCCTGCGGGCGGCCGGCGGGCACAAGGTCGTATTTGAAAATACGCGCAACCGCGGCACTTGGAAGTCCTATAGCAAGCTCAGCGTGCCGTGGGGCGGTTACCTCTTCCCAGCATTCGAGTTGAACGGGTGGTATGAGCACACGGACGTGTTCGTCTCCGTCGGCAAGATGAAAGACCACGCGGTGGGCGGCGTGACCATGAGTTGCAAAAATGTGTTCGGCATCACGCCGACGGCGCTCTACGGCGACGACGCGCCTAACGAGGATTCCGTCGAGGCGCGGGTGGGGCCGTTGCATGAGAACCGCCGTCCGCTGCCCGCGGGAGTGCCCGCTCAAATAGGAGCCAACCCGCCCAACGTGGCCACCGCGCGTGTGCCGCGCATCGTGGCGGACCTGCTCGGCGCCCGACCGGTGGACTTGGCCATCATTGACGGCGTCAACACGATTACGGGCGGCGAAGGCCCTTGGATCGAGAATGTCCAGGCCCTCCAGCCAAAATTGCTTTTCGTGGGCCGCAACCCCGTCTGCACCGACGCGGTCTGCGCTGCCGCGATGGGGTACGACGCCACAGTCGGGCCGGGCCAATTCCCGTTTCCCGGCGAAAACCACTTGCGCTGGGCCGCGGAAGCGGGCCTTGGAACGAACGATGCCAAACGAATCGAAGTCGCCGGTCTGAGCTTGGCGGAGGCGCGGTGCAAGTTCCGCACACCTCCCGCCATTCCTGGCAAGGCGGACGCCCGCTTTGCGCCCGCGTCGCCCCAACGGCAAGCCATGAGGATCGGCGCCGCCACACGGGGGTAGAGCGCTTGATGCGCGAGGCGCCGTCCGCCTCGCGCCGCTGGAATGGCGCAGCAGGCCAGGAACTTCTCCAGGGTGGTTGAGGATTG